>JAILZS010000011.1 GCA_023512375.1 Bacillota bacterium | reverse complement strand
CGCCCAGTCATTCCGGACAACGCTCGCCCCCTACGTATTACCGCGGCTGCTGGCACGTAGTTAGCCGGGGCTTCCTCCCTGGGTACCGTCCCTTCCTTCGTCCCCAAGGACAGTGCTTTACAACCCGAAGGCCTTCCTCGCACACGCGGCGTTGCTCCATCAGGCTTTCGCCCATTGTGGAAGATTCCCGGCTGCTGCCTCCCGTAGGAGTCTGGGCCGTCTCTCAGTCCCAGTGTGGCCGGTCGCCCTCTCAGGCCGGCTACCCATCGTCGCCTTGGTGGGCCGTTACCCCGCCAACAAGCTAATGGGCCGCGGGCTCATCCTCCGGCGGGTCTCCCCTCTCCCCACGCCCCCTCAGAGACGCGGGCGTACCCGGTATTGACCTCCCTTTCGGAAGGGTATCCCGGTCCGAAGGGCAGATCACCCACGTGTTCCTCACCCGTCCGCCGCTCCCCCACAGCCCTCTCGGACCATGAAGGCGCTCGACTTGCATGCCTTAGGCACGCCGCCAGCGTTCGTCCTGAGCCAGGATCAAACTCTCCGTCCTCGCCCGACTCGCGCACTCCCGCACACAAGCCAGGCCAACGGGGCGTCCAACCCCGCGCTCTCTCCCAACCGCCCCCTCGCGAAGACGGCCGGGGCCGCATAGGTCGCTGCTCGGTTTTCAAAGGTCAAGGCGACATCGCGCCAGGCATCCCGGCGCCGTCCCGTCGTCGGTCGCCTCGGCGACCGTGCTCCGGCATCATAGCACGTCGGGCGATCGCCCACCAACGCGAGTCGTCCACGCTCCGCCGCCATGCCGCAGCGTTAGACGATGGCTTCGCCGTCATGCTTCGACCTTCGCGGTCGCGCTCGATCCGGCAACGATCATCCCGTGCCCCGACCGCATCACCGTCGCTACGCGCCAGGGCGCCGCCCGACGCGGCGCCCCGCCAAGAACCGGACTGCGGGACCCACGCCTCCTAGGCCAGGTGGTCGGCCAGGAAGGCGAGGGTGCGTGCCCACGCGTCACGCGCCGCGTCCACATGGTACGAGCGCCTCAGGTCGTTGAAGAAGGCGTGCGGCGCGCCGGGGTAGACGCGGTGGGCGAACGCCTTGCCCAGGGACTGCATGCGGGCGGCGAACTCGGGCACGCGGTCGGTGATGCGGTGGTCTTCCCCGCCGTACAGCCCCAGCACGGGGCAGGCGATGCGCGCCTGCTCCTCCTCGGAGGGAGCGTCGCCGTAGTAGATCACCGCCGCCCCCAAGCGCTCGTCGGCGGCCGCGAGGCGGACCGAGAGCGCCCCGCCCATACAGTAGCCAACCGAGCCCACGGCCCTACCGCGCGACGGGCCGTCCCGCAGGTAGGCCGCCGCCGCCCGCAGGTCGCCGACGTACTGCGCCATGGGACGCGCGGGGTCGAAGATGCGGTGGAGCGTCTGCCGAATGCGGCTGCCTTCGTCGGGGGGAAGGCGGTCGATGGCCGCCTCCCGTTGGGCCACGTCCCCCCATGCGGCCGGAGGCAGGGTGTCGAGAAACGTCCGCACGGCCAGGATCGCCCCCTCCTCGAGCTCCGGCGGACGTCCCCCGTGCGAATACAGATCGGGGGCCATGGCGGCGTACCCGGCGGTGGCGAACCGATCCGTCACGTCCTGGATATGGGCGTCCACGCCCCAGACCTCCTGGATCACCACGACCCCCGGCAGCGGCGCCTGCGCCCGTGCGGGGCGCACGAGATAGGCTTGCACGGGGGCACCGTCGGCGCTGTACGTCACCCACTGCCGTTCGAGTTCCATCAGTGCACCTCCGCGATGGTGGTGGAGCCCGTTTCCATCTTGGCGCATGGAGCGGGCGGCAACAACGCATGCGGGAGGCGGGGTGACGCCTGGCCTACCTCGACCTCCCCCGGGGGGAGGCGGAGAAATGGGAGCCGCCGGCCGGTGAGGCGAGGGCGCCCGGCCACGGCCGCACGCGGTCGACGATCACCTCTCGCCCCTCCCCCCGCACCTCCACCCTCCCCTCCACCTCGAGCGGTGGCAGGGGACGGCGAAACAGGAGGGCGCCGTATGCGCGGTAGGCGGGGGCGAAGCACACGCAGTCCACGAGGCCGCCCTCGTCGACGAGAGAGAAGAAGGCAGCGGGGCGACCGCTCCGAGTGGGGGGGCGGTGCGGGCGGAAGGGCCAGCCGACGCAGCGCACACGGGCGCCGGTGGGAACGGCGGCCAGCTCTGCGCTGGAGGTGTAGCCCGCCCGCCGCAAGGCGGGGCGCAGCGGCCCCCAGGCCGACGGCCGCCACTCCATCCCCAGCACCTCGACCTCCATCTGGCGTCGCTCCGCCTCGCTGAAGTCCTCCTCCTGCTCCCTCTCCCAGGCGCCTCCCCCTAGGCGCATTTGGTGTAGGGGCAGGGCGCACTCCGCCAGCATGCGGCGCCGCGATCCTCCCAGGGCATCCAGCGCCCCGGCCCGCACCAGCTGCTCCAGCGAGGCGCGATCGACGCCGCCCACAACCCGAACATCCGCCAGGGACGCGTAGCCGCCAGGCGGCCGGCGTTCCACGATCCGACGCGCCCGATCCTCCCCCACCCCCGCCACCAACGCCAGACCGAGGCGGATCCTCCCCTCCTCCACCGTGCACGCGACTTCGCTCCGGTTCACGTCCGGGGGAAGGAAGGCCAGACCCCGCCGCTTGGCCTCGTTGGCCAGCACCCACGGCGGGTAGTAGCCCATGGGCTGTTCCGACAGCAGGGCGGCGAAGGAGGCCGCGGGCTCGTGCTCCAGCAGGAAGGCCGTGACGTAGGCGGTCTGGCCGAAGGCCGCAGCGTGCGCCTCCGAGAAGCCGTAGCTGGCGTAGCCGGCGAGCATGTCGAAGATCGCCCGCGCCGTCGCTTCCTCCATGCCCCGCCCCCGTGCCCGGGCCACGAATTCTTCCCCGATCGCGGCCATCTCCGCACGCGACCGGCCGTGCGTCATCACCCGGCGCAGGCGATCCGCCTCCCCCGGGGCAAAACCCGCCACCCGCACGGCGATCTCGATCACCTGCTCCTGGAACAGGACCACACCGTATGTCTTGGCCAGGATGGGCTCGAGCTGGGGGTGGAGGTAGGCGACCGCCTCCTCCCCCCGTCGGCGCCGCACGTAGGGATCGACCATGTTGCCCTGGATCGGGCCCGGGCGGATGAGGGCCACCGAATGCACGAGGTCCTCCAACCGCTCGGCCCCCAGGCGCGCCTGCAGAGCGCGCTGGGCCGGGCTCTCCAGCTGGAAGACGCCGATCGTCTCGCCCCGGCGGATGCGCGCGTACGTGGCCGGGTCGTCGGGCACCACCCGTCCTTCCGCCCCCGGCGCCAGCGCGCGCACCGTCCGGTCCAGGGCGGACAGGGCGCGCAGGGACAGCAGGTCGAGCTTGATCAACCCCATGTCCTCCACGTCGTCCTTGTCCAGAGCCATGGTGATGCCGCCGTTGGCGGCAGGGAAGAGGGGGGCGATGCCGGCCACCGGCTCGTCCGCGATCACCAACCCGCCTAGGTGGGTGGAAGGAAGCCTGGGCGCGCCCGCCAGCGCCGCCGCCGCCCGCCACAGGAGGGCGTAGCGCCGTCGCTCCTCTTCCCGTCCCCTGAGCTCGGGATATCGGTCCCACTCGGGCAGGATGGCGTCCGCCGCCACGTCGGGGATGCTTTTGGCCAGGCGGTCCAGCTCCCCTTCCCCGAATCCCAACGCCTCCCCCAGCTCCCGCACGGCCGAGCGGATGCGGTAGGTGGCGAAGGTGCCGACCGCAGCCACGTGCTCGTCCCCATAGCGCTCGCGCACATACGCCGCCACGCGGTCGCGCTGACGGGCGTCGAAGTCAAGGTCGATGTCCGGGCGCTCGCCCCGCTCCCGGCTGAGAAACCGCTCGAACAGAAGGCCGCGAGCGAACGCGTCCACCTCGGTGATCCCCAGGGCGTAGGCCACGGCCGAGTCGGCGGCCGATCCCCGCCCGGCCACCCGGATTCCGCTCCGGCGCGCGAATGCCACCACGTCCATCACAAGAAGGAAATAATCGGCGTACCCGAGGTCGAGGATCACCCCCAGCTCGTGCTCCAACCGATCCCACAGCCCCGCCGGCGGATGCGGGCCGTACCGTCGCGCCACCCCCTCCCGCACCGCCGCCCGCAGGGCCTCCGGCGCGCTCTCGCCCGCCGGCAGGCGTATGCTGGGGGCGCGCAACCGCGGCGAGGGGACGCGGTAGGGCGGCCGCAGGCGTTCCCCCAGGAAAGCCGCCCCCTGCAGGGCGTCAGGGCGGTCGGCATAGCGCCGTGCGAACTCCTCCCGGGGCAGGATGTACCCCTCGCGGTTGAGGGGGCGAAGCGGGGAAGGCGCGTCTAGGCTTCGGCCGCTGCGCACGCAGGCCAGAAGGTCGCATAGCCACATGTCCTCGCGCCGCGCGTGGCGCACCGGCGGTGCCGCCACGACCGGCAGGCCGAACGTCCGTGCCAGGGCGTCGATCCCCGCCTCCAGGCGGGGTTCTCCCGGCAGGTAGGCGCGTTCCAGCACCAGGGCGGCGCCTTCGGGGCCGAAGATCTCGGCGTAGGGGGCGACGTGCGCCCGCGCCCGCTCCAGCTGCCCGCCCAGGAGGGCGCGTGCGGCGAGGGAGCGGCGCGTGCCGAGGAGGGCGAACACTCCCCGCCGGTGCGCCGCCACTAGGTCGGGCGTCACCCTCGGGTCGTGCCGCCCCCCCAGGGCATAGGCGGCGGTGAGAAGGCGGGAGAGGTTGCGGTATCCCTCCTCGCCGTCGGCGAGGAGGATCAGGCGATCCGGTTCCTCGCCCGCCGTGTGCACCTCCGTCCCCAGGACGGGGGATAGGCCCGCGGCTTGGGCGGCGCGCACGAAGCGGACGCCCCCGGAGAGCGAGGAGCGGTCGGTGAGGGCGACGGTGCCGTATCCCGCCGCGGCGGCGACGCGGACGATCTCCTGGGGGGAGTCTACGCCCTCGCGCAAGGAGTAGTGGGAATGCACGTGCAGGAGGGGGAGGGCGCAGGAAGGTTGGCATGTCCCTCCCCCCGTCCCCATGGCGGCCACCTCCTCCCACCTCAGTCGAACCGCGCCACCAGCCGCCATCCGCCCTCCAGGACGACGCCGCCGGAGGCGTCGACGGCGGCGCTGATCTCCACCACCGCCCCGTCGGCGAGAAGCAGCCGCTCCACCTCGCGCTCCCCCTCGCCCTCCCACCACTCCCCGCTTTCCCGCCACCGCTCCAGCAGGCGCCGGACCATCATGCGTCGTCGCCCCACGAGGAGCGCGCCCGGGCGTCCGCCCGAGGGAGGGAGACGGCGGACCGGCAGGTCAACGAGTCGGGGCACCTTCCTCGCCTCCTCGCAGGGGGTCCCACAGGGCGAGGCGGATCTCGCGACGGACGCGGCGGTCGGCGGCCCATCCCCGGCGCACCGGCTCGATGGGAGCGGGGGAACGCCGGCCGCCGAGGAGCTGCACTTGCGACCAGCGCAGCGCCTCGCCTTGCACCTCCAGCCGCAGGTCGGTCACCGGTCCGTCCACCCCGCCCGACCACAACAGGGCGCGCGCCGCCCCGCCCAGGCGCCGGGGGGGCAGGGGTACGAGGAGGTCGCGCTCCCGGTACCACCGCCGCCCCCCCTCGCCCTCTACCGCTAGCGCCAGGCGGCGCACGCCCTCGCCCCGCCGTTCCAGAGCGGCCTCCGCCTCCGCCGCAAGCGCCGCCAGCGCCCCCTCCAGCGCCTCCCGTCCCCCTAGGGCGGGATCGAAGCGGCGTGCGCCGGCGAAGGTCCGGCCCCCGTCCCCGGTGTCCCCCTCGTCACCGCCGTCTCCTCCCAGGCGCCGCGCCCACGACGTCCCCACCAGCTCCCGCCGGTCCTCCTCGGGCAGGGCGGCCAGGGCCCCAAGGGTGTCGATCCCGCGCCGGCGCATCCGCTCTTGCGCCGCCGACGGCACATCCGCCAGCACCGCCGGCGGGAGGTCGCGCCAGCCCCCCAGCCACAGGCAGCCCCCCGCCGTCTCCCACCGCTTCAGCCCGCCCACGCCCTGCCGACCGGCACGCAACACGAGGCGCGCCTCCCACGCGGTGCGCCCGGCGGCTCCCTCCAGCCGCCACCCCCATGCCGGCACCAGGCGGCGGCAGGCGTCGGCCCATGGCTCCGCCCACGCCTCCGCCCGCCAGGGCAGGGAGCGCACGATCGCCCCCCGCTCTCCCTCCGGCTGCACCCGATCGGCCAAGACGCCCAGCCCCCGGTCCAACACCCGACGGGCGCGGTCTTGCAGGGAGGGGGTGAGGGGGAGGCGGTGGAGCGCCGGCATGCGCAGCGCGGCCGTGCGCTCCGCCATACCCTCCACCACCCCTCTCGCCGCCGCCGCCGCGTTCACGTCGACCACGCGGCCGGCCGCGCTCGCCGCGGCCGGCCGCCCTCCGGCGGCGTGTACGAGCACCCCCCTCAGCTCGACCACCACCGTCCACGCCTGCACGCCCATCACCCGAACCCAAACATATGTTCGTAAGGTGATGAGAAGTATAGGGCCGCCCTTCCCTCCCTGTCAAACCGGGCGGCCCGCTGCCTCGTCAGTGTCCGCGCGGACGGAGGAACTTGCCCTCCGCCGTGGCCAGCACCTCGCCCCCGGGGCCCACGACCTCCCCCTCCGCCTGCATGAGCCGGCCGTGCGACGCCGTGCGGCGTGCCCGTACGGTCAGGGGCACGCCGAGGGGGACGGCCTTCTTGTAGCGCACCCTCAGCTCCACCGTGAACACGGGCCGGCGCTCTCCCAAGCTGTAGGTGAGCACCTCGTCGAGGAGGGTGGACACCACGCCGCCGTGCGCCACCCCATCCCACCCCTGGAGGTCGGCGTCCAGCGTCACCGCGCACGACGCCTCCCCGCGCCCGTCGTCGGACTCCACCCGCAGGCGTAGGCCGCGCACGTTGTCGGCTCCGCACCCGAAGCAGCGGCGGCTGGCAGCGGCGAATGGATCGCCGGCCGTCACCAGGGCCTCTACCAGGCGGTCGCTCTCCCCTGCCACGCTCCCCTCCCCCTTCCCGTACCCCGCCCCACCCGGCACCCGTCCGGGAAGCGGGGACTCCCTTCTCCATCTTCTTCTCAGGCCGTTCCGGTCGGACCCCTCATCCCGCCCCCGCTCCGGGCGTCCCCCTACCCTGCTCCTCCGGCCACGGCCAGGGGCGGGTGTACAGTTCGGGCAGGTAGCGGCCGATGAGGCGGCGGTTGCGGCGCACCCCCCGCGAACGCCTCAGCTGGCGGAGGGCGCCGATGTCCAGGTCGGCCACCACCACCTCGTCTGCGTCGGCGCTGCGCGCCGCAGCCAGGACGCCGTCCCCCTCCGGGGTCAGGGCGAGGGGGGCGTAGACGGCCGCCATGCCGCCGAACCTCAGGCCTAGCGCCTCCCCCACCAGCGCCCCCTGCACCCCGTATAGGCACGCCTCCTGCACGCGGGCCCACAGGCCGCCCATGGCCCGCCACGGCTCCGGCTCGCCCACCTCCGCGCTGGCCTGAAGGACGACCTCGGCCCCTGCCTCGTCCAGCAGACGGAAGGGCTCGAAGAAGGCGCTGTCCATGGTGCCAGTGAGGGCGACGCGGCCGACGGCCGTGTCCACCACCCGCAGTTCGTCCCCGCTGCCCAGACCCCACCGCCGCTCCAGGGGCGTGAGGTGGGTCTTGGCCTGGGCCTCGAGCAACCGGCCGGACGGTCCGAACAGGTGGCATCGGGCCAGTACGCGGCCGTCCCGTTCCGCCAGCATGGTGCTTCCGGCGGCGATGTGGACGCGAAACCGGCGTGCCAGCGTGGCGAAGGTGGTGCGGTAGACGCGAGCGAGGGCGGGGGTGGCGACGGCCACCACGTCGGCGACGCTGATGCCCTCCCCCCCCTCCTCGGGCTCTTCCGCCTCCCCCAGAGCCGCCAGAGCCTCCTCGAGCGAGGCGTTGGCGGTGACAGCGTCCCCCAGTCCGGGAACGAGGGTGAGGAGGGGGAGGCTGACATGGTCGGGGAAGACCACCACCTCGGCCCCCTCCCGCACGGCGGCCCGCGCCATCTCGTAGGCGTGGTCGGCGAACTCCCAAGCGCGGCGGATGGGGCGCGGCCGCATCTGCACGGCACCCACCCGGATGCTGCCGATGGCAGGGGAGTAGGGAGGCCGCTCGTAGGAGCGGCGGGCCAGGTGGGCGGTCACCCCGGAACCGCGCGAACGCCACCACAGGGCGAAGCGGAGCGAGAACTCCTCAAGCATGGTCTTCGCCTGCCGCCGCGGCGCGGGCAGCACCGGGCTCGCCCCCGAAGGCGGCGGCACCGCGGCGGTAGAGGGCGGCGTTCAGGTGCCGGGCAAGCGGGCGACGCCGGCGCAGGTCGTCGAGCCGCTCGAAGTCGAGGTCGGCGGCCAGGCTTCCCTCCCCCACGTAGTAGCCCGGCCGGCCCAGAAAGCCGGAACCGTCGGGCGTAAGCTCGCCGGGCGCGAACGCGCCCGCCTTTCCGCCGCGTTCGGCCCCTGCCGCCGGCCCGCGCAGGCCGCTCTCGACCCCGTACACCTGGTTCTGTTGCACCGCCTGCCAAAGCCCCGCCATGGCCCGCATGGCGGTGTACGGCGCCCGCGGGGCGCGGGGGGCGACGAGGAGGCGCGCCCCCTGGAGGGTGAGGATGCGGGCGACGTCGGGCACGTCGGCGTCGTCGCCGACGAGGAGGCCGATCGGCCCCAGGGGGGTCGGGATCGGCGCCAGGCGCGCGGCCGGCACCAGGTCGGGCAGCGTCTCGGAGGGCTGGGTAGCCCCCTGCTCCCCCAGCAGGCTGCCGTCCGGCCCGAACAGGCCGGCCCACTCCGTGTAGCCGCCCCCCTGGGGCATAAGCACGGACCCCGGTACGAGGTAGACGTGTGCGTTGCGCGCCGCCCGCGCCGCCACAGCGACGAACGCCTCGCGCAGATCCCCCGCCGCGCGCAGCGTCTGCGTCCAGGGGATGGCGGGAGGCCAGGGGCCGGCCAGGCAAAGCCCGTACAGGCCGGGGTAGACGCACAGCTGCGCCCCCTCCAGGGCCAGCGCCTGGAGGCGTGCCGTCATGGCCCGCACCATGGCCGTCTCGTCGGCGAAGGTCTCAAGCCCGAGGCGCAGGGCGGAGACGCGCACTACGCTCGCCGCCATCCTCGCCTCCCCGGTGGCGCACGTCGGGGGCAGGCGCTCCCGCGTGGCCTGCGTTGGCTCGATATTGGCGCATTTGGGCGGGACGGACAATCCCCGCGCCGGCCACCCCCCCTCGGCGCCCGTCGGCACCGGGCCGCATGCCGCCGTTTGCGGCCCCCGCCTGCGGTTGCTACAATGCGCGGTGACCGCGGCCCGCCTCCCGCGCGGGGGCGGGCCGGACACGTGGTTGAAGGCCGTGCGGCTCGACGCCGGCCGGTTGGGGGGAAAGGGCGTGGACATCCGCCTCGCGGTCGGCGACCTCGACCGCTCCCTCGGGGTGGACGAGGACGTTCTCCTCGCCGCTCTCGACTACGTGTTGGACGAGCGCGTGGTGGAAGGCGTCCTCCTGGGTGAACAGGCGGCGGCGCGCATCGTCGGCCACCGGGACGACTACCGGGCGGAGGCGCGGGTGCGGCCGTTCGGCCGCACCCGCTGCACGTGCGGTCGGTCTCAGCCTTGCCGCCACGCAGTGGCGGTGGCCCTCGCCTACCTGCGCGGGTCTGCCCCGTTCCTCCCCCTCGCCGCCGGCGGGGAGGGGTTGGCGGAGACGGTCTTCGCCCTCGTGGCCGGCCGCCCCGACCCACTCTCCCTTCTGGCGCGGGAACGTGGGCCGGGGGATCGGCCGGAGCCCGACTGGGCGGAGCTGGCCGACCTGCCGACGGGGAGCGGCGCCGAACGAGTGGTGGCGTGGTTGGCAGCGGGCGGTGCCGAGGGAGGGGCGCAGGAGCGGGCGGCGCGCTGGCTGGCCGAGCGCGCGGCCCAGGGGGCGCTCCTGCCTCCGGCCTCCGCCCGCCGCCTGGCACACCTGTATCCCCGTCTCGCCCCAGGCCACCTGGCCGATGCCGTAGCCGCCTGGTTGGGAGCGCTGGACGGCGAGGCGAGGGAGGCGGCGTGGACGGCCCTGGAGCACGCCGCCTGGGCCGCGGCCGAGGGCGAGGGCGGCGGGAGGCGGGAGGCGGAACGCGCCGTCGCCCTCCTCTGCCGGCTCGCCCAAGAGCAGGGCGACGAGGCGGTCCTCGCCGTGGCTCGCGCCCACCGTCAGGTGTGCGCACCGCAGGCGTGCGAGGCGGAGGCGCTCGCTCGCCTGGGCCGGAAGGAGGAGGCGGCGCGGGCGGCCCAAGCCGCCTATCTGCACGCCGAGGGGGAGGAGGCCGAGCGCCTCTACGCCCTGCTGCGGGAGCTGGGGCAGGCAGGCGTCGCCGGAGTGGCCGACTTCCTGCGCGCCGCCTGGGAGGCCCAGCCCACGTGGCCGGCCCTGCGCGACCTCCTCGCCATGGGGGACGCTTCCCAGCGGGCTCGCATGCGCGCCCGGGCGGAGGAGATCCTGGCGCGCCAGCGGCGGTTCGACCTCCTGTGCACCCTGGCGGAGAGCGAGGGCGACGTCGAGGCGGCGGTGCGCTGGGCCCTGCGCGAGGACGGCCGGACGGCCGACGCCCCCGCCTGCCGGCGGTTGGCGGAGGCGGTGGCACGGGGGCGGCCGCTGGCGGCGGTGGAGCTGTTGGGTGCCGCCTACCGGCGCGCCACCGCCCGCGAGGATCGGCGGCACGCTCTCTCTCGCGCGCGTTCGATCTCCCGCCGCCACCCGGAGATCGCATCGCACTGGCCCACCCTCCACCGACGGTGGTTCCCCGAAGCGGCGGCTCGCGTCCACCGCACGGCGGCGGCGCCGTGAGGCGCGTCTTCCTGTGCGCGCCCGGAGCGCGCCTGGTCCCCTCGGGCGGGCGTCGACTGACCGCGTTGGTGCGCCTGAGGCGCCTGCTCACGGCGGCCGAGTACGCGGCCGTGCGGCGTCTCGTGGGGGGCATGCGCCACCTCCCCCTCGACGGCGGGGGCGAGGGGGCGGTGATGGAGCACGTCCTCCTCGCCGGGGACGACGAGGACGTCGAGCTCCTCATCAAGTGCGAACGCCTCCTGCGCGACGAAGGGCAGGATGTGGACGGGAGCGATCCCCTGCGACCGCCGGAGGCGGAGTTGGCCGACACGGCCCAGGAGGGCGCCGGGGCGCGGGCGGGGCACGCCGTGTATCGGTTCGAGGCCGGCGCGCGCGACCTGGCTCCCTACCTGGCTTCGCTCCGGCGCAACGGTCTGCGCGCCGTATCCTTGCAGGTGGGCGACACGGTGACGGTGTTCGTCGACATCGCCGGCGCGACGGATCTCGAGGTGGCGCGCTCGCTCGAGCTGGCGCGGTCGCTCAGGGAATTGGTGGCGCGCACCGCCGGGCGCGGCCTGCGGGGGCGCCGCGTAGGCCGCTAGCGGCTTGTGGTCGCCGTGAACGCTGCATACAATGTGGGCGCATCGAGGAGGTGGCGAGTACGAGCGTTCGCGCCGGGCGACTTCGCGCCGACACCGGGCTGATCGCCCGCATGGTGCTCTCCCTCGCCCTCTTGGGCGTGGTCTACGCGCTCTTCCTCTGGGTCTTATGGAACGTGGGGGTCTCGTTCCTCGGCCTGGTCGTGATCGCGGGCGGGCTTCTGCTGTTGCAGTACTACGCCTCCGACAGCCTGGTCCTCATGTCGATGGGGGCCCGCGTCGTCGACGAACGCCAGGCGCCGGAGCTCCACGCCATGGTGGCCAGGGTGGCGGCGCTCGCGGACGTGCCCAAGCCCCGCGTGGCCGTCTCCCCGATCGGCCTGCCCAACGCCTTCGCCACCGGGCGCAGTCCCCGCCACGCCGTCGTGTGCGTGACGCGCGGCATCCTGGATCGCCTCACCGACGCTGAGCTGGAGGCGGTGTTGGCGCACGAGATCACGCACGTGAAGAACCGGGACGTGATGGTCATCACCTTCGTCTCGTTCTTCGCCACGGCGGCGTCCATGATCTTCCAGAACGGTTTTTGGTTCATGGGTGGCGGTTTCGGCGGTGGTTTTGGCGGCGACCGGCGCCGGGGCAACGACAACTTCGCCCTCGTATGGCTCGTGTCGTTGCTGGTGTGGGTGGTGAGCTTCTTTCTCATCCGGGCCATCTCCCGCTACCGGGAGTACGCCGCCGACCGGGGCTCGGGCATCCTCACCGGGAGGCCGTCGGACCTCATGTCGGCCCTGGTGAAGATCTCCGACGTCGCGCGCCGCATCCCGGACCGCGACCTGAGGCAGGTGGAGGCCCTCTCCGCCTTCTTCATCGTGCCGGCGATCTCCCGCGCCTCCATCCAGGAGCTCTTCTCCACCCACCCGAGTCTGGAGCACCGCCTGGCCCGCCTCCGGGCCCTGGAAAGCCAGCTGCGATGAGCCTGTTCGACGCCCTGTTCGGCAACACGCGCCGGGCGCGGCCGAAGATGGACGCGGTCTTTGCCCTGCCGGCGGCGTTGGTCGACATGGAACTCCGCGGCATCCGCTCGCTGGGCGTAGGGGGGGTATGCGTACGCGCGCCTGAGGGGGCGGCGTTCGCCCAGGCGGGGGAGGAGATCCGCCGCATCCTCGACCTCTACCGTGCCGAGCGCTCCCTCGACCTCCGCACCCCGGGGGACGACCTCGGGTACACGTGGTGGGTTCTGGAGGCGCCGGGGCGGGCGATCGACGATGTGGCCACCGGCCTGCACATGGTGGGGGACGAGTACCGGCAAAGGGGGTACGGCGACGCCCTGGTGGCCGCAGCCTTCCCCCTCGAGGAGGTGGGCGCGGGACCCTTCACCCTCATCTACAACTACCGCCGCGGCCTGTACTATCCCTTCGTCCCCCTGGCCGGGCGGCACGAGCGCGACAACGCGCGCGAGATCCGACTGGCCGACCTCTTGCCCCCCTCCCTGCCCCGGGAGTCGGAGCTCGATCGTTGGTACGCGTTGTGGGACGCGCCGCTGGGCCGCGCGCGCGCCCTGCCCGACGAGGAGGCAGGGCGATGAGGACGTCCTCTGCGGCGGAAGGGTCCCGCTGCCCCGTCTGCTGGTCGAGCGTGCGGCCCACGGCCCGGCGATGCCCCTCCTGCCAAGCCGACCTCCGGTCCGCCCGCGGCCGCGGTCCGGTACCTGCGCCGACCTCCCGCATCGTCCCCCAGGCCCGCGGCGAGCGCGGCCGCGCCCGCATGGGACCGTGGATCGCCGCCGCCGTGGTAGTGGTGGCGGCGTTGACCGCCGCCACCCTCAAGGTGGTGAGGGCGCTCCTTCCGCCGGCGGCGGAGTACGGCGCCGCCACCGGCAACGTAGGACCACGCTTGCCGGTGACGCGGGCCACCGCCGTACGCGCCCTCCTGGCCTTCCAACCCACAGGGGACGTGGAGAGCGTGGGTACAGCCCTGGCGTACGCCACGCGCGACCGTCCGAACCTGGCCGGTTCGGGTACAACCTTCGCCGTCCGGCCGGGCCCCGGCGGCAGCATGGTCGTCACCGCGCGTCTGCCCGTCGACGTCGCCTTCCTGCGGCGCGTGCACGCGGTGCGCACGCGCTTCGGCCCCAACCTGTCCGACCTGTCGGCCGGCCGCTTGTACGTAAACGCGGCCGACGACAACGCGTACGGGATCGTCATGGACCCGCACACGCACGTGGCCGTGTTCTCGTTCCGCCTGTCGGCCGACGACGGTACCATATGGGCCCTCAACCTCAACGCCCTGCAGGTGGTGAGTCAGACCCAGTCCCTCGGCTAGGCCGGCGCCGAATCTCCGACGCTGGGGTGGAAGAGGGCGCGTGCCTCCTCCAGGGTGGTATCGGCCGCGGGCAGGATGAGGTCCGACTCGTGGATCTCCGCCTCCGGCAGAGGCGTGCCTTCCCGGCGCACGAGGGTCAGCATCTCGCCGTAGGCGGTACGGAAGCCCTCCTCGTCCATCGCCCCCAGCTCCGCCACCAGACGGGCGTCGGCGTCGCGCAACCTTTCCGCCGTCGCCCCCGACAGGCGGTACTGCCCCTCGTGGAGGATGCGGACGATCATACGCCCCCACCCCCTTGGCTTCCCATCTGCGCCTTGAGCCGGGCCAGATCGGCCGCCACCTGGTCCTTCTGGCGCGTGGCGCGCAGCTGCCGCTCCAGGTCGCCCTCCCCGGGGTTGCCGTCCAGGGCATCCGTCAGGGCGCCCTTGGCCGTGAGGTCCTCGATGGCGCCGGCCCGGGCGCGCATGCGCTCGGTACGGTCGCGCGCCCGCTCGAGCGCCAACCCCACGTCGGCCATCTCTTCGGAGATACCCGTTGTGGCCTCTCCGATCTTCACCTGTGCCTCGGCCGACGAGTACTGAGCCTTGATGACCTCCTTCTGAGTGCGGAAGGTCTGGATCTTCAGGGAGAGACGGCGCTCGTTGTCCGCCATCTTGTCCTCTTCCTGCTTGAGCCCCTCGATCTGCTTGCGCAGATCGGCGAGCTGCTCGCCCTCCTCGGCCTTCCGCTCCAGCGCCTGCGTGGCAAGGTCGTCTCGCCCCTGGCGGACGGCCGCCGCCGCGTCGGCCTCCAGCCGTTCGATGTCGGCCTCCAGGCGCGCCGCCTGCATCTCGAGACCCTTGCGCGCGGTGACGATGTCGGCCAGCCCCCGCTTCACCTTCTGCAGGAGCTCGAGCTGCTTCTCATAGGAGTAATCGAGCGTTTCGCGCGGATCCTCGGCTGCATCCAAGACCTTCGATACCTTGGCCTTGAAGATGGTCGACGCACGCGACAGTAGCCCCATCGCCGATCCTCCCCCTCCCGCGTCTGGTGCCCACGCGGATCGATGACCGCCCCCATCTTAGCACCGCCCTCCCGCCGCGCAACGCGCAGGGGTTGTACACTGGGGGACGAGGTGAACGCGTTGAACGGAACGGAGGGCGTCCTGCGCCCAACGGCCTGGCTCATCCGCCATGCCGACCTGTACGACCCCGAACCGCGAGGCCTGCACGACGTGCTGGTGGTGGGCGAGCGGGTGGTGGCCGTGGCGCCGCACCTGCCCCCGCCGCGCCTCGGGCCCGACGCCGACGTGGCGGTGGTCGACCTGCGGGGGGCGCGCCTGGTGCCGGGGTTCGTGGACATGCACGTCCACCTGGCCGGCGGCGGAGGCGAGGGGGGGTTCCTCCACCGCACGCCCGCGGTTCCGCCGAGCGCCCTCGCCGCGGCGGGGACGACGACGGCGGTTGGGCTGCTCGGAACGGACGGCGTGACGCGCAGCGTGCAGGAGCTTCTGGCCACCGTCCGGGCTGTCAACGACGCCGGCCTCACGGCCTACATGTACACGGGCGCGTACGAGATCCCCACACGCACGATCACGGGCAGCGTGCGCGCCGACATCGTGCTCATCGACCGCGTTTTGGGCACGGGTGAGATCGCCGTCTCCGACGACCGATCCAGCCACCCGAGCGAGGACGACCTGGCGCACCTCGCAGCCGAGACGCGGGTCGGCGGGTTGCTCAGCGGCAAGGCGGGCGTGCTCCACCTGCACATGGGGGCGGGGCGGCGCGGCCTCGAGCCTGTGCTCGACCTGTTGGCGCGGCGGGACCTCCCGCCCGCCATGTTCGTGCCCACGCACCTCAACCGCAACGAGCGCCTCTTGGAGCAGGCGGTGGCCCTGGCCAAGCTCGGCGGCGGCGTCGACCTCACGGCGGGGCTCGACCGGCCGGCGGGCGACACCGCAGAGATCCCCGCCCCCCGCGCGTTGCGCCGCCTTCTGGAGGCGGGGGTGGCCCTCGAGCGCATCACCCTCTCCTCGGACGCGGGCGGGAGCCTGCCCGTCTTCGGTCCCGGAGGCGAGCTCGCGGGCATCGACGTGGGCCGCCCGCGCACCCTGTGGCAGGCGGCGCGGGCAGCCGTGCTGGACGAAGGGTTGGACCTGGCCACGGCGCTCGCCACCGTCACCGCCAACCCTGCGCGCCGCCTGCGCCTCGACGCCAAGGGGCGCGTATCGGCCGGGGCGGACGCCGACCTCGTGAGCCTGGACGCGGAACTGCAAGTCGACCGCGTGTGGGCGCGCGGTGCCCTGGTGGCGCGCCGCGGCCGCGCGCTCCTGCGCGGCCCGTTCGAGGGCGCCTTCGCATGAGCCGCTCGCGCTACCGGCCCAACAAGGTGAAGGTGCGCCATCACGTCCTGACGCCTCTCAAGGCCATGCTCGACCGCATCGCCGCCTACCCCGAGGTAGACGCGGTGACCCCCGGCGCCATCGCCCCCAAGCGCGGGAGCAGCGTCGGCCTCACCGTGCAATACCGGACGCCCAGCGGTCTGCGCCTCATCGGCCGAAGCGGCGGGGCGGCGCAGGAGGTGTACGTGGTCACCGCCGATCCGGAGGCGGTTCTGGCCCGCCTGCGGGCGGACGGCCTCATCGCGCGCCCGCGGGAGGGATGACGCCTCCCGACTACGAGGCGACGGCGGCGCGCGCCCGGGCGACCTCCTCCTCCACCAGGGCGCGGTAGCCCCCGTCGAGGGCGCGGGTGACCGGTCCGGGGCGGCCGTCGCCCACCGTCGTCCCGTCGACCTGGACCACCCCCAGCACGCCCGTCGTGGTGCCGGTGAGGAACACCTCGTCCGCACCGAGGAGCTCCTCGGCCGTGAACGGGCGCTCCTCCACCGTCACCCCCACCCGGGCCGCAGCCCGCAGCACCGTGTCGCGCGTCACCCCCGCGAGGATGTGCGGACCCGTCGGATGCGTGAGCGCCACCCCCTGGCGCACGATCCAGGCGTTGCAGTGCGATCCTTCGGTCACGACGCCCTCCCGTACGAGGATGGCCTCGTAGGCGCCGGCACGTCGCGCCTTCTCCGCCGCCAACACGTTGGGCAAGAGATTGACCGTCTTCATGTCCACCCGGCCCCACCGCTCGTCCGGCAGGAGGATGGCGGACACCCCCCTGGCCCAGAGTTCCGGATCCTCCACCGTGGCGCGCGCGAAGGCGTAAACGGTGGGGGCGGTGCCGGGGGGTGGGAAGACATGGGCGCGCGACGCCACCCCGCGCGTGATCTGGAGGTAGACGATGCCGTCCGAGATGCCGTTGCGGGCCACCAGCTCGCGCGCCAACGCCTCCAGCCCGGCGCGGTCGAACGGCTGGGCGATCTCGCACTGGCCGGCGCTACGCGTGAGGCGAGCGTGGTGACGATCGACGAACAACGGCTGGGAGGCCCGCACCCGGAGAACCTCGTAGACGCCGTCCCCGAACAGAAAGCCCCGGTCCTCCGGGTCGATGCGCGCCTCGCCGCGGGCGACGAAGCGCCCGTTCAGGTAGACGATGCCCTCGCTCTCCACGTCCATCGCTCCTTTGCTCGGCCCCGGCGCCCGGCATGCCGCCACCGCACCCGGCACCCAGTCTAGCGCTCGCCGCCGCCGGCGTGCCCCCGCACACCCCCGCGGCTCCAGTGGGCGCGGAAGAACTCGCGGCTGCCCGGGCTCGCCATGCTCGCACCGGCCGAGATCTCCAGCGCCATGGCGGCGGCAGCCACGATCTGGGCGAGGCGGTAGGCGCTGCCCTCGCCCACACAGCCCAACAGGCGCAGATAGGTCTGGGCGCAGGGCAACACCGTGCCCCCGCCCACCGTGCCGACCTCCACACCCGAGAGCTTGAGGCTGAGGTGCACACCGCCGGTGCGGTACGGACGCGAGGCGGCGGCGTCCTCGGGATCCACGTCGGACGGAAGGGTGCCAGGTTCGATGCGGCGGGCGGTGATGTGCGCCATGGAGCTTGTCCCCACCATGCCGAGGTCCTGGCCCGTGACCACGAACAAGGCGGCGACCACGCTCGCGGGGGTGAAGGCGAACGACTGCATGCCGCTCTCGTGCGCGCCGTGCAATCCCGCGTCTGCCAGGGCCAGGATGTCGCCGGCTTCCACCCGCAGGATGTGGCGCAGGGTGGCGTGGGATAGGGCGGCCTCGGCGAGAACGGTCTTGCCGTGCCCCCCCTCCAGGTGGTAGAGGTGCGAGGGCTTCTTGTCCCCGCCCATGTTCGCCTCCAGGATCGTACGGCGCGGCACGAGGCCGAGTTCCTCGCGCCATCGGGGGAGCACGTACCCCTCGTTGAGGGCGAACGTGTTGCGGGTGATCATGTTGGGTCCGGCCGCCTCGCCCGTGACGAAGGTGAACAGGACGTGGAGCATGCTTCCGATGACGTGCGGCCGCACCCCGACGAGGCGAGCGTGGCGGCTGATCACCGGCCGGCCGGCGCGGCCCTCCGGCAGCCGCCCGCCGAGGTGGTCGGCGGCGCCCAGCCAGGCCGCCATGTCGCGCGCGTGCTCCACCGTCCACCGCGCGGCCCGTAGGGCCTCGCCCACGGTCTCGAACTCGTACATGCTGTCGCGCGTCATACCGTCAGCGACCATGTACGTGCGGATGCCGCCGTCCCGGTTAGCGGCTAGGATGCCCCGCTGCACCGAGGCGGAGAGGCCGCCCTCTGTGTGTCCCAGGGGCAAGAGGAGCCGTTCCCGCCGCCGATCCAGCTCCTCCAGCTCGCCCTCCTCGTCCGCCCGATAGACGCCGACCTCCAGATGCAGGGGCCCCACCACGGCCACCGGCAGGACCATCTGGGCCGTGAACGCCTCCTGCGTGGCGGCGAGGGCGCCAGGATTGGCGGCCTCGTCGGGCACGATCCGCCGGTCCTCCGGACGCCAACCCGGGAGGGCCTCGAGCGCCCGACGCCTGGCCCGGATGGCGGCGGGCGTATTGCGGTGCGGCCACGGCCGCTCGCGGCCATCGCCCTTGACCTCGAACAAGCGATCGGTCCCTCCCGTCCGATCCCGTCCTCCGATCGCACGCGGGCCGCCCCGCCTGCCCGGCTTCGCGTCCGGGGAAGCGCAACCCGACGTGCCGACCGCGCGGCCGTCAGTCGCCCGAAGCCTGGCGGCGTTCGATCTCCTCCCGCCAGGCCTGGAGGATTCCCTCCTCCTCCTCCTCGTCGTCGAACACGTTCTCCCCCAGGCCGATCTTGTCCGCCTTGCGCCCGATGTCCCGCTGCAGGTTGGAGAGGATGCGGTCGCCGTCGATGCCCAGCACGACGGTGTCAGGCGCAAGGTGCCGGTACAGCTCGTAGCAGATGTCGAGGAGATCCCGTGCCAACGCCAGGAGGGACCGCCGCCGCTCCTCGTCCAGGCTCCCCATCGCCTGGGAGAGGTATCGCTGGGAGAATGCCTGGTGGCGTGCCTCGTCCACCAGGATGCGCTTGGACAGGATCCCGAACAGGGTATCGGGGAACTGGTCGGCGAACGTGCTGTAGAAATGCTTGGCAAACAGGTCGCTTATGAGGATGCCCCACACCCACTCGTGCCGTTCCCGCGCCTGCAGGAGCCGGTGGTGGTAACGATACATGGTGCGTAGGTCGCGCAACTCGTACGGTCGACGGTCCATGGTCAGGTACAGGCGCGTCAAGGTCTCGAAATGCCGCGCCTCGTCCAGCAGCATGGTCCCCAGGTAGAGCTGCGCTTCCGTCTCCTGGGCGAACATCATCTGAGGCAGGATGGTCCCCGCCCCCGCCATCGCCGTCTGCTCCCCCAGGTACACCGGCGTCAGGACGTGGGCAAGGGCAGTCTTCTGCTCCTCGCTCAAGCCGATGGGCGCCGTCCAGTCGACGCTATCGGACGCCCACTGCGCCTTGACCCCCTTGTAGAAGAGGGCCATCAGCCGCTCGTCCTTGAGATCCGGGAAGACCCGTAGGATTCGCATGGGGTCACGGTCCCCTTTCTCGTGCTGGAAGGCCTCATGCGGGTCCGCAGGGTAGAGAGGGAACGACCGCGGACAAATTCACCGGACGCCGAGCCAAACCCTGCCCGTCGCCGCCATAGGTGCCATTATACCCCATGGCCCAGGCTCCGCGCTCGCCTCCGGTCTAGCCTCTACCCACGAGCATGAAGCCGCCGATGGCGAGGAACCCGACGGCAGCGGCGGTGCGCACCGCGCTCGCCGGCACCAGACGCGTGACGGCCTCCCCTACCGCCACCCCCAGAAGAGACGTGAGGACGAGCGCCGCCGAGGCCCCGACGAACACCGCCACGGCCGACCGGTGTTGCGCCGCCAGCATCATAGTCGTGAGCTGCGTCTTGTCTCCGAGCTCCGCTAAGAACACCAGACCGAAGGCAGTCAGAAGAGCCTTCCACTCCAACACCGCGTCCCCCCCAGCCGGCAGCGGGTCCGGCCATGCCTATGCCCGACGCCCGGGATCGATGCGAGGCCCACGCCGGCCAGCCCAACCCCTTCCACAGACATCGAGGGGTGGCAACACGGCGTTTCGATCGGGGAAGGTGTCCCCCGGCAAGCGGTCTTCCGGCCCAGGCACTCGAGAACGGCAGCAGCCCGGCCCTGCCGCCAGGGCATACTCGTCAGGTGAATCTTGGATTGTTGATCAGCGTCAACGGATCCGGTCTGCCTGATCCCTTCGCCCTACGGCCTCCGGGACCGGGCATCGCCGCGGGTGCGTGGGCCTCTACCGCGCTCCGGGGGCCTCTACCGTCGATTCCCTGTTGACCCCTCCATGAGACTCACTGCTGCTCCCCGCTTCGTCACACTTGTTGAGCGCCGGCGGATCGAGTCGCATCACGCGCGCTGCCAACGCCCCGACCCACGCGGAGGTCCCACTGGCCGCCTGCCCGCCGGCACTCTGCACACGACCAGCGTGTTCGACTGCAGAAATCGTCCACAATCACCTGTCCGTCGACGGCAACAAACGAACAGCCTGGGCCATGTTGCGGTATGCCTTGCTCATGTCTCGGTTCACGCTCACAGCCCCGCAAGACGAAGCTGTGGAGATGATGCCTGCATGTGCTGACGGAACATCGAGCGACATGGAATTCACGGCGTGGGTGCGCCGATACTGCCGGGCAAGCTGAAACGGGTGCCCTCCGTCAGCGAAGCGGCCTGCCCAAGGTGGGCCGCCCGCCTGGACTCGCGCCAAGGGCAGCCAGAGCCAGGCCGTGCTCCTTTGAGCCGCATTCCCATCGATGCCCGAACCTCCCCCGAGCCCTGGCCATACGCTGACGGACGAGGAGGGGGCCTGGGCGGAACCGTCCCCACCCGTACCCTAAGGGCAAAGGAGCGGTGGGATGGCGAGGGCGGCACTCGAGGAATGGCGGCGTCGGATCCGTGAGGCGGTGGGCGCGGCAGCCGGCGACGGCGGCTACCCGCTGGAGGCCGTCCGCCGCCTTCTGGCCCTGGGTGTCCAACGCATCCCCTTCGACCCCACAGTGGGAGGGGAGGGATTGGGGCTCAGGGGCTTCACGGCCGTGCTGGAGGACATCGCCGCGGTGGATGGGTCGCTCGCCGCCGTCGTCATGGGGGCGTATAGCGCCGGTGCGTTCTTGGCGTCCGCCGCCACCCCGGAACAACGGCGCGCACTCCTCGCCCCCCTCCTGGCGGGAGAGGGGATGTACGCCGTCGCCGTCACGGAACCCGAGGCGGGTACCGACGTCGCGGCCATCCGGACCCGCTGTCGTCGGCTCCCCGACGGCACCTGGCGCCTCGACGGCCGCAAAGCCTTCATCAGCAATACGGGCCACGAGCTGTGGCGAGGCGCCGTCGTGCTTGCCAGGGGACCCGACCCCGACCGCCACACCGCCTTCCTGGTGCCCGCCGACGCCCCTGGGTTCTCGCTCGGCCCGGTTCGCGACACGATCGGCTGGTCGCGGGTCGGCGTCCACGACTTGGTCCTGGACGGCGTGGTGGTGGGGGACGAGCGCCGCCTGGGTGAGCCCGGAAAGGGCATGGGCTTGGCCCTGGCGACCTTCGACCGCGGGCGCGTGGCCGTGGCCTCCCTCGCCTGCGGCCTGTGCCGCGCCGCCTGGGAGGAAGCCGATGCCTACGCACGCCGGCGCCACAGCTTCGGCGACCCCCTCGTCGCCCACGAGGCGGTGGCCGACCACGTACTCCGCCTGTGGCGGTTGTACAACCGCGCCCGCCTGGTCACCCGGCAGGCGGCGGAGGCGGCAGACGCCGGCCTTCCCCTCGCCGTCTGGGCGGCTCTGGCCAAGTGGGAGGCCACGGACGCCGCCGTCGAGGCGGCGCGCCTCGGGGTGCAGGTCATGGGTGGTCGCGGCCTTCTGCGGGGTACTGGCGCGGCCGCCCGGTGGGGGGACGCCAAGGTGCTGGAGATCGTGGAGGGCACCACCGAGGCCCTGACGCTCGTCCTCCGCCGTCGGCTGCGGCGGGAGGGACTTGCCGCCGCGCCGGAAGAGGAGCCGAGGGGTGCCGCGCATGCGGGTGCTTGACCCTGGGAGGCCGCAGGAAGTGGCCGAGCTCGTGCCGGACGGGGCCACGGTGGTGCTCTCGGGCAACGGCGGTCAGCTCGTGCCGGACGCCCTTCTAGCGGCGTTGGAGAGCGCATTCCTGAGCACGGGCCGTCCGCGCGACCTGTGCCTCTACTATCCGGCGCTCCCCGGCGCGGAGGCGGGGACCGGCGTCGACCGCCTCGCTCACGCCGGGCTCGTCCGAGCCGTGGTCACCAGCGCCTTCCGCGTATGGAACCAGCGCCGCATGGCGGAACTCGTGGAGCAGGACCGCGTCGAGGCCCATTGCCTGCCGATGGGCGTGGGGTTCCAGCTCCTGCGCGCAGCCGCTGCGGGCCAGCCCGGCCTTCTCACCGGCATCGGCCTCGACACCTTCCTCGATCCGGGAGCGGGCGGCGGCAGCGCCTTCAACCGGGTCCGGCCCACGCGCACGTGGATCCGCCGCGTCACCGTCGACGGCAGGCCCTATCTCTTCTACCGCAGCCCGGAGGTGGACGTGGCGATCCTGAGGGCCACGGCCGCGGACCCGGACGGCAACCTGAGCCTGGCCGGCGAACCCATCCGCCAGGCGGCGTTGGACATGGCCCTGGCGGCACGGTCCCGGGGCGGACGGGTGCTGGCCGAAGTGCGTTACCTGGTGCGGCGGGGCTCGATCCCAGCCGAGCGCGTCCACGTGCCGGGGTTCCTAGTCGACGCCGTCCTTCCTTCGCCTCGCGAGGGAGCCGGCGCCCGCTGCGACCCCGCCCTGACGGGCGAATGGTCGGTCGAGACGCCCGCCGACCCCTCTCCCCTCACCCCCCGGAAGGTCATGGCCCGCCGCATCGCCCTCCTGCTGCGGCCGGGGCAGCTCGTCAACCTCGGCTTCGGCATCCCCACCCTCGTGGCCGACGTCCTGGCAGAGGAGGGTCTCACCGACTCGATTCTCCTGTCCGTCGAGCACGGCCCCGTCGGCGGTCAGCCGACGGCGGGCGACGGCTTCGGCGCCGCCGTAGGGCCGCGCTACCTGCTCTCGTCCCCCGACACGTTCACCCTGTACCACGCCTGCCAGCTCGACTGGGCGATCCTGGGTGCGGCAGAGGTGGACGCGGAGGGGAACGCCGCCGTGCACCGCTTCGCCCGCGGCATGCCCGGCCCCGGCGGTTTCGTCGACATCGCGGCCTCGGCCCGACGCCTGGTCTTCGCCGCGCCCCTGACGACGGACGGCACGCGCCTCGCCCTGCGCATCCCCCCGGCCGCAGGCCTGGCCGTGGAACAGGAGGGCCGCATCCCCAAATTCGTGCCCCGTCTGGCCGAGCGCACGTTCTCCGCCGGGGAGGCGGTCCGGCGCGGCGCCGAGGTGTGGTACGTGACCGACCGGGCCACCTTCCGCCTCACGCCCCGGGGCCTGACCCTGGTGGAGGTGGCGCCGGGCGTCGACCCGGAGCGCGACGTGGTAGCCCGCATGGGCTTTCGCCCCCACGTCGACCCCGCGTGCGGGCGCTGGCCCGAGGACCTGTTCCTGGAGGGGCCCATCGGCCTCGCTAGGCGCTGGTCCACGGGGGGATGAGGAACGCGTGAGGGTGGCGGACCCCTGGGTGCGCGGCCTCACCCATCCCTGCCGTAGGCGGGCCAGGCGTGGGCGGCGTCGAACGCCTCGAGGGCTTCGGTCAACCGGACGTGGTCCTCCGGCGTCCCGACCGAGATGCGCAGATGGCGGTCCTCCCACTTCAGGTTGCGCACGGCGATCCCCCGTGCCCGCAGGTGCCGGTCGAGGGCGTCGGCGGAGCCGGCCGTGCGCACGAGGACGAAGTTCGTGCTCGAGGGGAAGACGGTCAACCCCGGTACCCGGCCCAGGCGGCGGACGAGGTCCTCCCGGCCGGCAAGGATCGCGTCCCGGCGGCGGCGCATGGCGTCGGGACGGGAGAGGAGGAACAGGGCCGCCGCCTGCGTGAAGCCGCTCAGGCCGTACGGCGTCTGGAGGGCTCGGGCGGCGCGCACCGTCTCCGCCGAGGCCAGGAGGTAGCCGAAGCGAAGCCCCGCCGCCCCGTACGCCTTGGAAAGGGTTCGCACCACGGCCATGTTGGGGACGGAGCGCACGCAGTCGGCCATCGTGTCGCCGGCGAAGTCGCCATACGCCTCGTCGACCGCCACCAGGCATGGCACCGCGTCAGCAAGGGCCAACACCTCGCGCCCGGGGTAGAGGTGACCGGTCGGGTTGTTGGGACGGCAGAGGAGGACGAGACGGGTGCGCGGCGAAACGGCGGCCAAGAGCTCGCGGAGGGGAAAGGCGAAGTCGGGGCCCCACGGCACCTCCACCAACCTGACGCGGTTCATGGCGCAGAAGCGGCCGTACGTCGGATAGGTGGGGGCGACGGTGAGGACCTCGTCGCCCGGCTCGCAGGTGGAGCGGACGACGAGTTCGAGGATCTCGTTGGCGCCGTTGCCCGCGAGGACCATCGACGGGGAAAGGCCGGTCAGGCCCGCGATCGCCTCCTCCACCGCCGCGTGGTTCGGGTCGGGGTAGCGGTGGAGCGGCACCGACCGAAGCTGCTCCCACAGCGCCTCCCACTCGTCGGGCGTAAGGGCATAGGGGCTTTCGTTCTGGTTGAGCTTCACCCACCCCTCGCCGGGAGGTAGATAGCCGTGCCCTGGGCCGGGCACGGCGCGCACGCCGTCGCTAACCATCCGCGCAGGCACCCCCCCGGAGCTGGTCGACGAAGGCGCGGGCCACCTGGACCGCATGCTCCCACCCCGGCCCCTGCGGCCCGACCGGCTCCAGCCCGCTGACCAGGGCGCGGGCGTACGCCCCGCACGCCACGCCGTGGACCGGGACGGCGAGCAGTTGCGCCAGATGGCGGGTCCAGTGGTTGGCGGCGCCGGCCACCAGGACGTAGGCAGAGGTGTGGGCGAGAAGGACCTGCGCGAGGGCGAGGCCCTGGAGGCTGCTCGTGGGGTCGGCGCGTCCGCCCAGGATGAGCCCCTCGGCCTGGATCATGGTGTGCGGCCCGTGCACCGCCTGCGCCAGCCGAGCCTGCCGGACGGCATCCTGGGGCGAGGTCCGGCCCTGCGTCCCAAGGCAGATCGACAGGTACCGCTCCCCCAGGAGGGGGCTCATGACCTCCACCGCCTCCCGCAGGGAGGCGTCGTCGCCGGCGGCGGCGTGCAGCTCGAACATGTCGGCTCCCGCCTCGAGGCACGCGGCCACGCCCGCCCTCAGCTCGGCTGCCGTGGCCGGAACCACGGCCGCCCGCTCCGCCGCGTCCATGGTTACCCCCTCGACGTGCGGGTCGCACGCCAGGGCAAGCGAGGCCATGATCGCCGGGCGCGCGGCGCCCGGTGAGCCGGCGACGGCCTCGGCGGCCGCGCGCCGTGCGCTGGCCACGACGCCCGGCTCGGCGGCGACGTCGAGCACGTCGGCGCCGGCCAGGGCGTACAGCCGGGTGAGGAAGGCGACCTCGACCCGGTCGAAGCGGGTGAGCCCGACGATGACCTTGACCGCCGACCGGGACGCGAGCCGCTCCGTCCACCGCTCCATCTCCGGATCACATCCCCGCGCCTTGTGCCCCGCCCTCGGCCCGGACCGGCCGCCCCCGCCCCGGCGCCGGCTTCGGTGCCACGCTATGGCATGGCCGTGCCGCCGGTGACGGCGCCGTCCGCCGCCCCGCCGTCCGTTCGCCGCATAGGCTGAACGCGATTCCAAGGCGGCGGGGGGATGGCAGGTGCCCAGGCCGAGTCACGAGGGGCGCGAAGGCTCTCGCCGCCATGGCGAGTACCGGCTCGGCCGTCTGGCGTGGCGCGACCTTCCCGAGGTGGCGGCGCTCGAGCGGGCCGTCTTTCCGGAGCCGCTCCCCCTCCCCGCCTTGGTCCGCCTTCGCCTGCACCCCCTGGTCACCTACCTGGCCGCTCGCCCGGCCGGCGGCGGCCCGCTCGCCGCCTACTACGGCTTCGAGTACCTGCCCGACGGGCACGGCGCCCACGTCCTGGCCAACGCCACCCACCCCGACCATCGCCGCCGGGGGCTTGCACGCGCCCTGGTCGGTTGGGGGCTCGAGCTGGCGCGGGAGCGAGGCGTGCGCTGGATCGTGGGCGAGGTGCGGGTCTCCAACACGGCCCAGATCCGCTTTCTCGAGGTGATGGGCTGGGAGACGGCGGGCCGGATCCCCCGCTTCTTCGCCGACGGGGAGGACGCCTGGATGGTCTACCGCCGGTTGGACTAGGGGTTGGGCGGAAGCGACGGCGGACGCCGGCGGCCGCCCGCCGCCGGCGCAGGCCGCGAAGCACCGGCATACCCTGCCGCAGGCGAGGCGGCAGGCGGCCCCGGCGCACGGGCCGGCGGGGCGGATCCCGGCCGGCCGGCGCCGCCCACCGTACGCGTCCGCGCCCGTACCGCCGGCGCCGTCGTCCTCCCCCGCCCCGGACGCCGCACGGGCCGGTAGAGACCGGAGGCCGCCTCCCCCGGTCGCTCCCGTAACGCACGCCGCTTCGCCCGTCCCAGGCAGGGGGGGGTGCCGTTGGCAGCACTGCGCACGATGCCGCTCACCGCTCTGGTCGAGGGGGTCCAGGGCGAACGGGTGGGAGCATTCGACGACCGGCCCGTCACGGCGCTGGTGACGGACTCCCGACGGGTCGAGCCCGGAGCGGTCTTCTTCGCCCTGGACGGCGCCACCGGTCACGGCCTCCGGTACTTGGAAGACGCCGTCGGACGGGGCGCCGCCGCCGTCGTCTTGCCCTCAGGCGCACCCGTCCCCGCGGGCGTCCCCACCCTCCTCGTGCCCGACCCGCGCGCCCTGCTCGCGCCGCTCGCCGCCCGCCTGTACGGCCATCCGGCGGACAGGCTGCGCCTGTTCGGCGTCACGGGTACGAACGGCAAGACCACCACCGCCCTCATGACCTCGGCCGTCCTGTCCGCCGCCGGCCTTCCCGCCGGCCACTGGACGACGACCGAGGTGCGGGTGGGCGCTGCCCTCTTCCGCCCCTTCTGGACCACGCCCCCTCCGCCCGACCTCGAGCGCTTCCTCGCAGCGTGCGTGGACGCCGGGGCACAGGCGGCTGTGCTGGAGGTTTCGTCGCACGCCGTCGTCCTCGGGCGGATCGACGGCCTCAGGTTCGACGTCGGCGTCGCCACCAACCTCTCCCCCGACCACCTCGACTTCCACGGCGACTTCGCCTCGTACGCCGCCGCCAAGCGCGCCTTCATCCACGCCCTGGACGCCGGCGCGCTGGCGGTGCTCAACGCCGACGACCCGGAGGTGTGGGCCTTCGCGCGCGGGGCCCGCGCCCGCGTCCTCGGCTTCGGCGCGGAGGCCCGCGCCGACCTCCGCCTCACCGCCGTCGAGGCCCGGGGGGAGCGCGTGCGCGCGCGCGTTCGCATCGCCCCGGCCGACCTAAGGCCGGGCGGCGAGCGCGATCTCTCCCTCGACCTCGCCCTGCCGGGCGAGCACAACGCGATGAACGCCGTCGCCGCCTTGGCCGCCGCCTTGGGGCGCGGCCTCGACGCCCGGCGGGCGCTAGCCGCGCTTCAGGCCTTCCCGCCCCCCCTCCGCCGCCTGGAGAGCCGGCGCGTCGGCCCCTACACCGTGACGAACGACGTGGCCATGAACGAGGCCAGCTACGACACCGTCCTGCGCTGGGCCGCCTCCTCCGGGCACGAGCAGGTGGTGGCCGTGTGCGCCCTGCGCGGCCACCGAGGCGCCGAGGTGAACGCCGCCATCGCCCGCGTGTTCGCGCGCCACGCCGGACGGCTGGGGCTGTCGCCCCTCATCGTGTCCCTCAGCCGGGGGGAGGTGGCCGGCATGAGCGTCGACCACGCCGTGCGCGACGAGGAGGTCGGTGCCTTCCTCGCCGTGCTCGGCGCGGCCGGTGTGGCGGCCGAGGTCCACACCGATCTGGCGGGAGCGGTGGAGGCCGCGGTGGACCGGCTGCGCCCGGGTGGACTCCTCCTGCTCTTGGGCACGTTCGGCATGGACGCCGGCCCGCGCCTGGCCGAGCAGGCGCTGTGCCGGCGCCTCGGCATCATGCCCGCGCCGCCGCCCCCCTACCTGGTCCAGAGCTACGGGGTGTTCGACGGCGAGCGGGCGCCGTCGCCAGGCCCGGCGGGCGAGGCGTAGCGGCGCGGCCTAGTGCGGTTCGTACCAGACGTCCTCGAGGACGCGCAAAACGTTCTTGCCGATCACCTTGGCGATGTCCTCGTCGCCGTAGCCGTGCCGCACGAGCCAGCGCACGATGTTGGGAAAGGCCTCGGTGGGGTTCTCGATCCCGGCCACGTAGGGCACCTCTTCGAACGCCGGCCCCTGGTGGGCGGAGGCGATGGAGAGGTGGGCGGCGAAGGCGCGGTGCAGGCCCACGTGGTCGCCGTACAGGGTGTCGGGGCCGAAGGCGACGTGGTCGATCCCGACCAGGTCGACGCAGTACTCGAAGTGCTCCATCACCGATTCGATGGAGTGGCGCGGGTGGGCGCGCGTGAGGGTGGTGTGCGGCGCGGCCTCGATCCCCACCACCCCTCCCTTCTCGGCGCAGGCCCGGATGACCTCGTCGGGCTTCATGCGCGCCGTGGGCCAAAGGGCGCGGGCGCCGGCGTGGGTGATGAACACCGGCCTCTCGCTCACCTCGATCGTGTCCAGGGCGGTGCGGTCGCCGGCGTGGGAGACGTCGATCGCCATGCCCAGACGGTTCATGCGCCGCACCGCCTCGCGCCCGAACATGGTCAGGCCGCCGTCGACCGCTTCGCGCAGGCCGCTGCCGAGGGCGTTCGACTCGCTGTACGCGACGCCCATGAGGCGCACTCCCAGGCCGTACAGGATGTCGATGCGGTCGAGCTCGTTCTCGATCGGGGTCGCCGCCTCCAGCGCCGCCACCCAGGCGAGGCGCCCCTCCTCCTTGGCGCGGCGGATGTCCGCCACCGTGCGGCATGGGACGATGAAGTCCTGGTGCGCCAGGTCGGACAAGCGCATGCCGAGGTCGTAGACGACGTCGTCCCACTTCCAACCGCTCTTCGACGTGACCACGGCCGTACCGTCCATCATGTTGTCGAACACGGCGTCCAGGTACGACCGGCTGAGCGCCTCGTAGGCGGTGAACTCCCTCCCCTGGCGCCGGTAGTCGACGATCTCCGCCAGGTCCGCCGGCACCAGCGTGGGGTGGTCGTGGAGAGAGACGACGATGTTCTCCTCTAGGAGGCGGCGTACCCGCGCCTCCTGCTCGGGGTCGACCTCCACCGTGTGCTCCGGCACCCGGCCCAGCTCGGGCGCCAGGGCGAAGGGACGGTAGTCCCGCCCCGCCTCGAGGTAGGCGTACGACCGGTACCCGCCATAGCGCTTGTTCTTCGTCGGCAAGATGTTGCGCCTCCCGGTAGGATGGAACGTCCGCCTGCGCCCGCCGCCAGCGGCGGGTCGCCTCCAGCCCTTCGACGCGCCGCCGTCCGCCCCCTCCCCCGGGGCGCGCCGCGTCCGCCGCCCTTCGCAACCGCCGCCCCTTCTAGCCCACGGCGCGCCTTGACGGGCGCGGGGCGAAACGGCCACCCTGGGTTGACCCAGCGCGGAAGGGGGAAGGCCGTTGCCCGAGGCACCGTCGCCGCGCACGCGCGTGCGCCGCCACCCGGAGCGGGGGGTGTACGACCGGGCCGCCGTGTACGCCATCCTGGACGAGGCGCTCTACTGCCACGTCGCTTTCGCGCGGCGCGGCCATCCGTTCGTCCTGCCCACGTTGCACGCGCGCGTAGGGGATCGCCTCTACCTGCACGGCGCCCCGGCCTCGGCCATGCTCGGCACCCTGGCGGGCGGGGCGGAGGCGTGCGTCGCCGCCACCCTCGTGGACGGTCTCGTCCTGGCCCGCTCCGCCTACCACCATTCCCTCAACTACCGCTCCGCCGTCGTCTTCGGCCATGCGCGCGATGTGGCGGAACGGGCGGAGAAGCTCGCCGCCCTAGAGGCGCTCACCGACCACGTGCTCCCCGGCCGCTGGCGCGACCTCCGCCCGCCCACCGAGGCGGAGGTGCGCTCCACGCGCGTCCTGCGCCTCGACCTGGAGGAGGTGTCGGCCAAGGTGCGCGCCGGCCCGCCCGGCGACGTGCCCGAGGACCCGGATCTCGAGGTGTGGGCCGGCGTCGTGCCGGTGCGGCAGGCGTTCGGCCTGCCGGAGCCGGCACCGGACATGGCGCCGCGCCCTCTTCCGCCCTACCTGGCCCGCCTGCTGGAAGGACGGCGCGCTTAGGGAGACTCCGACGGCCGGCGCAGGGGCCGCACCCACGCCGCCCCTACCCCGGCGGCGGCGGAAGCCGCGCCCGCGAGGACCAAGGACAGGGGGTGGGGGGGCGAAACGCCCCCCAACACCCCTTCGGACAGCGCCCACACGCCCAGGGTGAGCGCGCCCCACCCCACCGCCGTGCGGGAGCGGGCGCGCTCCAGACGGCGGCGTCGCGCCGCCTCCGCTGGCGCGTGCGCCACCCACTCCCCCCCGAAGATGAGGAAGTCCGCCACCCCGAGCGAGGGCACGATGGCGATGAGGTCCCACAGGTCCACGCCCTACCCCTCCGGCCGGCGGCCGCGATGCCGGGCGGTGTCCGGGATCCCGCCCCGCCGGCCGCCGCCGCGAGGCACCGCCGCCCGTCCCACCCCGATCCTACCGTTCCGCGCCGTCGGGGCGGGCATCCCCCCGCGCCTCCCGCGGGCTGGCGGGGGAGCCGTCGCGGCCGTCCGGACCCCGGCAGCCTCGCGCACCCGGCGTCCCGAGGTGGTGGGCCGGCACATGCCCCCCGCCTCCTTCCCGCATACTAGCGGGCGATGGAACGCGACCTTACCTCCCTCCTCGCACAGTGCGCGCGCCAGCTCAACCGCCTCGACGGCTGGCTGGCCGCGCTCGCGTCCAAGCGCGGGGGGCCAGGCGACCCCTACCGCCCCCGCATCGCCCTCGTCCAGCGCCGCCTCCAGCGCATCATGGCCCAGAGCCCCGACGTGGTCCTGCGCCGCCTTGCGCCCCCGGCCTGCGCCCCGCATGTCGCCCTCGTGGCCTACGTCGGCGGCCTCGTCGACTCCACCCTGGTGGAGAGCGGCGTGGTGACGCCCCTCCTCTCCACCACCGTGCCTCCCTCCGAGTGGGGCGAACGCACCTTCGGCGCCGGCGGGGTGGAGGCGGTGGACAACTGGCCGGACATCCTGGCCCGCCTCACCCGGGGCGACACCCTGGTCTTCGCCCCCGGCTGCCCGGTGGCGTGGTCGGTCGCCACCGCCCGCTACAAGGAGCGCACCATCTCCCGCCCCAAGACGGAGATGAGCGTGCGCGGCCCGGACGAGGCCTTCACCGAGTCCATCACCACCCAGATGGCCCAGATCCGGCGCTTCCTCCCCCGCCCCGACCTCAAGTTCATCCCCCTGGCGGTAGGAAAGCAGCAACAGGCCGTGGCGGTGGCCTACATCGAGGGGGTGACCAACCCCGCCCTGGTGGACGTCGTCGTCGACCGGTTACGGCGCGTGGAAGTGGACACGCGCCCCAACGCCACCGCCATCGCCGGCCTGATCCGGGACCACCCCTCGTCCATCTTCCCCACCATCCGGGCCACGGAGCGCGTCGGCCTCGCCATGTGGCGCCTCGCCGAGGGCAAGGTGCTGGTGCTCGTGGACGGCGACCCCTTCGTCCTCGTGGCGCCGGCGCCCCTCGCCGACTTCTACCGTACGGAGATGGACTACTCCGGGGCGTGGTACGACGCCTCCTTCGTCCGTCTCATCCGCTTCGTGGGCTGGGGCATCGGCGTCTACCTGCCGGCCCTCTACCTGGCGGCGACGGAGGTCAACCTCAACGTCATCCCGGCCACGTTCCTCATCAGCATCGCCGGCAGCCGCTCGGGCATGCCGGCCTCCCCCGTCACCGAGGTCCTCCTCATGGTGCTCGTGATCGAGATGCTGCGGGAGGCCGCCATCCGCCTGCCCCAGGTGCTGGGGACGACGATCGGCACCGTCGGCGCCATCGTGGTCGGGACGGCGGTGGTGCGGGCCGGCATCGTCAGCCCCCAGGTGATCGTCCTCATCACCCTCACCGCCCTCTCGTTCTACACCGCACCCGTGTACGAGCTCACCGGCACCTGGCGCCTGGTGAACTTCGCCATGCTGAGCGCCGCCACCGTCCTCGGGCTGGAGGGCATCGTCTTCGTCTCCATGCTTCTCATCGGCCAGCTGTGCCGCATGAGTTCCTTCGGCGTCCCCTACTTCGAGCCGTGGGCGCCCTTCCGCCTGCGCGACTGGGGCAACACCATCATCCGCCTCCCGTACGCGCACCTGCGCCGCCGCCCCACGGGCGCCCGCCCCCTCGACACGCGCTGGCTCTCGCCGCCCGCCTTGCGCACCTCCGTCCACCTGCGCACGGGGCGAAGCGGCCGCGGCCCGACGTGATCCCGGCCCGCGCCGCAGCGGGGATGGGGACGCTCCTCGCCGTGGCGCTCGCCGCCGCCGGCTGCGGCGACGCCCACCCGATCGAAAGCCGCGCCATCGTCCTGGCCGTGGGCGCGGACGCCGGACGGGGCGGCGAGCTGGTCTGGACGTTCATCTTCCCCAACGTCACGGCCAGCGCCTCGAGCATCACCAACCTCACGCCCGCCACGCAGGTGTACTCCACCCACGTGCGCGCCGCCGACTTCGCCAGCGCGGTGGAGGCGGTCCAGGACCGCCTCAGCCGCCAACCGTATCTTGGCGACCTCCAGGTCCTCGTCCTGGGCCTCTCCCTCCCCGCCCAGCGAGCACGGGCCGTCGTCGCCGACCTGCAGCAGCAGGCCCTCGTTCCGAGCAACTTCCTGGTGGCGGCCTCGCCCTCCCCGACGGGCCACCTACTCACCCTGCCCACAGCCCAGGAGATCGTGCCCCGCTACTTCCTCACCACCTTCCTCGCCTGCCACTGGTGCCGCGCCTTCGACTGGCGCATGCCGGCGTGGGAGTGGTGGTCGCGCAGCGAGAGCCCCGGCGCCGCCCCCGTGGCCCCCGTCCTCGTGGCCGAGGATGGCGACGTGGTGAACACGGGGGTGGCGGTCTACCCCTCCGCGGGACCGGTGCTCGTGATGCCTCCCGACGCGGGGGCCGGCCTGGCCTACCTCACCTCGCGCGTCACCCGCGACAGCTTCTCGTTCTCCTCCGAAGGAACCACCTACACCGTCACGCGCGTGACGGCGCGCACGCGCTGCTCCTGCCGCCTCACCGGAGACGGCCTGGTGGCGGACGTCGCCGTGCGCGTGCACGGCCAGCTCGCCGCCATGGTGTCGGAAAACAGCACGGCCGCCGCCGTCCGCGCCCGTATGCTCGTCTCGCGCTACGTCCTGGAGCGGGTGCTCGCCGCCCTGGCGTGGGCCAACGCCCACCGAGTCGACCCGGCAGACCTCACGGAGAAGGCCATCCTGCGTGCCCCCCGCCTGACCTACGCCCTGGCGCCGGGGAGCGAGTACTTTCGGCCCATCGCCGCCCGGGTGCGGGTGGCGACCGTGGTCGAGACGGCCGGCATCAGCCGATGACCGTCGGCCCGATCGAGCGCATCAGCCATGGGGAGTTCCTCTGGGTCGTCATGGTGAGCATGGTGGCGGGCGGCATCTACGTCTGGCCCCAGGTGGCCCTGTCGGGCGGGGGGGCGGACTGGGAGTGGGCGGCCGTCGCCGCCTTCCTCCTGTCGGCCCTCTCCTCCCGGGCGCAGCTCGCCTGGGCGCGGCGGGCCGCAGGCGCCACCTATTTCGACCGCCTGCACGCCGTCTGGGGGGCGCTCGCCTGGCCGTGGTACACCGTCGACACCGCCGCCTCGCTCGTCCTGGACGCCATGCTCCTCGCCCTGTACGCCCAGATGTTGGAGACGTTCTTCTACCCCAGCCTCTCTGCCCTCCCCTTCCGCCTTCTCGTCGGGTGTCTGGCGGGATGGTTCGCCGCCCAGTCGCTCCCCACGCTGGCGCGCAACGCGCAGTTCTGGATGCCCGTCGTCCTCGCCTCGTTCCTCGTCCTCACCGCTGTCACCGCCACCCAGATCCACTTTCCAAGCGCCCTCCTCCCTCCTTGGCCGCCGGCGCCGGCGGCGGTGGCCGCCGGCACGGGGCAGATCTGGTTCCTCTGGTCGGAGGGAGAGGTGAGCGCCACCCTCGCCCCCTGGGTGCGGGGGGCGACGTGGCGCAGCACCGCCCGCTGGGCCCTCGCCGCCCACCTGGCGCAAGCGTCGGTTCTCGCCGTCGCCGCCTTCCTGGTGGTCGCCACCCTCGGCCCCTGGGCGGCGCGCGTGCTCGAGTGGCCCATGATCTACGAGTTCGAGGGTCTGGGACCCACCAGCCTGTCGCTCGTGCGCCCGAACATGCTCGTCATCCCCTTCTGGACCACCGCCTTCGTCCTCTACCTGGCGGTGCGCCTGTTCCACCGCAGCCTCGACATCCAGTCCGCCCTGCGCCTCGCACCCGCGGGCCGCATCGCCCCCGTGTGCGCCTTCACCCTGGCCATCGTGGGCGCGACGTTCGCCCTGCCGGATTCCTCCACCCTGCTCACCCTCCTCACGCGAGACCTGAGCCCCTTCCTCCTGGCGTGGTCGATCGTGCGCACGGGCGCCACCTGGGGGCTGGCGGCGGTCAGGCGAGGTGCGCCCACACCCGTCACCCCGCGCCCCTGACCCTCAGGGCATGAGGGGGAGGCCGCCGCCGCCGCGTCGGTAGGCCCAGGAGAAGGCCCGTTTCAGGAGATGCGGGCCGCGCCCCTCCCACATCACCTCCTGCCGCCCCTGGGTCCAATCCAGGAGAGCGCGACCGCCCCCAAGGTGCAACAGGCTGAGCGAGGACGGCCGGTAGGGCGGCGCCTGCACCCGCCGGCCCAAGCGGCGGGCGAGGTGGTGGACGGCGACGCGCGCCTGCACCATAGCGGTATGGCCGCGCTTGGGCACGGTGACAGCGTTGATGTCGCCCACGGCGTACAGGTCGGGAAGCGCGACATGTCGCATGTGTCCGTCGGTGGGCACCCATCCCCAGCCGTCGTCCAGGCCGCTGCGCCGGGCAAGCGCCGAGCCCGCCGCGGGCGGCATCCAGACCGACAGGTCGGGCCGCATGCGCCGCACGCGGCCGTCCGCCGACTCGAACACCACACCGTCCGCCGTCACCTCCCGCACCCGGGCGCCGGTCACCACCTGCACGCCCGCCCCGGCGAGGTGGGCGGCGACCCGCGCCTGCGCCCGCGGCCCGAGTTCCTCCCCCAGGGCGCGGGCGGGCGTGACGAGGGCGAAGCGCGTCGCGGTCCGTCGGCCCTGGGAGCGAAGGTGGCCGTGGGCCATGAGCACCCACTCCACCAGGGGACACTCGCACGCCGTCGGGGCGGGGGGCGAGGCGGGTCCCTGCACGAGCGGCCCGGCCCACAGGGCGATGCGGCCGCCGCGCCAGCCCGCCATGCGGGCCGCCACGTGGCGGGAGGCGTAGTCCTCGCACAGGAACCCCGTCTCCGGGCCCAGGCCGGGGATGAGCTCCCACGCCCAGTCCATACCCGTGGCCAGGAAGAGCACGTCATACGGCAAGGGGGGGCGGTTGGCCAGGCGGACGCGGCGAAGGTCGGGTTCGACCGCCAGGGCGTAGTCGACGACCAGGCGCACCCCCAGGCGGCGGCACACGTCGGAGAGGTCGATGCGCGCCGCGCCTACGAACCGCGGGCGGGCGTAGGCGCTGAACACCAGGTCGGGCTTGAAGACGGCGTAGGGCTTGGCGGCCACGACGACGACGTCCACCGCCTTTGCCACGAGGCGGTGGAGCCAGTGCAGGACCGCCAGGCCGCCGAAGTGCGCACCCAGCACGACCACCCGCACACGCCCGGTGCCGCTAGGCATGGGCACCGTTCAAGTTCCGGCCCCCGACGACGGGGGAGAGGCGCCCGCCGCCGCAAGCCGCGCCCAGGCCCGCCGGGCCTGACGGCCGGCCGCGAGGACATCGCGCGCCAGCGCCTCGATCTGGGGAACGGCTGGCGGCGGCGACGGCGCTCCGCCCCCATACCAGGCGATGCCCAGGACGCGCGCGGCCTGTGGCGTTTCGGCCACCAGGTGGCGCACCCCCAGGTCGCGCACGTCGCCCACCCCCAGGCTCTGGCAGAGGAGGGCAAGCTCGTCGCGCGTGGCGACAAGCCAGTTGGCCAGCCGCTCCGCCGCCAGATCCCGGTCGAGGCGGCGGGGGCCGTCGGCCCCCTTGGCCAGGACGAGCGAGGTAGGGGCGCGACCGGGCAGCACGTCGGCCACCTGCCCATGCGCCAGCGCCATGAGGGCCACCGTCCCCACCGCCACCGCGTCCGCCCCGAGCGCGAGCAGTTTGGCCATGTCCGCCGCCCCGTGCACCCGCCCCGACACGACCAGGCTGACGCCCTGCCGAAGGCCGCGGCGGGTAAGCCAGCGATGGGCGCGCGCCGCTGCCACCGGCGTGGGGATGGCCAGGTGGTCGGCGAGGACGGCCGGGCTCGAGGCCGTCCCCGCGCCCGCACCGTCCAGGACGACGACGTCGACGCCCGCCGCGGTCGCCAGCGCCAGGTCCTCCTCCAGGTGCTGGCTGGCCGGCAACTTCACCGCCACGGGCACGCCCCCGCCCGCCTCCCGCGCCCGCCGCACCCAGACGTCCAGGGGGAGGGGGAGGCCGGCGGCGATGCGCAGTTCGCCCCGGGCGTCGGCCCGCCGGACGACGCGCGGAAGGTGCCGAGCCGGCTTTCGCACCTCCGTCCCGCCCTCCGACGCCTGCCCCACCTGCAGTTCGATCATGGCGGACGGCAACGAGGCGTGGGTGCGCTGCCACGAGCTCCGCCCCCATTGCCACACCCAGCGGGGGAGCGTCTCCAGTTCCACCGGCAAGGGGGGACCCTCGCCGCTCACCACCGCCACGCCGGTGAGGGCGCCCGCCTCGGCCAGGACCTGGCGCACGTCGTCGGACACGCCCACCCCCCATCCCATGCCGGACAGGAGGAGGGGAAAGGCGAGGCGCAGAGGGACGACGGCACCAGGCCCCAGCTGCACCTCCAGACGGACGGCGGGCCGGGGCGGGCGGGCAGGGGGGCACAGGGTGGCGGGGTCGAAGCGCACCTGCGACAGCCAGTCGCGGGCGGGCGACTCCATGGGGACGGCGGCCGGGACGGCGTGGGCCGCTCGCTGCAGCGTGAGGACGGCGTCCCGTACCGGCACAGCCTCCCCGGCCAGGACGAGTTCCACCGGCCCCAGGCCCGAGACGTCGGCCAGGCGGTCCTCCCACCGGTGGGCGAGGCGGCGCAGCGCGTACACCGCCGCCACAGCCGTCGCCGCCGCGCCCACGAAGCCGGCGGCGAGCACCATGGCCAGGAGAGCGACCGGCACCACCGCACGAACGCCTCCCCCGCGGCCTATACGGCCGCCCTCGTAGTGTGCCCGCCCCGCCCGGCCCGGCTGTCGGCCCCGATGACCGGAGCATAGGGTGGCGGGGAGGTGGCCGTATGTCCCCCGTCCCCCCCACTCCCTCGCCCTTCCCACCGCCCGCCGCCGCCGTCGTCCCCCTCGCCGCCACCGACCTGGCGCAGGTGGCGGCGATCGAGGAGGCGGTCTTCCCGGAGCCGCTTTCCTACGCCGAGGTCGTACGCCTGTGGGCGCGCGACGCCACCGTGTACCTCGGCGTGCGGGACGGCGATCGCCTTTTGGCCTACTTCGGCTTCGAGGTGCAGGGTCCCACGGCACATGTCATCAGCAACGCCACCCACCCCGACGCCCGCCGCCGGGGCCTGGGAGGCCTGGTGCTGCGCGCCGGCGAGGAGTTCGCGCGAGCGCGCGGCGCCCGCTGGTTCCTGGGCGAGGTGCGGCGCTCCAATGTGGCCCAGTTGCGCCTGTTGGCCCGGTTGGGCTGGCGCGCGGTCGGGCTGGTGCCCCACTTCTTCGGCAACGGCGAGGACGCGTACGCCGTGTGGCGCCTTCTGCCGTAGGGCGCCGGGCGGGTCGGCACCCGCAGCGCGCAACGGCTGGCGACACCGCCTACGGCTCGCCCGCACCCTGGCCTGTCGCGGGCGGCGCCACGGCCATGCCGCCCTGCCCACCGGACGCCGGGTCCCCTTCCACGAGGCGGCGCAGTTCGGCCTTGCGCACCTTGCCGCTCGCCGTGCGCGGCAGCTCGGGCACGAAGACGAACCTGGTGGGCACCTTGAAGTGCGTGAGGCGGGCGCGGCAGTGCTCGGTCAACGCCTCGGCCGTGGGACGGCGGCCCGCGTGAGGGACCACGAACGCCACCGGCGTCTCCCCCCAGTGGGGGTGGGGGGCGGCGACGACCGCCACCTCCGCCACCTCCGGGTGGGCGGCGAGGACCCCCTCGACCTCGATGGACGGGATCTGCTCCCCGCCCGACTTGATGACGTCCTTGAGCCGGTCGCGCACCTCGATGTATCCGTCCGGATGGCGCACCGCCAGGTCGCCCGTGCGCAGCCAGCCGCCCCCCATCGCTTCGGCGGTGGCGACAGGGTCGCCGTGGTAGCCGGCCATGACGACGTTGCCCCGCACCACCACCTCTCCCATCTCCCGCCCGTCGGCCGCCACCGGACGACCGTCCGAGCGCACCACCCGCACCCGCCCCGCGAGCAAGAGGGGGACCCCCTGGCGGGCCTTGAAGCGGGCGCGCTCTGCCGCCGGCATGTGCTCCAGGTCGGCCGGAGGTTCGCAATAGGTGGCGAAGGCGGTGGTCTCGGTGAGGCCGTACAGGTGGGTGACCGGCCACCCCACCTCTTCCTCCACCGCCTGGATCACGGCCGCCGTCGGCGCCCCTCCTGCCGTCGCCACCCGCACGCCTCGGGGGGCGCCGCCAGGTGCAGCGCGGGCAGCCCGGACGATCATCCCCAGGACGGTGGGGGCGGCGCACAGCACGGTGACGCCCATGCGGCGCACGCGCTCAAGGACGGTCTCGCCCGTCACGCGCAGGAGGGGAACGTTGGCCGCGCCGACGGCGAGTGTGGCCCACACCATCCCCCATCCTTTGGTCCGAATGGGGCACGCCCTGCCTACCGCCAGTCGATGTCCACGGACCCATCCAGATCGATCGTCACACGTGCTACGAGATCGTGTACGAATGCCTGGCGCTCGGCTGCCGTCATGGAGGCCCAGCCTTCGCTCGCGAACACCTGCGCCGGCCCCTCGTGCGCTGTTGACAGATTCCGCATGCGCACCAGAATCTCCCCCTCCCGTGCCCGGAGGTCCCGCAGGCGCTGGCCCAGCGTGCTGGCGTCGATCTGCGCCTCCTCGTAGGCGTCTTCCCATCGGCGCATGCGTCGGCGCACGTCCTCGAGCTCCGCTGCGAGACGACTTCCGTCGGTGTCGTCCGCGCCTTGCATCTCCACCACCGCCTGCTCCAAGAGCGCCTGTTCTGCAAACCGCGCCTGGATCGCAGTCAGCACCAGGCCCTCCAAGTCCTCCGCCCGCACCTGCCCGCGCTGGCACGCCCGGCCCTGGTAGCGTCTGGGACACCGGTAGTAGCGATACGACCTGTCTCCCCGCCGCACGAGCTTGCCGTTCATCGTCGACCCGCATGCCCCGCACACCAGCACGCCCGTAAGCGGGTGCTCCCCCCAGCCGTGCCTGTGGGAGACACGCCCACGCCCCTCGACGACCCCCATCGCCCGTTCCCAGGTGCCGCGGTCCACGATGGCGGGGAAGCGTTGATCCTCCACGACCTTCCAGGAATCCCGTGACCGCCGCCGGTAGGCTCGTTTGCCATCGGCACCGCGCACGTGTCGCTGCCATGTCCGGATGCCGGCGTATACGGGATTCGACAGGATGTAGCGCAGCCTGTGCGCGTTCCACCCCTTGCCGCCCGGAGCCGGGATGCCGCGGGCGTTGAGGTCGCGCGCGATGGCGTAGAGGTTCCCCTCTACCAGGAACCTGCCGTACACCTCTCGCACCACCGCGGCCGCCTCCGGGTCCACCCGAAGCTTCTTCTTGACGAGGCGGTAGCCGTATGGCGGCCGCCCGCCGGTCCAGTCGTCCGTATGGATGACCTGGTGCATCTGCCCCAGGCGGACGCGCTCGATGAGGTTCTCCCGCTCCCATTGCGCCATGGCCGCGATCAGGGTCACGAACAGCTTGCCCACGGCCGTCTGGGTTTCGAACGGTTCGGTGATGGAGCGGAAGGCACCCCCGTCTTCCTCCAACATCGAGAGCAGCACATACAGGTCGGCGACCGACCGCGTGAGCCGGTCCAGGCGCCACACGAGGACGAGCGGCTCCTTGAACCGATGGGAACGGACGTCCGCCAGCAGGGCTTGCAGCTGCGGCCGCTCCAGGTTCTTGGCGGAGTACCCTTCCTCCACGTACCGCCCGCCGGGTTCCCACCCCTGGCTTCCGCAGTACGCTTCCAGCTGGGCGAGCTGGGCGTCCAGGCTGTACCCTTCGTTCGCCTGCTCCTGCGTGGAGACGCGGCAGTAGAGAAGCGGCGTCGGCACCCGCTCACCCCGTCTGCGAACAGGAGTCCGGGCGGCCAGGTGCACGGTGTGTCACGCGACGCCGGAGATAGGCTGACGCCATCACCGCGTACGCCCGACGCACGTTGGGTGGAGCTTCGTCCCAAGCCCGGACAACCGGCTGGTCGGGAAGGGGCTCCTTCAGTCGAAGCTGCTGGGCTTGGCTCACCAAAGCTCACCTCCGAAGAGCCTACGGGCGTTTGAACCCTGGTGTGCGTGGACGCCCAAGGCCCCCAGGAGGATCCCTGGAGGCCATTGCGTCCCAACGGGCAGGGCAGGTCTCGCTGCGCGCAGATCTGCGGCCAGGTCACAAGGGCAAACCCTGGCTGTCGGGCCGACAGGCGTGGCCAACGTTCAGCGCATCACACGACGACCCGTTGGCTTCATCCGCTCGACCGCGTGCACTTCGGTCGCGACCGTCGATCTACGGGGTCAGCCCAACGCATGTACGACATCGTCGCTCCCGTCCTTCTCGGCCCACCGGCGGCGGACGGCGCGTGACGGCGGTCACGGTCCATCGCTCGTCGGCCCCCTACCGTGGGAGCGGAGTCTGGCATTGCGAGGTGGGAAACATGGCCACGACGACGTTGGATGTTCGCTCCCTGCCGCCGGCTCGCCGGCACGAGACGATCTTCTCGACCTGGAACAGCCTCGGCGTGGGCGAGGTGCTGGAGCTGGTGAACGACCACGACCCGCTGCCGCTGTACTATCAGTTTCAGGCCGAGCACGCCGACAAGTTCACCTGGACGTATCTCGAGCGCGGCCCCGAGGTGTGGCGCGTCCACATCGCCCGCACCGCGGCCTGAACCGGCGCCCCGGCGCTGCGAGGCGAACACGACGAGGAGGATCACGCCACATGCGCCTCGACTGGTCCAAGGCCTTCCCGCCGGCCCGCGACGCGCTCAGCGGCGTCGAGGCGGCCGTGCGCGAGAGCGGACTCGAACCGACCCTACTCGAGCTCGTGCGCCTGCGCGCCTCGCAGCTGAACGGCTGCGCGTACTGCGTCGACATGCACGCCAAGGACGCGCGCGCCCGCGGCGAGAGCGAGGGGCGTCTGCACCTGGTGGCGGTGTGGCGGGAAGCCGAGTGCTTTAGCGCACGCGAGCGAGCGGCCCTCGCGTGGTGCGAGGCCGTCACGTTGGTGGCCCAAAGCCATGTCCCCGACGCAGCGTTCGAGGAAGCCCGCCGGGCGTTCGACGAACGCGAACTCGTCGCCCTGACACTGGCGATCGTGGCGATCAACGGCTGGAACCGGATGTCGGTCGCCTTCCGCCCGCCGGTCGGCGGCTACGTCTCCCCGTACGGCACAGCCGACGGGGGCGGACGCTGACCTCAGGCGCCGAGCGGCTGGCGAAAGGGGGGTCGACTGTGGCGGCCACCGCCCAGGGCGCCGCGCGCCGGGCGCGCGTCGTCGTCACCGGCGCGGGCTTCGGCGGCCTGTTCGCCGCCCGGGCGCTCGCGGGCGCACCCGTGGACCTGACCATCGTCGACCGCACCAACCACCATCTCTTCCAGCCGCTTCTCTATCAGGTCGCCGTCGGCGTCCTGTCGCCCGAGGACATCGCGGTGCCCATCCGGTCCATCCTGCGCCGGCGGCGCGACGTGCGCGTGCTCATGGCCGAGATCGCCGGCATCGACCTCGAGCGCCGCGTCGTGCGCTTGACCCCGGACGCAAGCGAGATCCCTTACGACTACCTGGTGCTCGCGCTAGGGGCGCGCCACGCGTACTTCGGCCATGAGGGGTGGGAGGCGCGGGCGCCAGGCCTCAAGACCCTCGCCGATGCGCTCGGCATCCGCCACCGCCTGCTGGGCGCCTACGAAGCGGCCGAGCGGGTACGCGCCGACGGGGTGGACCTGGGGTCCGCGTCCGAGCCCGTGTTCGTGGTCGTGGGCGGCGGCCCGACCGGGGTGGAGTTGGCCGGCGCGCTCGCGGGCATCGCCCGCCGCGTGCTCGTGCGGGAGGTGCGCGCGGTGCGCCCCGAGCGCACCCGCGTCGTCCTGGCCGAAGCCGGACCGCGACTGTTGCCCGCTCTGGCCCCGTCCCTTTCCGAGTACACGCGCCGGCGCCTGGAGGCGCTGGGGGTGGAGGTGCGCCTGAACTGCGCCGTGACGGCGCTCGACGACGCCGGGGTCACCGTCGGCACCGAACGCCTGCCGGGCGCGATCGCGTTCTGGGCTGCGGGCAACCGCGCTTCGCCCGTCGGAAGCGCCCTCGGCGTCGCCACCGCCGCCGGCGGCCGCGTCTCCGTCCTCCCTGACCTCTCCCTTCCCGGCCACCCCGAGGTGTTCGTCGTCGGCGACCTCGCCGGCGCGACGGACGAGAGGGGCCACCTCCTGCCGGCGCTGGCGCCGGTCGCCCAGCAGCAGGGCCGGCACGCGGCGGCGATGATCCGGCGCCGCTTGGCCGGGCGCCCGACGCTACCGTTCCGCTACCGCGACCACGGCCAGATGGCGACGCTGGGAAGGAGTGCGGCCGTCGTCCAAATCGGCCCGCTGCACGTCGTCGGCCTGATCGGCTGGTTGTTCTGGCTCGTGGTGCACATCGCCACCCTGATCGGGTTCGAGAACCGACTGTTGGTGCTCGTCCACTGGGCGGCCGCGTATTGGTTCGACCGGCCCAGCGCACGCATCCTGTTCGACTTCGACGGCACGCCGCCCGCGGCGGCGGGCGGCGCGGGCGCAGGCCCGGTCGTTCCCGCCGCGCCGGCGGGCGACTCCAGGGCGACGCCAAGGCGCGCGCCGCGCGGGCGCGCTCAGTCCCCGTCCGGCGTCGGTCGATGATACACGGCCCCGACGAGGAGCAGCGCCTCGACCTGAGCGTGGTTCTCGAGCGCGTGTGGAGTGTCCGTCGGGAAGGTGACGAAGTCCCCGACCGCCGCGTCGTACGCCTGGTCGGCGACGATCAGGCGTGGCGTGCCGGCGAGGACGTAGGCGTACTCCGTGCGCGCCGGATGCTGGTGGCGGGGATAGCGGGCGCCCGGCAGGAGGCGGATGAGCTTGGCCGTCCCCTCCGGCAACGCCAGGAGGTCGTGTCCCAAGACGCCCTCGATGTTGGTCGTCTGCCAGGGGCCGCGCGCGGCGGCGGCGATGTGGTGCACGCCCAGGTCCTCCTCACGAGCCAGGTTCGGCTCTGCGCCGGCGGGAAGGCTCAGGGACCGACGCGTTCGCCTGCCGCCCAGCATAGCGCGCCCGGGACGTTTCCGTGTGCGCGCGGTCACACCGTCCGCCGGCTGGGGTGGTGCGATCCTAGCCGCTGGGCGAGCCCGCCGGGTGCCATGGCGGGTGCCGCCCGCTCGATGTGTCGGCAGGGGAGGCGATTCGGGTGGTGGCGGCGACGACGGCAGCGGATGCGGTGCTCGTGGCGGAGGGAGTGAGCCGGACCTACCCAGGGCCGGTCGTCGCCCTGGCGGGCGTCGACCTGACGCTCACGCCCGGACGCATCCTGGGCCTGATCGGACCCAACGGCGCGGGCAAGACGACCTTCGCCCGGATCGCCGTCGGACTGCTCGCGCCGACCGCCGGGAAGGTGCACGTCCTCGGCCGGGAGGTCCGCCTCGGCCGGCGCGAGGTGCAGCGGGCGATCGCCTACATGCGCCAGGAGCCGCAGTTGTTCGCCGACCTGACGCCGGGCGAAGCGTTGGCCCTGCTCGGCCGCCTGCGCGGCCTGGGCGCCGCGGCGGCGCGGCGCCGGGCGGCGGAGTTGGTGGAACGCCTGGGCCTGGGCCCCCTCGGCCAGAGGCCGATCGCCGCCCTGAGCGGGGGCGAACGCCAGCGCGTAGCCCTCGGTGCGGCGGCGCTCGTTCCCACCCCGCTCGTCGTCCTAGACGAGCCCACGGCCGCCCTCGACGCGGATTTCCGCGCGGCCGCCTGGACGCTCATCCGCGAGCTTTCGGAGCGTGGCTCGGCCGTTCTGCTCGTCACCCACCTTCTGGCCGAGGCACAGGCGGTGGTGGACGACGTCGCGGTCTTGGTCGGCGGGCGTCTGCGCGCCTTCGGCCCCGTCGCCGACGTGGTGCGCGCCATCGACCGCCGCCTGCGGGTACGCCTACCGCCCGGCGTGTCGCCGCCGTCCGCGCCCTGGTCGCGCGTAGGCGGCGGCGCCACCCGGCGGGGGTGCGATCTCCTCGTCGCGCCCGAAGACCATCCCGCCAGCCTTGGGTGGCTGGCAGAGCGGTCGGCGCTCGGCGGGTTCGAGGCCCTCGAAATCCGCTCTCCCTCGCTCGAGGAGGCGATGGCCGCATGGCTCGACGCCCCGCACCGACCGGATCGCCCCGCGTCGCGCTAGCGCCACCGGTGCCGTCGGCGCCGGCCGCCCTGGCTGCGCTCGTAGCCCTCACCCTCGCGCGCGCGCGCCGTCACTGGCGCCCCTACCTGGTCGTGAGCACGGCGATGCCGGCGGGCATCGTACTCCTCCTCGACCTCGTCGGCCGCCTCGACCGCGCCGCCGGCTCGACCGCCACGGTCGGGGCCATGGACCTCGTCCTAGGCATCACCGCCGTGACGCTCATGGCCCAACAAGTATCGGAGGCCGTGCACAACGGCAGCTTCGACCTTCTGCGCACGTTGCCGGTGGCGCCCGTCCTGATCCTCCTGGCGCTGTTCGTGTCGGCGACGGCGTTCGCGCTGCCCGGACTGGCCGTCGTCGCCCTTCTCGGCCACGCGCTCTACGGCGTCGTCCTGCGACCCGATGCCGCCTTGCTCCCGGTCTTGTTGCTCAGCGGTTTCGCCCTCGGCGGCATCGGCGCCGCCGTCGGCCTCGCCGCCTCGAGCGAGGCCGTCGCCGGGCTGGTCGGCAACCTGATGATGATGGCCGTCCTGTTCCTGGGCATCGTGCCCAGCGGCCACCTGCCGACGATCGCCGTCGCCGTCCGCGACGTCCTGCCGGTGGGCAGCGCCGTCGGCGCTCTCGGTCGCGCCCTGAGCGGCAGCTGGCCCGCAGCGTGGCAGTGGGCGTCGCTCGTCGCCTGGAGCGGCGCGGGCGCGGTGGTCGGCGCGCGCATGGCCGTGGCCGAACGCCTCCAGGCCGGCGGGCGACCCCGGGCGCGACGCGGCAATGCCGGCGCGTGACGGTGGGCGTCATCGGCCCAAGACCGGTCCTCGGCCGCTACGCCTCCTCGGCCAGACGGCGCAGCGCCTCGAGGTCGCGCACCGCGATCGAGCGAAGGCCGCAGTCGACCAGGCCCTGCGCCTGCCAGCGCCGGAGGTGGCGTGTGACCGTCTCGCGCGCCATGCCCGCCACCTCGGCCAGGTCGGCGTGGGCCAGCGCCACCTCCGGCAGGCCGTCGGCGCGGCGCGGCGCGTCGGCCGCGATGCGCACCAGCGCCGCGGCGAGCCGCACGCCGGCGCGGGCGGGAAGGCGCATGGCCGCGTAGGCCCGGTGCACCCGCCGCACCATGTACCGGAGCAGCGCTAGCGCCACGTCCGGATGGGTGCGCACGCAGCGCTCGAAGTCGGCGTACGACAGCGCGCCGTAGACGACGTCGGACAGCGCCACGGCCGTCACCGGGTAAGGCTCGCGCTCCAGGAAGTTCGCCGCCGCAAGTGCGCTCCCCGGACCGAGGATCTCGACGATCGTGACCGCGCCGTCGGCGGCGGTGCGCTCCATCTTCACCTGCCCGCCCATGAGCAGGACGAGCCACAGCGCCGCCTCGCCCTGACGGAAGAGAAAGTCGCCGCGCACCGCCCGATGCACCTGGATGCGCGACCCCAGATCGGCGGCGTCGTCCTCGCCCATGCCGGCGAAGAGGTCGAAGGCGCGGACCTCGGCGGCCGTCACCGCCGCCCGCCCCCGCCGGTCATCGCCCGTAGTACGCGGCGTTCTTCGCCACGTACGCGGCGAGGTGCTCGGGTACCTCGTCGAGCGGATAGATGGCGTCGACAGGGCATTCGGGCTGGCAGGCGCCGCAGTCGATGCACACGCCCGGATCGATGTACAGCTGCTCCTCGCTCGTGAACGCCGCCTCGTCGGGCGCGGGATGGATGCAGTCGACGGGGCAGACGGCGACGCAGGCCGCATCCTTCACGCCGATGCAGGCCTCGGTGATCACGTACGCCATGCGGGTGGACCTCCCCCCGGGCCCGAGGGCCCCGGCGCTTCGGCCCCAGTGTCGCAGGCGCAACCGGACCGGACAGTGACCGCGATCACACAGCCGAGTGTGACAGCTGTCACTGTGGCGCGTCGTCCCGGTTCCCATCATCGGGTCGGGCAGGCGGCAGCGCAAGCGACCGGTTGGCGTTCCCGCCACCCCGGGAGGCGAGCGATGCGCGAGAACGACGTGCTTCAGGCCCTGGCCGGTCTCAGGGTCGACGGCGTCGAGCCGTTGGCCGCCGGCTACGTCCAGGATGTGGCCATCGAATGGCACGGCGACGTCGCCTACGTCGGCGTGCACGTCGACGACCTGTGGCAGGGGGCGCCGCCTTCCGAGGCGGTGCTCACGGCGATGCGTGAACGCGTCCTCGCTCTGCCCCAGGTCGGGGCGGCGCGCATCATCCCCCGCAGCGCGGAGCGCGCGCGTCAGGCGCAAGAGATCGCCCGCCGGCGGCGCGACCGCGCCGCCGCGCCGAAGCTGCCCCAGGGGGCGACGTTTTTCGCCGTCCAGAGTGGCAAGGGCGGCGTCGGCAAGTCCACCCTCGCCGTCAACCTGGCCGCGGCCCTGGCCCGGCGCGCAGTGAGAACAGCGATCCTCGACTGCGACGTGTATGGCTTCAGCGTTCCCGCACTCCTCGAGGTGGGGGCGCGGCCGCACGTCGTCGACGGCCGCCTCGTGCCGCCGCGCGCGCACGGCGTCGAGGTCATGTCCATGGCGTTCTTCGTCCCCGACGGCCGACCGGTCGTGTGGCGCGGCCCGATGCTCGGCAAGGCCCTCCGCCAGATGACCGAGGAGACGGCGTGGTCGGCGCCTCAGGTGATGGTCCTCGACCTCCCGCCCGGGACCGGCGACGTCGCCCTGGACGTCCACGCCTTCTTTCCTCGGGCGCGCGTCCTCGTCGTGACGACGCCCGACCCCGCGAGCGCTCGCGTCGCCGTGCGCGCCGGCGAGATGGCCCGCAGCGTCGGCCACGAGCTCGTCGGCGTGGTCGAGAACCTGACCCACGCCGTCTGCCCCGGCTGCGGCGGCCGGCTCGAGCTGTGGGGGCGCGGCGGCGGCGATCTCGTGGCGAGCGCGCTCGACACGCGCGTCGTCGCGCGCGTCCCCTGGCATCCGCCCGGGCTCGCCCCTGCGGGCATGGCGCGCGCCGTGTACGACGCCCTCGCCGCCGAACTGGCATCCCGTCTGCCATCGGGAGACGAGCCGGGCGCGGACACCGATGCACGTCACGGTCCGGACGCGGACGACCGTTCGGACGCGCACACGCACCCGCATGCGCACGTGGGCACGCGCGACGGGGGCGACGGCGCACGCGGCGGCGCCCACCCGCTCGAGGCGCAAGACGAACGACGAAGCGAAGGAGCGGAGGGATGACCATGAGCTTGAGGAGCGCCAACGAGACGGCGATGGCGCGGATGCGCGCCCACCACGCCCAGATGGTCGCCCAGGTGCGCGCGCGCGTGGACATCCTTGCGGCGCGGGCGGCGGCGCCAGACGGACAAGCAGCGGCCACGCACACCGCGGCGGACGCAGACGCCTGGCGGGAGGCGCGCTCACGTCTGGTCGACTACGCCCGCGGCGAACTCTTGCCGCACGCCCGCGCCGAGGAGGGAACGATCTACGCCGCCGCCGGCGCCAGGCCCGAGTTCGCCGCCCTGGTTCGGGCGATGGAGGGCGAGCACCGCGCGCTTGCCGGCCTCGTCGACCGCTTGGCCGCCGCCGCCGCGCCGGCCGAAGCGGCACGGGCCGCCGCTGGCCTCGAAGCCCTGTTCGCGGCCCACGCGCAGAGCGAGAACGACGTCATCCTGCCGCCGCTTGCGGCCGACGGCGCTGTGGACCTCGGGGCGATCCTCGAGCGCATGCACGCCGCGCTCACGCCACCCGTGGACGTCGACGCGGGCGCAGCCCGGGCGGAGGCGGACGTGGAGCTCGACGTGCGGGAGATCCCCCACCCAAGGCGTCACACGCTGATCGCCGGCGTCGTGCGCCACCTGCGCCCCGGGCAGGCGCTGATCCTGACCGTCGACCACGACCCCCTGCCGCTGCGCCGCCAGCTCGAGGCCGAGCACGGCCAGGCCCTCGTCTGGCAGTACGACGCCGACGGGCCCGACGTCTGGCGGGTGCGCGTCGGCGTCGACGGCCGCTGAGGGCGATGCCACGACCGCCAGTGGCCGTCCGATGTGATCGTGGTCACCGCCAGCCGTGGCGCACCCTGCCAGGATCGATCGCGAAGGCGATGGGGAGGCGAGAGCGTGGTACCGCTCGGTGCGCGCCAGGATCTGGTCCTCGTGCTGTTCGCGACGATGGTGACGGCGATCGGGGCGGTGTTCGTGTGGGTCGCCCTCACGGCTCGGGGGCGCCTGGAGTACCAAGCCGTGCGCCCCCACGGCTACTTCCTGCGCTCGTGGTGGTTCGGGGTGCTTCTCGCCTTGTGCGCCTTCGGCTTCGTCGTCTCCCTCGCGTCGCTCCCGTACCCGGCCGAGGCCAACCCCACCCGCGCCCCGGCGCTTCAGGTGCGGGTGAAGGGCGTGCAATGGGCGTGGCTCTTGTCGACCGACCGCGTGCCGGCGGGGCGCCTCATCGAGTTCGAGGTGACCGCCACCGACGTGAACCATGGCTTTGGCATCTACAGCCCCCATGGCGTGCTCCTCGGCCAGGTGCAGGCGATGCCGGGGTACGTGAACCACCTCTTCTTCCGTTTCCCGCACCCGGGTGTCTATCTCATCCGCTGCATGGAGTACTGCGGCGCCGAGCATCCCTACATGCTCATGCCCTTGACGGTGTACCAGGCGTCGTAGCCGCCGCCGCGCGCACGCGACGCGCGCGTAACGCTAGGCAACGGAGGGAAACGAAATGGCCACGCAGCCCGTCACCGTGCCGGCGCCCGTACGCCGCTCGTGGGCGCTCACGCCACGAAGTGTCGTGTCCATCTGCCTTAGCACGTCGTTCGTCCTGATCTACGTCCTGGGCATGGTCGGCGGCATCATGCGCGCCAATCAGGCGGCGGTCGTGCACCTGCCGCTCGACACGTTCTACAGCCTGCTCACGCTCCACGGCACGGGGATGATCGCCCTCGTCACCTTGGCGATGGCCGCCGGTCTGTGGTACGCGGTCCACGACATCCTCGACCTCCGGCCCCGCGTGCTGATGGTCGGGTTCGCCCTCTTCTGCCTGGGCATCGTCCTCGTCCTCGTCGCCACTCTGGTCGGCGGCTTCGCGGCCGGTTGGACGTTTCTCTACCCGTTGCCGTTCGTCAACACCACTTGGCCGGCCTGGGCGACGCTCGCCTTTCTCCTCGGGGTGCTCGCCGTGGGCCTGGGCTTCTCGATCTACTGCATGGACATCCTGACCGCCGTCGTCGGCCGCTACGGCGGCCTTCTGCGCGGCCTGGGCCTCGACGCCCTGATCCCGGCCCTCGGCCGTCCCGGCCAAGAGGTTGCACCGCCGCCGGTGATCGCCGCGACGATGGTCGGCATCGACGGGGCGATCGGCACGCTGGCCGGAGCGGTGATCCTCATCGCGCTGCTCGCCCACTACGTGAACCCGGCGTTCCCCATCGACGCCCTGTGGGCGAAGAACGTCACCTACTTCTTCGGCCACATCATCGCCAACCTCGACATCTACCTCGCCGCCGGCACGATCTACGCCTACCTGCCGACCTACGCGGGGCGCGAGTGGAAGACCAACGGCGTCCTCGCCCTGTCCTGGGTCGGCTCGCTGGTGTTCGTCCTCACCGCTTACGGCCACCACCTGTACATGGACTTCGTCCAGCCGCCCGCCCTGCAATTCTTGGGCGAGAGCACCTCGTACCTGGCTTCTGTGCCGCCGGCGGTGGTGACGATCTTCGGCGCCGTGCTCCTCGTCTACCGTAGCGGCATCCGCTGGCATGTGGGCTCGGTCCTGCTCTACGCAGGCCTTGTCGGCTGGGCGGTGGGCGGCACCGCCGCCGAGCTCGATGCCAGCATCCCGTTCAACTTCGTCCTCCACAACACGCTTTGGGTGGTCGCCCACTTCCACACCTACCTGCTCGGTGGCGCCTTCCTGTTCGCCATCGCCTTCGCCTCGCACTTCGCCGGCGAACGCGAGGCGATGTCCGGCTGGGCGCGCGCCGGACTTTGGCTGCTCCTCGGCGGCATCACCCTGTTTCTCGCCTCCTTCTACGTCTCGGGGTTGGAGGGCGTGCCCCGGCGGGAGGCGATCCAGCCCGCCCCCGGTCCTGTGCTCAGCCTGTACGCCACCGCCGCCGTGGCCGTGCTCCTCGCCGGCCTGACGCTCGTCCTCCTCGACGTGTGGCACCGCGCCCGGCGGTCGCGCGCGTTTCCCGAGGAGGCCGCCTGACGATGATCAAGGAGCGGCCTAGCGGCGTCGACGCCGAGGCAACGGTCGGTCCGAGCTGGGTCGCCGACGCGGCGCTCGGCATCGCCTTCGCCGCCGCCCTCGCCTACGCCGTCCTCTCGCCCTTCGCCGGCGAAGCGCCGTCGGTCGCCCTGCATCACCTCGCCCACGGCGCGATCATGGTCGTCGCGGGCGCCGTCGGCATCCGCATCGCACGCCGCGTCCCGCCGACCGCTGGCGACGGTCAGGACGCGCACCCGGGCGGATCGCGCCCCCTCGTTCTCGCGGTGCTGGCCGAAGCGGCGGCGATCGCCCTCATGGCCTTCGACGCCGGCAGCTGGCTCGACCGTCACCCCGCGCTGCACCTGGCCATGCATCTCACCCTCATGGCGCTGACGTTCGCCGCCGCCGTCTGGGGCGAGCGCTACCGGCGCGGTGCGGGCACGTTGGTGACCGCGATGATGGCGGCGATGGCGGCCATCGCCGCCACCGGCTTCGGCGCCGGCTAGAGGCGCTCGCGCCAGGTGTCGCGCTCGACGAGCTCCTGAGGAGGGAACGGCCATGCTCGGGGTGCGGGTGCAACGCTGGACGCTTCGCTACTTCGCCGTGGCCCTTGCCGCACTGGCCCTTGCCCTCGCCCTTGTCGCGGCTGGGGTGAGCTACCCGGCGGCGCCGATCCTGGCGCCGGCGACTTTGGTGACGGTCCACCTCCTCACCCTCGGCTGGCTCACGCCGCTCATGCTCGGCGCGCTGAGCCAGTTGGTGCCGGTGATCACCCGCCGCCAGCTCGCGAGCGACGGCGCCCCTGGGCCGGCGCTTGCCCTCCTCGTCGTCGGCCTTGGCGCAATGCTCGTCGGCTTCCTCGCCCTGGGCGGCGGCCCGCTGGCGGCACCTTTCGGCACGGCGGCGGACCTCGCGTTGCCGATCGGCGGCGCGCTCGTCGTCAGCGGCGTCGGCGTGAACGCGGTGAATCTCGCCGTCACCCTCTGGCGCGCCCGCCCACTCCCCCTCAGCGGCCGGTATGCGGCGGCGGCGCTCGCGTTCCTGGCGGCGACGGTGCTCCTCGGCCTGACCCTCGCGGCGACGCTCACCGTCCCGACGCTCCTGCCGCCCGTCCTGGCCGCCACCCTCGCCGGGGAGGGCCTGCCGTTTCACGTCCTCGCCGGCGTCGGAGGCTGGTTCACCCTCACCGCGATGGGTGTGGGCCTCAAGCTCCTGGCGATGTTCACGCTCGCCCCGGAAGAACGCGGTCGTTCGGGCGACGCGGCCTTCCTCCTCACCGCCGTCGGCCTCGGCCTGGCATTCGTCGCCGGCCTTGCGGCGACGTTTGCACCCGCGGCGCGGGCGTTAGGGATGCTTGCCGACATGGGTCTGGGCGCTGCGACGCTCGGCGTGGCGGTGTTCGTGGCCGACATGGCGATCATGTATCGCCAGCGCCGGCGGCGCGCACTCGAGCTGAACGCGCGGTTTGGCGCCTGGGCGCTCGCCCTCCTCGCCCTGGCGCTAGGGTGGGGGCTGGTCGCCCGCCTGGCCGGCGGCGGCATGGCGGCGTTCGCTCCGGTCGTCGCCCTTGCCCTGATGGGCTGGCTGAGCGGACTCGGGCTGAGCCAGCTGTACAAGATCGTGCCGTTTCTCACCTGGATCGAGCGCTATGGCGCGCGGATGGGGAGAGAGCGGGTGCCGCGGGTGCAAGACCTCGTACGCGAAGGGCAGGCGAAGCCTTGGTTCGTCCTGTGGTTTGTCGGCGCTCTCGTCCTGTCCCTCGCCGTCGCCGCGCCGGCGCCCGACCTGGCTCGGGCGAGCGCGCTCGCCCTCCTGATCGCCCTCGCGGGCATCGCCTGGGAGCTCGCGCACAGTCGACGCGTACGGCCCGAGATCCTCGCAGCCGGCAACGGTGCAGGCACCGGCGACAGCGCGGGTGCGGGCTCCGGTGCGAGCGTCGGTTCGAACGCGGCCGCTGCGGCAGCGGTGCCCCTCGGTCGCAGCGCAGCCTTGCCCCGACCGGCGCCGGCACCCCTCACGCCGACCACGAAAGGGGGAGCCAACCATGGGAACGAGCGACGATGATCTGAGCGTCCTCGACGTACGCGACGACCTGCGCGCGGGGCGCGAGCCCCTCGCCCGCATCCTGGCGGCGGTCGACGCCTTGCCACCGGGTCGCGGCCTGCGCCTGTACGCGACGTTCGAGCCGATTCCCCTCTACCGGGTCCTCGCCGGGCGGGGCTTCGCGCACGAGGCCCGGCGGCTGGGCGAGGGCGACTGGGAGATCCTGTTTCGGCCGGCACAGACCGCGCGGGGAGCGGCCGGCGCCGTCCGGGGGGACGGGCGCTCTCCGGCCGAAACGGCAAGCGACGACTGGCCACCGCCCGCGACCCACCTCGACAACCGCGGCCTTATGCCGCCCGAACCCATGATGCGGATCCTGCAGGCGCTGGAGGACCTCGCCCCGGGCGAGGTGCTCGCCGCGATCAACGACCGCGAGCCCATGTTCCTCCTGCCGGAGCTTGAGGCCCGAGGCCACCAGATCCGCATCGACCGCCGAAACGACGGCGTCCACCTCACCATCCGCCGGGGAGGCGACAGGGCGTGAGCGACACGGGCGAACCCAGCGTCGAGACAGTGCGCGAGGCGCTCCGCGAGGTCTACGATCCCGAACTCGGCTACAACATCGTCGACCTCGGTCTCGTGTACGGCATCGCCGTGGAGGACGGACGAGTGGAGATCACGATGACGATGACGACACCGGGCTGCCCGGCAGCCGACTACATCGAGGAGGGCACGCGCGAACGGGTGGCGATGCTCGACGGCGTGCACGACGTGGCCGTGCAGGTGGTGTGGTCGCCGCCGTGGACGCCGGACATGATGAGCGACGACGCCAAGCGTCACTTCGGTTTCGCTTGAGGGAGGCCGACGGCATGTCGTTGATCGAGCGGTTGGAGGAGGAACACCGCGAGGCCGCGGCGGCGCTCGAACGCCTCGAGGCGGCGTGCGCCCTTGCCCTCGCCGGCAAGGCCCGTAGCGTCTGGGGCGACGAACGCGAGGATGCGCTACGGGTCGTGTGCGCCATCGTCCACGGCCATGCCGAAAGCGAGGAGGACATCGTGTTCCCGGCCCTCCAAGGCGCGGGCATGGACGCGCTGTTGGCGACGCTGATCGCCGAGCACGCCGAGGTGCGCACCCTCTACGAACGCGTGCGCACCCTTGCGGACCAGGACGCGGCGGCCGCGCATTGGACGGAGCCGGCGCGGACGCTGCGCGGGCGGCTCGCCATGCACATGCAGCGCGAGAACCTCCTCGTGTTCCCGAAGGCGCGCCACCTACCCGCCCCTGTCCTCGCCGCCTGGGAACGACGGTAGGGCGGATGCTGCCGCACCGCACGGCGGCGATGGGAGGGCGGGATCTCGATGGGGCTCAGGTGGGCGGTTCTGTATGTTCATGTTCTTGCGGCGATGTTCTGGATCGGCGAGATGCTGTTTCTCGCCCTGGTTGCCGGCCCCTACAGTCGCACCCTGCCGGCGGAGGAACGGGCGGAGTTGTTCCGCTCCCTGGGTCGGCGCAGCCGTCCGTACGCCTGGACGGCGATCGGGTTGCTCCTCGTCACCGGGGTCGCCAACCTCCTGCTCATGGGGATCCGGCCGGCCGAGCTGTTCGCCTGGTCCTTCTACCTTACGCCCTTGGGAACGGTGCTCGGCCTCAAGCTCGCGGCCGTGGCGGTGCTCCTGGTCGGGGTTGTGGGCCACGACGTGGTCTTGGTGGAACGCTCGGCTCGCCTGGGCGAGCGCCTGCGGCGCGAGGGGCCGTCACCCGCCCTTCTCGCCGAGATCGAACGGGCACGGCGCTGGGCGTCATGGCTCGGGCGGATGAACCTATTCCTGGCCCTCGTCGTCAGCCTGCTCGGCACGGGACTAGTCGTAGGAGCGTGAGGAGGGGAGGGAAAGGCGGCCGACGGGCGACGTCGCCGCCGTGGCGACTCGCGCGGTGCGGGGTGGGCGCAGCGCTACCAGACGCCGCGATGCGAAGGATCAGCCGCTTGCCGCCATTTCTCCCCGCAGGGGCCCACCAGGGCCCCCCGGCGCCCCCAGCAGCTACGGCCCCTGTTCCGCTAGGCGGCAGGACACGCGGACTCCTTGTCTCGCCCTCTCTCAATTCGGTGTCAGCGTGTGCTATCGTGAGGCCGCTCACGACGCAGCTTGATTCATGCACCAGACCGCACCAGACATCGTGGAGGATGTATTCGATGCCGGCCAGAACGTCTCCATCCGCCAAGCCATCGCGGGACCGCGGCGGCGCCCACTCCCGTTTCACAGAAGAAGAGCGCGCAGCCATGCGTGACCGGGTGCGCGACACGGAAGGCGAAGAAGCTGTGTTGGCCAAGATCGCCGAGATGCCGGCGCAGGACCGGGCGATGGCCGAGCGGTTGCACGCGCTCCTCAAAACCTACGCGCCGGAGCTTACGCCCAGGACCTGGTACGGCATGCCAGCCTATGCCAAGGACGGGAAGGTTCTCTGCTACTTTCAAAGCGGGGCCCGGTTCAAGGCGCGGTATGCGACCTTGGGATTCGGCGACCGTGCCCGTCTCGACGAAGGCACCATGTGGCCGGTGGTGTACGCGCTGACAGACCTTGGAGATGCCGAAGCCGAACGGATCGTCGCTCTCGTGAGAAGGGCGATCGACTCGCCCTGAAGGCGCCTTGGCACACCAGGGCGCGTCCGTCTCCGCGCGCCGGTCTCGACGAAAGCGACCGCCAGATAACCGCTGAACGCAATCGGCGGCGCCGCACGGGTGCGAAAGACGCCGTGGGTTCGAGGGAGATGATACCGTGGAATTCCACACCGACGAGATCGACTGGGAGCTCGGCGAGACGCGGGTGCACGGTACCTTGCTGACGCCCGCTGCGTCCGGCCCCTTTCCGGTCGTCGTCATGGTTGCCGGAAGCGGCCCGACGGACCGCGACTGGAACTCCCCCCTTCTTCCCGGCTCCAATGGCAGCGGCCGTCTGATCGCCGAGGCACTGGCCACCCGAGGCTTCGCGTCCCTTCGCTACGACAAGCGTGTCGCGGGTCCCCACGCGCGGGAGAACCTGCCTCACCTCCTGGGGCGGGTCAGCATGGCCTCGCACCGCGAGGAGTTCGCCGGGGCTGTCGCAGCAGCAGTATCGCGGTCGTACATTCGGCGTGATCGGGTGTTCGGCCTGGGGCACAGCGAGGGTGCCTTGCATGTCCTGAACTACGTCCTGAACGACCCGCAGGTTCCTTTGCGCGGCATCATCCTCCTGGCGCCGCCGGGGCGCCCCGTGGGCGCAGTCGCCCGCGCCCAGCTGGCTCGGCAGGCCGCCGCCCTTCCGGACGGGGAGCATCTTCTTGCGCTCTACGACGAGGCCGTCGACCGTTTCCTCGCCGGCTACCCGGCGAACCCAGACCCATCCCTTCCGGACGGCGTGAGGCAGCTCCTCAGCTCACTCGAGGCGCCGGCCAACTTGCCGTTCGCGCGCGAACTCTGGTCGGCAGATGCCGCCGTCCTGTTGCGGTCGGTGCGGCTGCCGGTCCTCATCATGATCGGGCAGAAGGACATCCAGGTAGACTGGGAAGAGGACGGCCAGCGGCTTGCGCAAGCGTTCGGCGACGGTGCCAACGCGACCTTGGCCTTCCCTCCCAACGCCAACCACGTGTTCAAGCATGAACGCCGCAGCCGCACGGAGCTGACGGCAGCCGACGCGGCCCGGGGTTACAATGTCGCCGATACTACTCTCGACGCCGAAAGCGTGCGAATCCTGATGGACTGGCTGGTGCAGCACGCTTCGCCGCCTATCTCAGGCGCAACCGGCTGAGGGCGACACCGGCCGCCTGTTCCGAGAACACCCCTTCATTGCCGACGGTCTTCGGTTGCGCGGCGCGAGCCGAGCAATCTTTTGCCAACGCCTCCGGTGCCACTGGCGTACGCCGTCGTTCTTCCGCGCGCACGCAATACCCAGGAAGACGACCCGGCGGCCAGGGGCGCTACAAGCCCGGCCGCGTCGCGGCGGGTCTACGCCTCGGTTTACCGGTGCACCGTGAGGTTCAGCCGCCCCCAGCCATGGTGCAGCAGGGAGCCTCCGACAAGCGTGCGCCCCCGGCAGCGATCGGGCATCGCCATGATGCCAGAAGGAGGCCTGGCACGAAGGCCAGGCCGGTCGGCACTACAGCTCGGGCCGAACACGACGTTCACCGTCTCCCAGTTGCTCGCCGCCGCGCTGCCCTCCAGCACCCTGGGTGAAACGCCTTGAACGCCTAATGCCGCGATCGGTTCATCTCGAATGCGGACGGTACCACGTTCCGTTCCGGCCAAATGTTCCGTACGTTGTGCTGCCGCATATATAGCTGGTCGCCGAGCCAGTCAAGATGGTCGCAGGCCTCGTCTTCTTCCTTGTCTCTCGACCAGTGGCTTGGAACGCGAACGGGTACATGGAAGCTATAGCTGCTCCAGCGACAGCGGTCCGCGTGCTCGTGCTTCGACTCCCGGGCGTCCGTCGTCTGCCGGAAATCCATCAGCAACTCTCGCAGAGCCAAGCACGCGCCTTCCAGATCGAAGTTCGTTGGCTGTGCCGGCAGCCCGATCTGACGGGCCACCGACGCAATATCGGCAGCAAAGAGTACCATCTCGCGCGGGCGCAGTCGGGCCTTGTTCTTCGTCCGGTCGAACACGAACAGTACCGCTCCCATAGCTGCCGCAATGTCGGGGAGCATACTCTCGAACGGGCGGCGCGTCGTCCCCATCTCCGCGTGTCATCTCCCAAGGGTGCACGATCGAGGGGGACAAGGCTGCGACGTATCGGCACCCGATGCGGCATCACGTTCGCCCCCGCGTAGCTCCTTCCTCCCCGAGCGACATTTGTATTCCTCCCAGCCACAACCACAAGGTGGCCTGCCCCGGGCTGGCGACGGGTGGCGTCGAAAGGAGGTCCTTCCTGCGAGCAGGCTTGGCCAGCCCTATCGGATGGCGATGACGTGAGCTCCGGGCACGACGCCCACCCACGCGGCGTCGGCCGTCAGAACGGTCAAGCCGCGGCGAACACCGACCGCAAGGCACGCCCGGTCGCCGAGGGACAGTCCGCTCCCCCTCGTTCCGCGGCGAAGCAGTCCAGCCAAGCGGGCATCCTCGCGATCGAAGGCGACGACGTCGAGCTTGAGCTCGCCGAGGACCTGCCCGATCTCTTCGTCCGACAGGCCGCCGTCACACAGCTTCGCCACCACTTCGCTGAGATTCACGGAGACCACCGCGGCACCGGATCTCATGGCTTCAGCTACGGTGTTGGCTCCCGGCTCCCCCTGCAGAAGCGCAAGGATGGCCGACGCATCGAGAAGGCAGGTACTCACGAGCCCTCCGTCCGCCGTTCGGAGATCAGCTCCCCGGCAAGGCTGCGATTCCCGGGAACGCGCCGGGAGACGATCGCTTGTGCGCGCCTGACGGCGGCCGCGACCGACGACAGGTGCAAGACCTCCCCCTCCAACTCCAGCACCAACTCGTCTCCCGTCCGTAGGTCCAGGGCCTTGCGATACAGTGCCGGCAACACCACGCGACCGCCTTTCCCCAGACGAACCCGAGCTTCCACCTGACATCACTCCCGGAGCCATCCCACAGTATGGCTCTTGGCTCCATGATGACATGGCAGGCCCATCGGCCACAAACGCGGTGTAGCCCCTCCGGTCGGGAGCAGAGCCGGAAGCAGAGCGCCACAGACTCCTTCGCCCCTTCCTTCGCCTTGAGCTGGAGTTGGGCACGTCCTCCATGACACCGGCGGTTCGACCTGTCGGCGCCCCGAGCCCTTGCGCTCATGCCCGCCCGCGCGCCTCACTGTCGCCCTCGGCGCCACTGCCGCCAACTGCCGGAAATGCCCGCCGTTCCGCGCTTTTTGCCTGTGCCCCACACGGACCAATCCCCAGCCGTTCGCGTGGAACATGGGTGCGACGTGGAGATGTACGTCTTCCCGCCTGAGCCCCAGCGCGAACACCATGTTGGCGGCGTTCAGGTAGGCGCCGCGGTGGGTGACGGCGACGCCCTTGGGGCGCGCGGTGGTACCGCTCGTGTAGTTGAGGGTGATCGGCGCGCGTTCGTCGACCGCCTCCGGGTCGAGCCCCAGAGGCGGCGTCGACGCCAGAAGTTCCTCGTACCCGACGGCCCCCGGCGGCCTCTCCCCCTCGCCAAGGACGACCAAAGGGAGGCGCCGGCCTTCCAGCGCCCGCTCCGCCGCGGGCCAGAGGGCGGCGTCCAGAAAGAGCGCCCGCGCCTCGCTGTGGCGCAGGATGTAGCCGAGTTCGTCCGGCGCCAGGCGGGTGTTGAGGGGCACCAGGACGGCGCCGGCGAAGGGGACGCCGCTGTAGCACTCGAGAGCTTGGGCGGTGTTGGGGGCCAACAGCGCGACGCGCTCGCCCGGGCCCACCCCGAGCCGGCGCACGGCGGCCGCCAGTCGCCCAAGCCGGTCGGCGAGCTGGGCGTACGTGCAGACGCCGGCGTCCTCCACCACAGCGGCGCGGTCGGGGTAGAGCGTGAGCCCGCGTTCCACCAGGGCCAACGGGGTGAGCGGAACCTCCATGCGCCACATCACCTCCGGCTCGCATTCACACCAGGCTATCGGACCGGCGGCCCAAGGGTTCGAACCGGTTCCGCCGGTTCCGCCACCCAAGATGCCGGTCGGTCGCCGGCCGCCGTGGAACCGGCCGTGCGCTCGCATGGAAGGAGCGGAGGGTCCCGGCGGCCGCTCGCGCCGCCGCGTTCCCAAGGGCCGCAAGGGATCCGCGCGCCCGGTACGGAATCCAGCAGGAGCCGATCACCACGTGAGGGAGTGGCGGCCGACGTGACGAGGGCGCAACGGGCGCAGGGCTACCTGGAGTTCCTGGCCGAGGAGGGATACCGCCCCCGCCTGGACGCGGACGGCGACGTCGTCTTCAAGGTCGAGGGCGGCGCCTACTACATCCTGCTGGACGAGGACGAGGAGTTCTTCCGCCTCATCTACCCGAACTTCTGGCCCTTGGAGACCGAAG
>JAILZS010000103.1 GCA_023512375.1 Bacillota bacterium | reverse complement strand
CAGAACCAGGAGTTTGGCGGACGGCGTTGAAGGTTACGGCATGCCGTCGGATGGCGATGACCTGATCGCGCTATTGGGAGCCCTCGACCGCGTCGACTCCCACGAGGTGGGCATCGGCGTCGTCGTGCGCGAGATGCTCCAGCGCATGCAGTTCATCGAGACGATCGATGAGGCCGTCATGTGGGACCCAAGACAGTGCCGCCTCAGTCCTGGCCAGCGCCTGTTGGCGCTCGTCGTCGCGATCATCGACAACCGCCGCGCCCTCTACCGCCTTCCCCTCTTCTTCGCCACGCGCGATGCCGAGCTTCTCCTCGGAAGGCCCGCCTCCCCCGAGGCCCTCAACGACAAGGCCATCGCCCGCGCCCTCGACAAGCTCGCGGCCGCCGAGCCCAAGCGTGTCTACGCATCGCTGTGCCTGCGCGCGATCGAGGCCTACCATCTCGTCGTCGAGCGCCTGCACACCGACACGACCTCGGTCTCCCTGTACGGCACGGACTACGGGGACGACCCCGAGGTGGCGATCGCCCGGGGCTTCAGCAAGGACCGAAAGCCTGAGCTGCTGCAGTTCAAGATCGGCTCGGCGGTGACACAGGACGGCGTGCCGCTGTTCGGGCACGTCGTGAGCGGCAACGAGACCGACAACGCGTGGCAGCGCGAGGCGCTCACCTGGGCGAAGAACCTGGTGGACGAGAAGGCGCGGGGGGAGATCCTGTACTGCGCCGACTCGTCGCTTGTGACCAAGGACAACCTCGACCATATGGCCGATCTGGGGTACCGGTTCGTATCGCGCCTGCCGGCGACGTTTGGCCTGTTAGAGGAGCTGAAGGAGCAGGCGCTGTCCGCTCCCACGTCCGACTGGCAGGAGGTGGGCGATGTTGCGCAGGTGAAGCGCAAGACGGCGCGCACGGCGTACCGGATCTGGGAGACCCAGGGGGCGATCGAGGGGCGGGGGTATCGCTTCTTGGTCGTACACTCCAGCTGGCTCGAAGCGCAGAAGCGCAAGACCCTCGAGCGCCGCGCAGACAAGGAGCGGGAGGAGTTTTCTGGCCGCAGCCGGGAGCTTCGGGCGCGCGAGTTTGCGTGCGAGCGGGACGCGCACACGGCCGGCGAGGCCTTCCTGCAGAAGGAGGGGCCGCGGTACTGGGAGGCCACGGTACGGGTGAGCGCAGTCGAGGTGGTGCACAAGCGTCCACGGCGCGGGCGGCCGGCCAAGGGCGATCCGCCGCCTGAGCGGCGCACGGTGTACAAGGCGTCCGTGGAGCTAGGCGCGCGGCGGGAGGAGAGGATCGAGGCAGAGCTTGCGCGCGAGGCGCTGTTTGTGCTGATCACCAACGACACGCGGCGCGATGCCCGTGCGCTGCTTAAGGCGTATCGTGGCCAGCAAGGGGTCGAGAACGAGTTTCGCTGGCTGAAGGCGCCGATGCACGTGAGTCCCATCTTCCTGAAGAGGACCGAACGGGTGACGGCGTTCGGCTACGTGGCCTTGATCGCGTACCTGGTGTACGCGCTGATCCAGCACGCCGTACGAGCGGCCATGGAGCCTGGGGAGAAGCTGGAGGTCGAGGGGCGCAAGACCGACCGTCCGACGGGGACGGCGGTGCTGGACATGCTGCGCCATATCCGCGTCGTTCACCTGCACCTCAAGAACGGAATGCGAAGGCGGATCCTCCAGACCATCAA
>JAILZS010000010.1 GCA_023512375.1 Bacillota bacterium | reverse complement strand
AGTCTTCCGTGAGCCCCAGACTTCGTTTGCTTGGGTTCTCCCCAAGCGGGCTGCATCCGCCAGCTACCCTTGGAATGGAGCCTGGGTTACGCCGGCACAGGTTCGAGGAACGAGCCTCTGCTTCCCCATGCCGGCCTCGACGAGGGCGAACCACGTCGCCCAGGGGATGCAAGACATCCGTCGTAGGTTCAAGCAGCGTTAGCCGCACATCCCACCGCTAAGTCCGCTCGTGCGCCAGGGTGGCGATGAGCTGAGCCGCGACCGGCGAGCCGAGACCGGTGGGAAGGTCGTACCCCGTGCCGGCCTCGTAGCCGGGGCCGCCGAAGGCGTTGTCGCCCACCGTCACGTCGCGGAAGTCCTGTGCGTACAGCTTCGGGTCATTGGCGATCGCGTACAGCGCCGGGTTGAGCGGCCCGAGGGGGCGGCCGGCGGCCTGGTCGGCCAAGGCCGCGATCGCCGCCCACTGCGGCGCGCCCTCGCTCGGAGGTTGAACCAAAGGTTGTTGATCAACGGTGAAACCAGGGGTGGTGACCGGGGACCGTGAAGGCCGCCGGTGAGGAAGGATCGAACGAGCCTTGGCAGAAAAGCGAGGGTCGAGTGCGGCAAGTCAGCGGCTGGCAGAAGTGTCCCGCGAGGTAGGCGCCCGCCTGAAGGAGTTCGAGACAGCGCTGCGCGTGTTGGAGGCCCTGCGAGACGTCCTGGACGATGGCGGCTCGGGCGATACCCTGCTTCGGCGCCTGCTTGGAGGTGAAGCCTCAACTCCATCCCCAAGAGCACCCGGACGACAGGACCGCCCGGTGTCGGCCTTCGTCGGTCGGCCCGTCGATCTCGGGTCGCGGGAGCTCGGGTGGCTCCCCGTGCTGGTGATCGCCGCTGCGCCCTACCGCGGCCGTGACCAAGTGGGCGTGGTGGGGGTGAGCCAAGACGGGCAAAAACGCGTGGTGGTCTTCCAGGAAGGCTCGACGGCCGACCCTATGCCGATGGACAACCTCTGCCGAACCCTTGAGGCACGTGCCCTTATGCCTCGTGTGTGCATCACCGACGGCAGCCTCGCCTTGGACCGAGAGGTTTCGGACGCGTTCCCTGCCTGCCTCATCGCCCACGCCGACCCCTATGTGGAGCGGGCCGTGCTCTCCCACCTTGCCGACGGTCCGGCCCAGGCGGCGAAGGCACGTCTGAGGGCGGCTCTCGACAAGACCGGGGGCGAGGCAGAGGCGGCCCTTACGTCTCTGATCGCGGACATGCGCTTGAGCGCCCCCGGCGCGTACCAGACCCTGAGCCGCCACCTGGACGGCATGCTCGCCCTGCGCCGGCTGGGGAGCCCCCGCGTGCTCGAGCGTTCGCTCACCCGCGGCGCGCTTGTGGCCACGTGTGCGCAGAAGGCGCGCTCCCTGGGCTACCGGCATGCCCCGCCCGGGCAGGATCCCCTGCCCTATGGTGTCGAAGCCTGGGAGGCACAGACCCGCCGGCTCATCGGCCACGAGCATCTGCCCGCCCTGTTTGCGGCCCTTTCGCGCCGGGCCGAAGAGCGGCAGGTCGGCTGAACCAAAAACCAAAGGGACGGCTCACACCCGTCCCCCTGGAGGTCATCGTTATGTTGTTGTTGCAAGACCAAGCGTACGCGACCGATGGGCAGAAAGTAAAGAGGTCGCGGGCCGAGCGCAGGCGGGCCGAGCGCGTCGAGGGGGTCACCTTGGGAGAGGGCCTCGCGGAGGAACTTGAGCGGGTGACCCGTGAGGGGGTCGAGGCCTACTGCCTGGACGTTGGCCTGTCCTCGCTCAAGGCGGCCATGGAGGAAGAGGTGACGGCGTACTGCGGGCCACGGGGCCGGCGCCTGGGCGAGGGGCGGCGATACGTGCGCTACGGCACGGCGCCCGGGAGCGTCGTGGTCGGGGCACGGAGGATTGCGATCCAACGGCCGCGGGTGCGGACGGCCGACGGGCGCGAGGTGCGCCTTCGCATCTACGACGAAGCCCGTGACGGACACTTCCTCGAGGAGGCGGCGATGGCGGCACTTTTGTCGGGCACGAGCCAGCGCCGCTATGGTCGGGTGGCGCGGGCGATGGCGCCGGCAGGGCGCCGGGTGTTCGGGCTCAGCGCGTCGAGCGCGGGCCGGCGGTTCATCGCGGCTACCCAGCGGGTCGCGAAGGCATTTCGGGAGCGCCCGATCGAGGGGACATTCCTTGCCCTGTTCGTGGACGCGGTTTCGTTCGGCGGGTACTTGGTCGCAGTGGCGGTCGGCGTGCGCGACGACGGCAAGAAGGCGGTTCTGGGCATCCACCAGGGCGACACGGAGAGCCGGGCGGTCTGCCAGGAGCTGCTCGAAGGCATGATCGCGCGTGGCCTAAGGTGGGATGGACGGCGGATGCTGATCGTCACCGACGGGGGAAAGGGCATCCAGGCGGCCGCACGGGCGGTGTTCGGCGAGGCCCTGGTCCTTCAGCGATGCCGCGCGCACCGCGCAAGGAACGTCACGGACAAGCTGCCCGAGGAGGAGCGCGAGGCGGTGCGTCGTCAGCTCTGGCGGGCGTGGATGACGGACAATCCCGATCAGGCGAAAGCTCGCCTTGAGGGACTGGCAGGCCGGCTGGAGATCAAGGGCCACCGCGATGCGGCAAGGAGCGTGCGCGACGCCCTGGAAGACACGATCGCCGTAAACCGCCTGGGGATCAGCCACGAGCTGGCGCGTCGGTTGGGTACGACCAATGCAATCGAGAGCGCATTCAGCCAGTGCGAGGCCCTGGCCGGTGGCCGGGTGAAGCGCTGGCGGCACGGTGGGCAGGTGGAACGTTGGGTGGCACAGGGCCTCGCCATGGCGGAAGCGTCCTTCCACCCGTTCGCCACCGCGCGAGAGATGGCCGAATTGGCACGGGCACTGGCGAAGCACCCCTTACCAGCCGAGCAACCAGCCGTCGCTTAACGTCTAGCTGCCGACATGGAGGCGGACCATCGCGGCCCGTCCTGTTTCCCCGTGTCCCCTCGGCCGGTTGCGAACACCGTCTACGCTGCCCGCGGCCGTCTACCCGGCAACCTTGACCATCCTCGGCCGCCTATGGCACCCTAGGCCCAACCACCTACACCGTGATCAACAACTAAAGAGGCATTCTCCTCGCTCGTGCCGCCGAAGAAATAGAAACCGGACGGAACCCCGGGAAAGCTCAGGTACACGAGGATGCCGGTGTAGACGCTGGCGTTGTACGCCACGTCGGCCGTGGTGCGCGCGGCCATCCCGGACCCGTCGCCGACCTGGTAGGCGGGAGCCGGGAAGACCGCGCTGGGGGCGCCACCGGTGGCGCCGAACGGGCCGTAGTCGCAGCCATAGGGGCAGAGAGACGGCACCGAGTCGTTCCACACCGTCTCGCCCCGGTAGGTACCGCTGTCGCTCAGGAACAGGTCGGTGCCACCCACGGCCGTCACCTCGGGGTCGGAGGCGGGGAAGAGGGCGTTGGGCTGCGGGTAGCCGTTCGTGGCGCCGCTGTCGCCGGCCGAGGCGAAGAGGCTCATCCCCTGGGCGGCGGCTTGGCGGAAGATCGCGTCGGCCTGGCGGAGCTGGAGGTTGTTCCCTTGGCCGGCGATCGCCGCCTCCGGCGCACCGAAGCTCATGGACAGGACGTTGCCCAAGTGGTTCTCGACGGCGTCGGCGATGGCGTTGTCGATGGCGTCCCCGTAGGGCGTGGGCGCCACCACGAGGTCGATGGCCGCGCCGGGCGCGATGGCGTGCGCCCACTCGACGTCCAGGGAGGTTTCCTCCGCCCAGCCGATGTCCAGGGCCTTCGGCTGCCACGTCGGCTTGCCCTCCGGGTAGAGGACGGTGAGGTGCGCCGGCGGAAGGCCGAAGGCCTGGTCGAAGGCGGCGAGGTCCTGGGCAATCGTCGGGCTCCCGAAGGCGTCCACGATGACGATCGTCTGGCCGGCCCCGTCCAGGCGGGAGGGCACGTCGTAGGCGGTGCGGATCTCGGCCGGCGTGTAGCAGTCGAGCCCGTACTCGGCGACGCACTGGGACGGCGTCGGGATCTGGGCGGGCAGGCGGGCGAAGGCGAAGCGGTTGGGCGGTTGGGCCAGGTAGAGGATCGGCGCGCTCGAACCCCCGGCCGCCGTCGCCGGCGGTCCCAGGGCGGTGAAGGCGAGGGCTGCGCCCAGGGCGAGCCCCGCGGCCAGGGACGCCCCCCGGCGTGCGATGCGCATATCCATCCCTCCTGTCGGGTCGGCTACGCGCCAACGGTTCGACGGCAGGAAGGGGCTTCCTTGCGGCGTGGCCGCCCCACGGCCTGCGCTTTGAGCGAACATCCCCTGCGGCAATATCATGGTGATATCATATCGGTTGGAGGTGGAAGGGGATGGACGTCAGGGAGACGCGGGCGTGGGTTACCCCAGGGTTGCCCGTCCTAGCGGTGGCGGTGGTCCTGGCGGCAGGCCTAGCGGCGGAACGCGCCTGGTGGCACGCCGCCTGGGGCTGGTCGGCCGTGGACCTCCTCGCCCTCTTGCTGGCGGTCGGCGGCCTGTTCGTGGTCCCCCCCAACGAGGCCCGCGCCGTGGTCTTCTTCGGCCGCTACGTCGGCAGCGTACGCGAGAGCGGCCTGTACTGGACGAACCCGTTCACCGTGCGCCGGCCCGTGTCGCTGCGCGTTCGCAACTTCCTCAGCGAACGGCTCAAGGTGAACGACGCGGCGGGAAACCCCGTGGAGATCGCGGCGGTCGTCGTCTGGCGCGTGGTGGACTCGGGCAAGGCGCTGTTCGCCGTGGAGGACTACGCCGCGTTCGTGGCCGTGCAGGCGGAGACGGCGATCCGGACCCTGGCCGCGCGCTACGCCTACGACGGCCCTGCCGGCACGCACACCCTCCGCTCCGACGCCGAGGCGGTGGCGGCTCAGCTGCGCGCCGAGCTCGAGGCGCGACTGGGGGTGGCCGGGGTCGCCGTGCTCGAAGCCCGCCTCACGCACCTCGCCTACGCGCCGGAGATCGCCCCCGCCATGCTGCGCCGCCAGCAGGCGGAGGCGGTGGTGGCGGCAAGGGAGACGATCGTCGCCGGCGCCGTCGGCATGGTGCGCATGGCCTTAGACCAGCTCTCCCAAGGGGGGGTCGTCGACCTGGACGAGGAGCGCAAGGCGGCCATGGCCTCGAACCTCATGGTGGTGCTCACCGCCGACCAGGCGGTGCAGCCGGTAGTGAACGCAGGCACCCTGTACGCGTAGGGACGGGCGTGAAGAAGCGCTTCTTGCTCCGCCTGGACCCGGCCGTGTACGACGCCCTCGCCCGCTGGGCGGCGGATGAGCTGCGCAGCGTGAACGGGCAGATCGAGTACCTACTGGCCGAGGCCCTGCACCGGGCGGGTCGCGGCCCTTCGGGGCGCCCCCCGGGCAACAGGCCCGGCGGGGAGGATCCCGCCGACGGCCGGAAGGGCGGCACCGGGGGGTAGCCCGCCGGCCGGCGGATCCGCGTGGTGGGCCGCTTGCTTGGCACGCTTGGCACGCTTGGCACCATGGAGAGCAAGCGGGCGGAAGGCCCCTCCAACAGGATGGGGCCCGCAGGCGTCCCTCACGGGGAGGGAACTTCATGCACCTTCGCAGGCGGCTCGTATCCCCGCTTCTGGGTGCGGGTCTTCTCGCCGCCCTGGCCGCGCCGGTCGCCTCCGCGCCGACGTTCCGCCCCCCTGCCGATGTCGAGGCCGTAACGGTGGCCGCACCCGAACCCGGCATGCCGTGGTACTACCCCGCCGACCCGGCACCCGTCCTGCGGGAGGTCCACGCCTGGCTCGACCACGCCCGTCCCGTCCCCGCTCCCCGCATGCCCCTCCGGCAGCCCATCCTGATGGACTACCTGGGTCCGGCCCAGCTGGACTTCGTGGACGGCGCCCGAGGCGTGAGGGTCGTCGTCCACCCGGCGTACTTCCTGCAGTCGCAGGGGCAGGCCGTGCGCGTGCACCTCCTCCCGAACCTTGTGGCCTACACCGAAGACGCCGGCCGAAACCGCCCGGTGACGCTCTACCTGCAGGCGCCCGCCCTCTACCGGTACCTCACCGACGACCGCCTCTGGCAGGCGCAGATGGTACCGGAGCAGTGGACCGACGCCCAGGCGGCGGCCGTCCGAGCGGTCCACGCCTCCCGGTTCGGCGACCTCGTCCGCGGCTTCCCCGACGTGCCGGCACCCGGAACCCTCGTCCTCCGTGCCGGCGGACGGATCCTCCGGGCTACGGTCTCGGTGACGGCGGCGCCGGGTGCAGGCTTCACTCAGGTGACCTTCGCCGAGGCCTGGGACAACGGCGCCCGCGCACGGATCTTTCGGTTCACCGTGGGCCCGGGCGAGACCGTGACGCGGCTGGGCCCGAAGGTCCGCCCGGACAGGGGCGCTACGCGCCACCCGCATGGCCATGTGCCTGGATGACGGCGGCGGGATGCGCCGACGATCGTGGGGAGACCTCGTGGCGCGGACAGCCGGGTGCCTGGCCGGCCCCACCTCCCCCCCAGCGCCGGGGTCGCGCAGGGCCCCGCCCCTGTCGCCCCGCGAGGCAGGGCGAGCTCGTGACGACGGGCCCCCCGCGCCGCGGGGGGCCGTCTCGTCGCAGGTCCGCCTGGGCCGGCCAGGCGCCCCTCGGGCGCTATCCGGTAACCGCCGCCCGCGCGGCGCGCACGGCCGCCTCCACGTCGCCGTCGCCCACATCGAGGTGGGTCACGAACCGTACGGCCCGCTCGCCCATGCGGGTGGCCAGCACCCCCTCCCGCCTCAGACCGGCGAGGAAGGTCTCGGCTGTGACCCGCTCCAGGCGGACGATGACGATGTTCGTCTCCACCGCCCCCGGATCCACGCCCAGGCCTTCCACCCCGGCCAGCCCCTCGGCCAGGCGCCGCGCCCGGGCGTGGTCCTCCGCCAGCCGCTGCCGGTTGTGCTCGAGGGCGTACAGGGCGGCGGCCGCGATCACGCCCGCCTGGCGCATACCGCCCCCCAGGAGTTTGCGCACCTCGCGCAGACGGGCGACCGTCTCGGCGTCGCCCCCCACCACCGAGCCGACCGGCGCCCCAAGGCCCTTGGAGAAGCAGGCGGAGACCGTATCGGCCCCGCGCGTCAGGCGGGCCGGCGGCAGGTCGAGGGCCACGGCCGCGTTCCAGATGCGCGCCCCGTCCAGATGGACGCGCAAGCCCCTCCCGTGCGCCAAGGCCACCAGTGCGTCCCATCGCTCCACCGGCAGGACGGCGCCGCCGGCCCGGTTGTGCGTGTTCTCCAGGCAGAGAAGGCGCGTGGGGGGGAAGTGCAGGTCGCGCTCCCGGACCAGCCGGGCCACGTCCTCGGGCGCAGGGGCGCCCCGCTCCCCCGGCACCGGCCGAACCTGCACCCCCGACAACGCGGCGAGGCCGGCGCGCTCGTAGTACAGGATGTGGGCCTCGGCCTCCACGATGGCCTCGTCCCCCGGGCGCGTCTGGGCCATGACCGCCGCCTGGTTGGCCATCGTGCCGGAGGGCACGAACACCGTCCCGGCCACGCCCAACAGCTCGGCCGCGCGCTCCTCCAGGCGGCGGACGGTGGGGTCCTCGCCGTAGACATCGTCGCCCACCTCGGCCTCGTACATGGCTCGCCGCATCGCCGCATCGGGGCGCGTCACCGTGTCGCTGCGAAAGTCCGCGGGCATGCCGGATCCCTCCTCCACGCCGTGCGCCCGCCGCGCTCCTCGGAGCGGGGCGGCGGATCAGAACAGCGTGAGCTGGTTCGTCTGGGGCAGCCCCTCAAGGCATCCCTGCGCGGCCAAGAGGTCCAGGATGGGCCGCTGCAGGCGCGCGCGCTGGCGCAGGTTCTCCACCGACGTGAACGGCCCCTCCGCCCGCGCCTGGACGATCGCCGCCGCCGCCGCCCGCCCCAGCCCTGGCAAGGCGAGAAACGGTGGGAGAAGGCCCTCGTCCGTGACCAGGAAGCGGTCGGCGCTGGAGGCGTACAGGTCGACCGGCCGCACCCGGATGCCCCGGGCGAACATCTCGCGCGCGATCTCGAGCAGCGAGAGCTGCCCGCGGTCCTTGGGGCTGGCCTCGTTTCCCATGGCCTCGATCTCCCGCATCCGCCGCGCCACCGCCTCGGGCCCGCGGCGCAGGAGGTCGGCGTCCACGTCCTCCCCCCGCACGGTGAACAGGGCGGCGTAGTGCGCCTGCGGGTGGTGAACCTTGAAGTAGGCGATTCGTAGGGCCATGGTCACGTACGCCACGGCGTGGGCCTTGGGGAAGAGGTACGTGATCTTCTGGCACGAGGCGATGTACCAGTCCGGCACGCCGGCGGCGCGCATCGCCTCCACGTCCTCGGGCCGGAGCCCCCTTCCCTTCCGGACCCTCTCCGTAATGGCGAACGCCGTGGCGGGCGACAGGCCCCGCGCGCTCAGGTAGGCGATCATGTCCTCGCGCGTGGCGATCACGTCCCGTAGGGTGGCGGTGCCGGCGCGCACCAGATCTTGGGCGTTGTTCGCCCACACGTCGGTTCCGTGCGACAGGCCCGACACGCGCACCAGGTCGCCGAACGACCTCGGCAGGGTCTCGCGCAGCATGGCGCGCACGAAGCGGGTGCCGAACTCCGGGATGCCCAGGGTGCCCATGTCGGTGCCGATCTCCTCCGGCGCCACCCCGAGCGGCCGCGTGGACCGGAACAGCTCCAGCACGTCCGGGTCGGTGAGCGGGACGGAACGCGGGTCGACGCCGGTGAGCTCCTGGAGGAGGCGCAGCACGGTAGGGTCGTCGTGCCCGAGCAGGTCGAGCTTGAGAAGCCGTCCTTCGATGGAGTGGTAGTCGAAGTGGGTGGTGATCACGTCCGCGGTCACGTCGTCGGCCGGGCGCTGGATGGGCGTGAACTCGTGCACGTCGCGCTCCCGCGGCACGATCATCAGGCCCCCCGGGTGCTGCCCGGTGGTGCGCTTGACCCCCGTGATGCCCATGGCCAGGCGGTCCACCTCGGCCGCAGGCAGCGTCTCGCCCCGTTCCCTGAGGTATCCCTTTACCAGGCCGTAGGCGGTGCGCTCGGCCACGGTGGAGATCGTACCGGCGCGGAAGACGCCGCCGGCGCCGAAGATCTCCTCCGTGTACCGGTGGATGACCGGCTGGTACTCACCCGAGAAGTTCAGGTCGATGTCGGGCACCTTGTCGCCCTCGAAGCCCATGAACGTCTCGAACGGGATGCTCTGGCCGTCTCCCACCATGCCCTCCCCGCACTCGCAGGTGCGGGGAGGAAGGTCGAACCCCGATTCGACCTCCACCCCGATCTCGTCCGCGAACACCACCCGGCGGCAGCCCGGGCAGCGGTAGTGGGGGTCGAGGGGGTTGACCTCCGTGATGTCCATGAGGTGCGCCACCAGGGACGACCCCACCGAGCCGCGCGAGCCCACGAGGTACCCGTCGGCGAGCGACTTCTTCACCAGCCGGCTGGCGGTGGCGTAAATCGAGGCGTAACCGTTGCCCACGACGGCCCTCAGCTCCCGCTCCAGGCGGTCGGCCACGCGCCGGGGCAGGGGGTCACCGTACAGGGCGCGCGCCCTGCCCCGCGCCCCCTCCTCTACCTCCTGCTCGGCGGTGGCGATCTCCGGCGCCGCCAGCTCGTCCGGAACCGGCACGAGGTCCTCCACGGCGGCCGCCACGGCGGCGGGCTCGTCCAGGACCACCCGCCGCGCCCGCTCCGGCCCGAGGAAGGCGAAGTCCTCCAGCATCTCGCCCGCCGTCCGCAGGTGGAAGGGGCCGTCCCCCTCCAGCTCGGGGTTGCCTCCGTGCGTGAGGACGCGGCGGAAGACCCGGTCCTCCGGGTCGAGGACGTGGGCGTCGGAAACCGCCACGACCGGCCGCCCCAGGCGCTCCCCGAGATCGACGAGGCGGGCGATGGCCTCCCGCGCCGCCTCCTCCGACCCCAGTCCCTCCTCGCCCCACAGCGCGGTCACCACGTCGGGAGGCGCCACCTCGAGATAGTCGTAGGCCAGGGCGCGGCGCTCGATCTCCTCCGGGTCGGCGCCCATGAGGAGGAGGGAGAGCACCTCCCCCCGCCGGACGGGCGATCCCACCAGGAGCCCGGACCGGCTCGCCGTCAGGCGGCTGAGGGGGATGCGCGGAACGCGCCGGAAGGTCTCCAGGTGGCTGGCGGAGATCAGGGCGTACAGGTCGCGCAGCCCCTGCGGCGTGCGGGCCAAGAGCACGGCGCCGTACGGCCGGGCCACGGTCACCGGCACCGTGAGGCGCCCGAGGTCGGCCTCCGTGCGGACTGCCCACCGCGCCTGCGCGTCCGCCAGCATGCGGCGCAGGATGTGCGCGGTGGCGCGCGCGTCGTCGAGGGCGCGGTGATGCCGCTCGAGCGGCACCTCCAGGTGGCGGGCCAGGGTGTCCAGCCGGTGGTTCTTCAGCTCCGGATACAGGGCGCGGGCGAGGGCGAGGGTGTCGATCACCGGGTGGATGAGCCGCCCCCCCCGCGCTAGGCGCAGAAAGCCGATGTCGAACTCGGCGTTGTGGGCCGCGAGTGCGGCGCTGCCCACGAAGCGCCAGAATCCCGCCAGCGCCTCCTCCGGCGGAGGCGCCTGGGCGAGCATCTCCGGCCGGATGCCGGTGATCGCCGTCACCTGGGGGGGGATGGGGCCGTCGTGCCGCACCAGGGTGTGGAAGGTTTGCTCCTCCCCGCCCGGCCCCAGCCGCACGGCGCCGATCTCCAAAATGCGCTCCCGCACCGGCAGGAGGCCCGTGGTCTCCAGGTCCACGACCACGACCTCCGCCTCGCCCAGAGGGATGGGGCGGCCTCCGGTCACCGGGGCGCGGGCGTCGTCCACGACGCTCGCCTCCACGCCGTACAGCGCCCGCACCCCGTCGCCCTGCGCCTGCGCCGCCTCCGGGAAGGCCTGCACCACGTGGTGGTCGGTGACGGCCACCGCGGGCATGCGCCAGCGCCGGGCGCGGTCGAACAAGGCGCGCACGTCCAGGGGGGCGTCCATGGCGGACATGCGGGTGTGGGCGTGCAGCTCCACGCGCCCGCCCACGGGATCCTCCCGCTCCGGCCAGCGCACCCGCATGAGATCCCGCACCACAAGCACGCTCTCGCCGTTCAAGCGGTCCGGTCCGAGGGTACCCCTCGCCCGCACCGCTTCCCCCACCGCCACCGTCGGCGGCTCCTGGCCGGGCCGCAGGGGTAGGCGCAACACGAGAGAGGAGCGGCGGTCGGTGATCCACCACTGATGGGCGCCGCCCCCGCCGGCCCGGGACGGGCGCGCCTCCTGGCGGAAGACCACCCCTTCCACCACCGCCCCTTCGGCGGTGCGGGGGAGGCGGTCCAGGGGAAGGGCATCCCCCCGCACGGCGCGGCCGACGAGCACGTCGCGCGCGCCCGCCTCGGCCCGGGAACGGGCGTGGGCGCGGCGCACCTCCTCCAGGTAGGCCGCCTCGCGGGCAGCGTGTTCGGCCAGGATCTCCTCGTCTGTGCGCGCCCTCAGGGCGGTGAAGCGAACGCGGGGCGCCCGCCCCAGGTCGCGCGCCAGGCTCGCCTCCAAGCGGGCGAGGACGCCGCTCCCGCGCCAGCGCTCCTCGCGAGCGGCGTCCACCCCCTCGACCACAATCTCATAGGGGCCGGCCTCGCGCACGGCCGTGGCCTCCAGTTCCGCCAAAAGGGCCGCGTCACCGGCCGCCGCCACCTCACACGCCCGTCGCCACGCCCAGCGCAGGGCGCCCGACTCGGCCCGCGCCCCCGACACCGCCTCGTCCAGCTCCGATACCCCCCCGCCCCATCGCCGGCCCGACCGGCCGGGCCTACGGCAGGTAGCGCACGATCTCCCAATACATCCGCATGCGGGCGGCGAAGCCCTTCACCAACCCGAGCTTCTCCTCCTTGGTGCGGTGGGTGACGTTGCGCAGGATGACCTCCTCCGGCTCGATGCCGGCCCGCTTCAGGTACCGGGTGAGGGCGATCTCCACGCCGAAGCGCGCGGCGTCGATGTCTTGCACCTGCTCCAGCAGGCGGCGCCGCACCGCGCGCTGGCCCGACAGATTCGGGGTGATCGCCTGCGCCAGGTCGGTCAGCGCCCTCCCGCCCTCGAACAGCCCGATCGACATCTCCCGCTGGCCGCGCAGGACGGGTTCGAGCAGGGCGGCCACGTGCTCCGACGTGAGTCCCACGAGATCGGCGTCGAGGAAGACGACCACCTCGGCGGTGGTCGCCCGCAGGCCCTCGCGCATGGCCGCGCCCTTACCCATGTTGAACGGCAGCTCGATCACGCGCGCCCCCGCCCGACGGGCCACCTCCGCCGTACGGTCCTCCGACCCGTCGGACACCACCACCACCTCGGACAGGCTCGGCGTGGCGCACAGCACCTCGACGATCGGGCCGATCGTGGCCTCCTCGTTGTAGGCGGGAATCACCGCCGCGGCCGTCGCCACGCCCGGGTGCCGATCGGGCCGCGCCTCGGTTTCGGCCCCGACCCCCATCGATCCGCCCCCCCCGCTCCCACGGATCCGGCGGCGCCTAGGCGTCTAGTAGGCGCGGCCGAACACGGCCCGGTGCTGGGCCCGCTCGCCGCACACGAGGCAGCGCGGCGGCACCTCGCCCTCGAAGGGGATGAGCCGAAGCGTGGCGCCCGTCTCGGCCTTCACCGTCTCCTCGCACGTCCCCCGCCCGCACCAGCCGGCCACGAACATGCCGCGCTGGGCGGCGATCGCCTCGCCCAACTCGCCCAGGGTGGCCACCGTGCGGGTGCGCTCGCGCAGGCGCTCGCGCGCCCGCGCCAAGAGGTCGTCCTGGATCTGGCCGAGGAGCTGTCCCACCGCGTGCACCAGCCCCTCCTGGGAGACGGGGATCTTCTCCCCCGTGTCCCGGCGCACGAGCACCGCCTGACCGGCCTTCAGGTCGCGGGGGCCGAGCTCCAGCCGGAGCGGCACCCCCCGCATCTCCCACTCGTTGAACTTCCAGCCAGGGGTGTACTCCTCCCGGTCGTCCACCCGCACGCGGTACATCTCCTCCAGGCTCGCCTTGAGCTGGCGCACCCGCGTGCGCACCGCCTCCCCCTCCTTGCCGGCGGCGATCGGCACGACGATCACCTGCACGGGGGCCAGGCGGGGCGGCAGCACCAGGCCGCGGGCGTCCCCGTGCACCATGATGAGGCCGCCGATGAGTCGGGTGCTGGCGCCCCATGACGTCTGCCAGACAGGCTTCTCGACCCCGTCCCGGTCGAGGTAGCGGATGCCGAACGCCTCGGCGAAGTGGGTGCCGAGCTCGTGCGAGGTGGCCGCCTGCAGCACGCGGCCGTCCCCCATGAGCGCCTCGCACGTGTACGTCGCCACGGCGCCCGCGAACTTCTCGCGCTCGCTCTTGCGCCCCACCACCACGGGGATGGCCATCTCGCGCTCCAGGAAGTCGCGGTACACCTCCAGCATGCGGAGCGCCTCCTCGTGCGCCTCCGCCTCCGTGGCGTGGGCGGTGTGCCCCTCCTGCCACAAGAACTCGGTGGTGCGGAGGAAGGGGCGCGTCGCCTTCTCCCACCGCACCACGTTGCCCCATTGGTTGATGAGAACCGGCAGGTCCCGGTAGGACTGGATCCACTTCGCGTACATGGCGCAGATGACCGTCTCCGACGTCGGCCGCACCGCCAGCCGTTCGGCCAGCGGCTCGCTGCCGCCCTGCGTGACCCAGGCCACCTCGGGCGCGAACCCCTCGACGTGCTCCGCCTCCTTGCGCAGGAACGACTCCGGGATGAAGAGAGGGAACATGGCATTCTCATGCCCCGTCTCCCGGAAGCGGCGGTCCAGGCCGGCCTGGATGCGCTCCCAGATGGCGTACCCCGCGGGCCGGATGACCATCGTGCCCTTCACGGGACCGTAGTCGGCGAGCTCCGCCTTGAGCACGACGTCGAGGTACCACTGCGAGTAGTCCTCGCTGGGCGAGGTGATCTGCCGCACGTACTCGTCCGATGGCTTGGCCAACCCGGCAAGCCCCTTTCCCTATCCTTGTCCGGGACCGTGCACCGCGCTCCCGACACGCGGCGCGGGAGGCGACCGGCGATTTGCGCCGGCACGGCCCCCCGCGCCACCCATTCCCCGCCGGCCGGCACCGGGCCGCCGCCCGCGGCCTTCACCGGCCGCCGAGCGCCGCCCTCGCCTCCCGGCGCGCCCACGCGTCCGCCGCCTCCACGTCCTCCACCGTCTCGACCGCAGCGCGAGGCGTTCGCGCGAGGACGTCCTCCACGACGCGCGGGATATCGGGGAAGGGCAGGCGGCCGGCCACGAACGCCGCCACGGCCTCCTCGTTCGCGGCCACCAGCACCGCTGGCGCCGTCCCACCCATCTTACCAGCGGCCTCCGCGAGAGACAAGGACGGGAAGGCCTGGCGGCGCACCGGTTCGAACGTGAGCCGGCCCGCCGCCGCCAGGTCGAGGGGAGCCGCAAGGGAGGGGGCGCGGTCGGGATAGAGGAGGGCGTACTGCACCGGCAGCCGCATGTCCGTGCTGCCCAGCTGCGCCAGCAGCGTGCCGTCGACCAGCTCCACCAGGGAGTGGACCAGACTCTCCGGGTGGACGACCACCGCCACCTGTTCCGGCCGGAGGCCGAATAGGCGCTGCGCCTCCAGCACCTCGAACCCCTTGTTCATGAGCGTGGCGCTGTTGAGGGTGTTGAGCGGCCCCATCTGCCAGCGCGGGTGGCGAAGTGCTTCCTCGGGGCGCACCCGCGCCAGCGCCTGGGCGTCGTGGCGGAGGAACGGCCCGCCGGAGGCGGTGAGGACCACACGCGCCACAGCCTCAGGGCGCTCACCCCGCAGGCACTGGTGCAGCGCCACATGCTCCGAGTCCACCGGCACCAAGACGCCGCCCCCCTGCCGGGCCGCGCGGGCGACGAGTTCCCCCCCGGCCACCAGGACCTCCTTGTTCGCCAGGGCCACCACGCGCCCCATCGCTAGGGCGGCCACCACCGCTCGCAGGGCGGCTAGGCCCGGCGTCGCCGCCACCACGACGTCCACGCCCTCGGCCGTCGCCACCGCCTCCAGCGCCCCGGGTCCGCTGGCGCACCGCCACGGGCCGGCCGGTGCCCCTGCGGGTCCCGGCCGGCTCAGCCCCAGGAGGCGGGCGCCGTACCGCCGCGCGAGCTCCGCCAGGCCCTCGCTGTCGGCTCCGGCCGCCAGGGCCACCGCCACCAGGCGGTCAGGGTGGCGGGCCACCACCTCGAGCGCCTGCCGGCCTACGCTGCCCGTCGCGCCCAGTATGGCCACGCCCCGCGGCTGCCCCACCGCCGGCCGCCAACCGGCGGCGGGCACCAGCCCTCGGCCCCACCGCCGCACCCGGCTCACGCCCACCTGCGCCTCGCCCCCGTCCGCGCCGCCCGATCCGCCGCCGGCGGCTGGCCCGCCGCCGCACCCCCGTCCTGCCGCCACACCGCCCACACCGCCGCTGCTACCACCGGCCCGAGGACGAGTCCCGTCAGGCCCATGAGGCGCGCCCCCAGGTAAAATGACACCACCACCCACAGGGTGGAAAGGCCCACCCCCCGTCCCACCCAGCGCAGCTCCAGCACCCCCCGCACGGCCGCCAGCGCCAGCCAGGCCCCCGCCACTCCGAGGGCCCGCCCCCCGTGGCCGGCCACCAGGAGGTAGGCGCTCCAAGGCAGGAGGAGGACCGCCGGCCCGGCGTAGGGCACCAGGTCCAACAGCCCGGCCATGAGTCCGAGCACGATGGGGACAGGGGCGGCGAGAAGCCAGAACACCACCGTGCTGGCGGCAGCGCTGAAGCTCGCCAAGGCGAGCTCCGCCGAGGCCAACCGCCACGCCGCCTGCGCCCCCAGGGAGAGGACGGCGAGGGCGTCCGCCGCCCCCGGCCAGGGTGCCAAGGCGGCGCGTAGGCGCGGCCCCAGCGGCCCCTCCACCAAAAGCAGGTAAGCGGCCACGACGGCGAAGCCTGCGCCCGCCGCCAAGCGCGGGACAGCGGCGAGCGCGCCGGCGGCGCGCACCGCGGCGCGCGACACGAAGCCCGCCAGGGCTCCTCCCTCTCCGCGCACGGCACTGGCCAAAGGCTCAGGCCAAGCCTGCGGAGGGCCGAGGGCAGAGAGGGCGCGCGCCACCGCCCGCCGCAGCGCGGCGGCCAACGCGGGGGCCAGGGCATGTAGCGACGCCACCTCCGTCACGAGGTGGGCGGCCAGGTACGCGGCCAGGACGGCCAGGAGGAGCACCCAACCGCCCAGGACGACCGCCGCCGCCGCCGCCCTTCCCATGCCCGTGGCGGCCGCCACGCGCCCAACCGGACCCTCCAGCACCGCCGCCAAGGCCAGGGCGAGCACGAGGGGCGCCGCCCAACCAAGGGCCCAGCGCAGGGCCAGCACGGCCGCCGCCAGGACGAGGAGGCGCACCGCCCCCGCCCGGGCCACGCGACCACCTCCCTAGGGGCGCCAGAGGGCCAGGCAATAATACAGGACCGGTGCGGCCAAAAGAACCCCGTCGAACCGATCCAGGATCCCCCCGTGCCCCGGCAGGAGGGTGCCCGAGTCCTTCACCCCCGCCCGGCGCTTGAGAAGCGACTCCGCCAGGTCGCCGAACTGGGCCGCCACCACCACGAGGGCGCCGGCCGCGGCGGTGGCGCCCAGTCCGAGCCCCACGAGGGGGTGGAGGGCGAGCGCCGTGGCCATGCCGAAGAGGAAGCCGGCCACAAAGCCGGTCAGCGTCTTCCCCGGGCTGATGCCTGGGAAGAGACGCCAGCCCCCCAATAGGCTGCCTGCGCCGTAGGCGGCGGCGTCGCCCACCCACACCACCGCCATGACCCAAAACGCGGTGCCCAAACCCATCGCCCCCTGGCGCAGGAGGACGAGGAACCCCATGAGCCAAGCGGGGTAGAGAGCGGTTCCGAAGACGGCCTGGAAGGCCAGGAAGGGCTGGTCCCCCGGGGCGAGCAGAAAGGCGGCCAGGGCCACCGTCAGGGCGAGGAACGGGCCGAGCGCCAAGAGCGCCCGACCCGCTCCCCCCACGTCGTAGGCAGCGGCGCACGCCGCCGCCAGGGACAACCCCCCCGCCGTCCAGGCCCACCCTAGGGATACCCCGACGCCCATCCTGCCCAGGAGGGCCACCATCTCGTGCACGCCCACCGCCGCCACCGCCGCCACCAGGGCGAGCCACGGCCACGACCCGAGGTACAGGGGGACCAGGAGGACGGGCAAGGCCACGGCCACCGTGAGAAGGCGGCGGCCGATCATCGTCCGGGCAGGCCACCGAAGCGCCTCTCGCGGCGGCCGAACTCCGCCACCGCCCAGCGCAGCGTGTCGCCGTCGAAGTCGGGCCACAGGGTGTCGGTGGCCACGATCTCGCTGTAGGCCGCCCCCCACAGGAGAAAGTTCGACAGCCGGAGCTCCCCGCCCGGCCGGACGATGAGATCCGGGGGAGGGAACTCGCCCGTGGCCAGCTCGCGGCCGAACAGCGCCTCGTCGATCTCCTCCGGACGCAGTTCTCCCCTCGCGGCGCGCGCCGCCAGGCGGCGGGCGGCGTCCACGATCTCCCACCGCCCGCCGTAGTTGAGCGCCAGCACCAAGGTGAGGCGCCGACCCTGGGCCGTGGCCCGCACCGAACGCTCCAGTTCCGCCCGCGCCGCCGCGGGCAGGGCGGAGACGTCCCCGACGTAGCGCAGCCGCACCCCCTCGCGCACGAGATCCCGCGTCTTGAGGCGCAAAAACTCCACCAGGATGTGCATGATGCCGCGCACCTCGGTTGCCGGCCGCCGCCAGTTCTCGGTCGAAAAGCCGTACACCGTCAGCACTTCGATGCCCAGCTCGGCCGCGCACCGCACGACCCGCTCCAGTGCCTGCGCCCCCGCCCGGTGGCCGGCCAGGCGGGGGAGACCGCGGCGGTTGGCCCATCGCCCGTTCCCGTCCATGACGATGGCCACGTGGCGCGGGACGGCGCGGGCGGCGGCGACCGGGGAGGGGGCCGCCGATGCCGCGGGCTCGCGCCCGGGCTCGAATGCGCTCCCCTCGCTCACGCCATCCCCTCCGGCTCCCCGTGGGTGGCGCCGACCACCAGCTCCACGACCCCATGCCCCAGGGACCGGGAGGTCAGGACCACGTCCGGCCCCCGTCCCCGTCCGCGGGGGTCGTCGCACCGGCGTTCCCGCACGGTCAGACCGTGTCGCTCCAGCCAGGCGCGGGCCGCACCGGGGTCCCAACCGAACAGGGGCGGCACCGGGTTCCCCCCACCGTCCACGCTCATCCTCCCGTCGCAGCCGGCGCAACCGACCCCCGTGACGCCGCCTAGACCTGCAGGATCTCCCGCTCCTTCTCCCGCACGAGACCCTCGATCTCGGCCACGTACCGGTCCGTCGTCCGCTGCAGTTCCTCTTGCTCGCGCCGCGCCTCGTCCTCGGTGATGTCGCCGCGGCGCGCCGCCTCGCGGATCGCCTCGAGGGCGTCGCGTCGGCAGTTGCGCACCGCCACCTTCTGCTCCTCCTCCATCCGGCGGATGCTCTTCACCAGTTCGCGCCTCCGCTCCTCCGTCAGGGGGGGCAGATGGATGCGAATCACCTGGCCGTCGCTCACCGGCTGCACGCCCAGGTCGCTCTTGAGCAGCGCCCGCTCGATCGCCCCCACGATGGAGCGATCCCAGGGCTGGATGAGGAGCTGGCGGGGCTCGGGCACGGACAGCGTGGCCAGCTCGCGGAGCGGCGTGGGGGTGCCGTAGTATTCCACCGTCACCCGGTCCACCAAAGCGGGCGTGGCGCGCCCGGCCCTCAGGCCCGCCAGCTCGCGCCGAAGCGCCTCGACCGCGCCCTTCATGCGCGTCTCCGCATCGCCGCGATGGCTCAACGCGGCCGCCTCCCGTCGCCCACCAAGGTGCCTACGGCCTCGCCCCGCAACACGCGCAGGATGTTGCCCGGCACCCCCAGGTCGAACACGACGATGGGGATGGCGTTGTCCATGCACAGCGAGGTGGCCGTGGCGTCCATCACCTGCAGGCCGCGCCGGAGGACGTCGATGTACGGGATCTCCTCGAACATGACGGCGTCCGGGTGCTCGCGCGGGTCGGCGTCGAACACGCCTTCGGCCTGCGTCGCCTTGAGCATGGCTTCGGCCTCGATCTCCGCCGCCCGCAGCGCGGCCGTCGTGTCGGTGGTGAAGTACGGGTTGCCCGTGCCGCCGGCGAAGATCACCACGCGCCCCTTCTCGAGGTGGCGGATGGCGCGCCGCCGGATGTACGGTTCGGCCACCGCCCGCATCTCGATCGCCGTCTGCACACGCGTCTCGACGCCGCGCTTTTCGAGAGCGCTCTGCAGGGCGAGGGCGTTGATGATCGTCCCCAGCATCCCCATGTAGTCGGCCGTCGCCCGGTCCATGCCCTTGGCGGCGGGGGCGTTGCCGCGCCAGATGTTGCCGCCCCCCACCACGACCGCCATCTGCACGCCCAGGCGCGTGGCCTGCGCCACCTCGTCGGCGATCGTCTCCACCGTGGCGGGATCGATGCCGAACCCCTGCCCGCCCGCCAAGGCCTCACCGCTGATCTTCAGGACGACGCGCCGGTAGCGCGCCCTCTCGCCCTCGGCCTCCACCGCCGCCTCCGACCTCGCCACTGGCCGACCCTCCTACGCCCTGCCGACCCCTGCTTGCGCAGCCTCCGCCCCCGCCTCCGGCGCGCCTTCCGCCCCCGCCTCCGGCGCCGCCTCGCCCAACTCCCAGCGCACGAACCGGCGCACGCGGATGTTTTCCCCGATGCGCGCCACCAGCTCGGTGACGAGATCGCCCACCTTGCGCTCCGGGTCGCGGATGTAGGCCTGCTCCAGGAGGCAGACGCGCTCGAAGAACTTCTCCAGCCGCCCGTCCACCATCCTCTCCACCACCGCCGGCGGCTTGCCCGTCGCCTCGGCCTGGGCGCGCAGGACGGCCCGCTCCGCCTCCACCTCGTGGGCCGGCACGTCGGCACGCGCCACATAGCGCGGTGCGGACGCCGCCACCTGCATCGCCACCTCGTGGGCGAACGACTGGAACGCTTCGTTGCGGGCCACGAAGTCGGTCTCGCAGTTCACCTCCACCAATACGCCGATGCGCCCGCCGTGGACGTAGGAGACGATGGCGCCCTCCCCCGCCGCGCGTCCGGCCTTCTTGGCAGCCTGGGCCTTACCGCGCTCGCGCAGCAGGCGGATGGCCGCCTCCATGTCCCCCCCGCTCTCGTCCAGGGCGCGCTTGCAGTCCATCATGCCTGCACCGGTGCGCTCCCGCAGTTCCTTCACCATCTCGGTCGTGACCGCCACGCCTTCGCCCTCCCCGAACCGAGCGGCCGCCTGCCGGCGGCCTCCTCCCTTACTGGACCGGCACCGTGGCCTCCCATTCGGCGGGCGCCGCGCCGGACTCCACCTGCTCGCCCTGCTTGCCCTCCAGCACCGCGTCCGCGATCCGGCTCGTGATCAGGCGCACCGCCCGGATGGCGTCGTCGTTCCCCGGGATCACGTAGTCGATCTCCTCCGGGTCGCAGTTCGTGTCCACGATGGCCACGATGGGGATACCCAGCTTGCGGGCCTCCGTGACGGCGATGCGCTCCTTGCGGGGGTCGACCACGTACATGAGGGCCGGCAGGCGCCGCATGCCCTTGATGCCGCCCAAGAACTTCTCCAGCCGCTCGCGCTCGTTGCGCAGGCGGCTGACCTCCTTCTTCGGTAGGCGCGCGAATTCGCCGCTCGCCTCCATCTCCTCGAGTTCGATCAAGCGTCCCTCGCGCTTGCGGATGGTCTCGAAGTTCGTGAGCGTCCCGCCCAGCCACCGCTGGTTGACGTAGAACTCACCCGCGCGCAGCGCCTCCTCGCGGATGGTCTCCTGCGCCTGCTTCTTGGTCCCGACAAACAGCACCCGCCCGCCGTCGCTCACGGTCTGCCGCACGAACTCGTAGGCTTCGCCCACCTTCCGCACGGTCTTTTGCAGATCGATGATGTAGATGCCGTTGCGCTCCGTGAAGATGTATTCGCGCATCTTGGGATTCCAACGGCGGGTCTGGTGACCAAAATGTACCCCGGCCTCCAGCAGTTGCTTCATCGAAATGTACGCCAAGGATCGTCCTCCTCCGGAACGTTGGATGGCCACCGGCCCCTTCATCGCCACGAGGACCGGCGGCGAAGCCGCCGGCTCCCCCCGTGGGTCCGGGCACCGTGCGTGATGTCCCGGGGGATTATACCACGCGCCCCCTGGGGCGCCAATTTGCGCCCCCGAGCGGTCCCCCGGGCGCAGCAGGAGCCTGGACAGAAAACTCGAAAGGAGGCAGGACAGCGCCCGCAACCGGCGTCGGAAAGCGCAACGCGTTGCGGCGGCGGGCTCGGATCTGGGGTGCGGGAGGCCAAGCCCTTGTCGAACGGACGGTCGACGTACACGGCCCTTGGGGTCCTCGCCCTCGCCCTGGCGGGCGCCGCGTCTCCCCTGCCGCACGGGGCGCGCGACGCCCTCGCGCTCGCCGCCCTCGCGGCCGCCGCGGTGCTGGCATGGCAACCCCGCGCGGCCGTCGCCTTCCTGCTCTTCTACCTGCCCCTGCGCGTCCTGGTGGAGGCCATCACGCCTGTGCCCGTGCGCTTCCTCGCGGACGTGGCCGTGCTCGCCCTCGTGGCGCGCGTGCTCTGGCTCTACCCGGACGACATCCTGCCCCTCGACCCGGTGGAGTGGCTGGCGCTCCTCTTTGGCGCCTGGGGTCTCGCGGCCACGGTCCACGCCCACCAACATCTGGGCGGCGCGGTACTCGAGGCGCGCGACCTCCTCCTGTTCGTCCTCCTCTACGCCGCCGTGCGCCGGCTGCGGCGGCATCAGGATGGCCTCGACGCCGCCTGGTGGCGCAGCGTCTCCCCCTTCGCCCTGGCCAGCGTCGCCATCGTCGGCGTCCAGGCCATGCTCCAGACGTTCGTCCTCGGCCATCCCCTCCTCCTGCCCGCCTCCCTCCTCGGCCAGCTCCACGTGAGCGGGGTGAATGCCGGCAGGCCGTACGGCTGGCTCGACAACCCCAACGTGTTCGGCGAGCTCGGTTTCTTCGCCCTGGTCATGACGTACGACCTGGCGCGGGCCGGCGCCCTGCGGCCGCGCTGGCTCGCCGTCCCTGCCGCCGCCTTCTACGCCGCGATGGTCGTGCTCTCGTTCTCCCGCAGCGCCTACCTGATCACCGCCGTGGCGGCGGTCATGTTCGCCTACGGCCGACGCGCCCGGTGGGAGCGGACGGGCATCGCCGCGACCGTGGTCGCCATGGCCGTGGCCGTGGCCCTCATCCCGGGGGCGCGAGAGCGCACGGTGGCTGCCGGCACACGCATCGCCGTCGCCGCCGCACCCCACCATCCGCCGTCCGCACGCGCGGGGCACGGCGGCACCCGGAAGCCGCAGGGGCACGGCGGGCCGCGACCCGGCGCCCGCGGCCGCACGGCGGGGCGGCCCACCGCCATCCTGACCGCCGCCTACTTCCACCAGTCCCTGCGCGCCGGTCGCCTGCACAACCTCCTGGTGGGGCTGCACCTCATCCGCCACCACCCCTTCGGCACCGGCCTGGGCACGTTCGGAAGCGCCGGCGCCAAGGCCTTCCACCACAACCTACCTGGCCTTCCGCGCAGCTTCTACGCGGACAACCAGTACCTGGTCGTGCTGGTGGAGACCGGCGTGCCCGGGACGCTCCTGTTCGCCCTTCTTGCGGTAGCCGTCTTCGCCGCCATCCTGCGCGCCCGCACCGATCCGTTCGACCGCCGCTTCGTCCTCACGCTGTTCGTGGCCACGGCCATCCTAGGAGCCACCGAAAACGCCTGGGAGGAGCTCGTCCTCACCATCTACCCCTGGCTGGCGCTGAGCGTCCTCATCGCCGACCGCGGCCAGGTGCGCTCGCGCACCCAACCCAGGGTCGCCGCCCCCGCCGCCGTCTCGGGAAGAAGCTAGGGACTTCCGCCCACCGCCGCCGACGCGCCTGCGTCGGCGTGTCGACGTGTCGGCGCCGGCGCGTGGAAGCGACGGGCGCCGCCGGGGGAGACTACGCCCGATCTCCGAAACGCCATGCGCGTATGAGGGAGGGCGCAAACATGACAAGCCCCGGCCGATGGTTCCTTACCCTGCTTCTGTGCACCGGCCTCGGCGCCGCGATGGCGGGCTGCGGCGCCACCGGCACGCCGATGCGCCGGCCCACGGCGCCGAAGGGGCTGCCCAAGGGCAGGGCGCCGCGGGCGGCCGCTCCCGCGGCCCGGGGCGCCCCCGGCCTGCCGGCTCAGCCGCTCCACGTGGTCGGCTTCGCCGTCAACGCCCGCCACGCCTCGTTCGAGGCCGTCAGCCAGGTCCCCCACCTCGTGAGCGAGGTGGCGCCGTTCTGGTACTCCGTCCAACCTGACGGCAGCGTGACCGCCATGAAGGCGGCGGAGACGGAGGCATGGGCGCACCGCCACGGCGTGCCGCTCATGCCCCTGTTCAACAACGCCAAGAGCAGCTCCGCCGTCCTCACCGACGCCGCCGCCCGCAGGCGCGCGGTGGCCAACATCGCCGCCATCGTCCGCGCGAACCACTACGACGGCGCCTCGGTCGACTTCCAGGGTCTCGCCGCCACGCCGGCCGTGCGCAGCGGCCTGAGCTCCTTCGTCACCGCCCTGGCCGCCCGACTCCACGCCATGGGCAAGCGCGTCACGGTGGACGTCATCCCCACCCGGCAGGCCACCGCCATGCACGGCGCCTACGACGAAGCGGCGCTGGGCAAGGCGGCGGACCAAGTGGTCCTCATGGCATACGACCGCCACGCCGACGGCTCCCCGCCGGGACCCGTGGCCCCCATGCCGTGGGTGCGGCAGGCGGTGCGGCATGCCCTAGCCGTGGGCCTCAAGCCGGGGCAGATCCTCCTCGGCGTCGCGAACTACGGCTACGACTGGGTGGAGGGCAGCACCAAGGCGGCCACCGTCGGCTACGCCCAGGTGCAGCAGATGGGTGTACGCCCCATCTGGGACGCCGCGGCGGGCGAGTACCACTTCACCTACACGAAGAACGGCCAGCGCCACATCGTGTGGTACGAGGGAACGCGTTCGCTGGGCGAGAAGGTGGCCCTGGCCAAGGCCAACCACCTGTCCGGCATCGCCATCTGGCGCCTGGGCTACGACAACGCCCAGTATTGGACGGCTCTGGGACGGCTCACGGGCAACGTGCCCAAGGGCGGTACGGTGATGGGACGGCCGATGCGTCCAGGCACCGGCACGGGGACGCCCACCGGCCGGCCTACGGGGCGCACCGGCTGAGACAGGCCGCCTGGGCGCGGGTGGGGGCCGCGGGCCGACAGGGCCCGCGGCCCTGCTGACGCCGGCCCATGCGCCCGCTAGGATGGTGGGGGCGCCCGCCGGCCGCGCCCGTGCCGCCGGCCGGGCGCGGCCGATACGACGAGGGGGGCACCGCATGCGCGACCGCCTGTGGCCCAACCTGGACCCCGTCGAGCGCGACCTCCTGCCCGCCGACGCGCCCTGGCAGGCGTTGGCCGACCTCCAGGCCCGGCTGGCCGCCCTCTGGCCGGCCGACGCGCGAGACGGGGAAGAGGTGGTGATCGGACGCGACGCCGTCCTCGACGGCGTGCACATCGCCGCCCGCCGCGTGCTGGTCGGCGACGGCTGCCGCATCGAGCCGGGCGCCGTGCTGGTGGGCGAATGGATCGTGCTCCGCCCCGGGGCCGTGGTGCGAAGCCACGCCTACGTGCGGGGCCCGGTCTACCTGGGCGCCGGCTCCCTCGTGGGCCACGCCTCCGAGGTGAAGAACGCCATCCTCCTGGGCGACGCCAAGGCGCCGCACTTCGCCTACGTCGGCGACTCCATCCTCGGTCCCGGGGTGAACCTGGGGGCGGGGACCAAGCTGAGCAACCTCCGCCTGGACGGTCGGGAGGTGAAGATCTCCTGGGAGGGGAGGCGCACGGCCACCGGCACGCACAAGCTGGGCGCGCTGCTGGGCGAAGGCGTCCAGACCGGCTGCAACAGCGTCCTCAACCCCGGGACGATCCTCGGCCCCGGCTGCTACGTCGCCCCCTGCGCCGCCGTGGGCGGTACCCACATGGCACCCGGCCTGGTGCGTACCCTCCCCGCCCGGTCCTAGCGCGCCCCTTCCGACGCCGGGTCAGGCGCCGTTGCGCAAGCGCTCCAGCTCGGGCAGGAGATGGTCGTTGAGGATGCGGATGTAGGTGCCCTTCATCCCCAGGGAGCGCGAGTCGATGACACCCGCGCTCTCGAACTTCCGCAGGGCGTTGACGATGACCGATCGCGTGATGCCGATGCGGTCGGCGATCCGGCTGGCGACGAGAAGGCCCTCTCGCCCGTCCAGTTCGCGCAGGATGTGCTGCATGGCCTCGAGCTCGGAGAACGACAGGGTGCCGATGGCGATCTGTACCGCAGCCTTCTCCCGCGCCTCGGCTTCAATCTCCATGGCGGTGGCGCGAAGGATCTCCATGCCGACGACCGTGGCACCCCATTCCGCCAGGACGAGGTCCTCTTCATCGAACGGCCGCTCCCGGCGCGTGAGCAGGAGCGTGCCCAGGCGCTGACCACCGCCCACCACCGGGATGACCGTCATCACCTTGTCGGTCAGTGGGCAGCGTCGGCCGTCGTCGAACACGCACACGGCGTCGGCCACCATCTCGTTCGCCCGCTCCTCCTCGACGTCGAGCAGGTTGCGGTTGAACCGCTCGCCCACGCCCCCCACGCTGACGACGCCGCCCTCGCCCATGTCGCACGCGAAGTCGGGCGTCACGCGGTAGCCCAACATGTGCCCGGTGCGCGCGATCACGAACACGTTGGCGGCAATCACGTCGGACAGGACGCGCGCCATCTCGTCGAAGTCGACCGGCTTGGTGCCGGTGTGCTGTAGCAGGCGGTTGATCGTGCGCGCCCGCTCCGTGAGGGTCATGGTCAACACCCAACGTCCTCCTTCTCTCGTCCGCCGCCGGCGCGATCCCTTCCGTTCCAGGATGTCCCTACAGGATGTACCGCGCCAGATTGCGGTCCTCGACCACGCCCGCCAGCGCCGCCTCCACGTACGCCGCGTCGACGCGCACCTCGCCGCCCTCCTCAGGGGCGTTGAACGAGGCGCGCTCGAGCACGCGCTCCAACAGAGTGTGCAGGCGGCGGGCACCGATGTCCTCCATACGCTCGTTGAGAAGCTCCGCGTACCGGGCCAGCGCCACCACGCCGTCGGGGAGGAAGGTGAGGTCTACCCCGTCCGTCGCCAGAAGCGCCTGGTACTGCCGGGTGAGGGCGTTCTCGGGCTCCGTGAGGATGCGCTCGAACTCCGCCGCCTTGAGCGACGCCAGCTCGACCCGGATGGGAAAGCGCCCCTGCAGCTCGGGGATGAGGTCCGAGGGGCTTACGCCGTGAAAGGCGCCGGCGGCGATGAACAACACGTGGTCGGTGCGCACGGGGCCGTAGCGTGTGGCCACCGTCGTACCCTCCACGATGGGCAACAGGTCGCGCTGCACGCCCTCGCGCGACACGTCCGCCAGGGCGATGGAGCCGTGCGGGCGGGCGATCTTGTCTACCTCGTCCAGGAACACAATACCCTCGTCCTCCGCCCGCCGCACCGCCTCCCGGGCCACCCCCTCGGGGTCGATCTGGCGGTCGATCTCCTCCTGCACGAGGAGCGGCCGCGCCTCCGCCACCGTGAGGTGGCGGCGCTCGCGTCGGCGCGGCAGAAGCCCCCGCAGGGCGTCGGCCACCGACTCCCCCGCGGTCCCTCCGGCCAGGCCTGGGATGGGGATGGCGGCGGGGCGGCTCTCCACCTCCACCTCCACCGGCCAACTGTCGAGCTCCCCCGCCCTTAGGCGCGCCAAGTACTCGGCCCGGCGGCCGCCGTCCGCTGCAGAGGGGGGAGGCGGCGGCTCGGGCGCGGCGGCGCCGAACAGGTGGGCGAACGGACCCGGCTCCTCCCGCACGGGCGGCAGAGGGTTGAGAAGCAGGTTCACGATGCGGGCGTCCGCCACATCCTGCGCCTTCTCCCGCACCGCCGCCGCCCGTTCCGCCCGCACGAGCTGGTAGGCGGCCTCCGCCAGGTCGCGCACGATGCTCTCCACGTCCCGGCCCACGTATCCCACCTCCGTGAAGCGCGTCGCCTCGACCTTGACGAAGGGAGCGGCGGTGAGCCGGGCCAGTCGGCGGGCGATCTCCGTCTTGCCCACACCGGTGGGCCCCATCATGAGGATGTTCTTCGGCGTCACCTCCTCCGCCAGGTCGGGGGGGAGGAGCCGCCGGCGCAAGCGGCTGCGCAGGGCCACGGCCACGGCCCGCTTGGCCTCCTGCTGGCCGACGATGTACCGGTCCAGCTCGGCCACGATGCGACGCGGCGTCCACTCTGCCTCCCGCGCCGCCCCCAGCCCGCCAGGGCTCATCCCCTTGCCCCTCCCTCGTCCGCCTCCGACAGGGTGAGCACGTCGATTCGATCGTTCGTGAACACGCACACCTCCGAGGCCACCTGGAGGGCGGCGCGGGCCACCTCCGGCGCCGCCATGTCCGTGTGCCGAAGGAGGGCACGCGCGGCGGACAAGGCGTAGGGACCGCCGCTGCCGATCGCCAGGACGCCGTCGTCGGGGCTCACGACCTCCCCCGTCCCCGCCACGAGGAGGAGCTGGCGCGTGTCCCCTACCAGGAGCATCGCCTCCAGGCGCCTCAGGCGCCGGTCGGAGCGCCAGTCCCGCGCCAGCTCCACCGCCGCCCTCTCGAGGTCGCCGTGCCGGCTGGCCAGACGCTCCTCGAACGCCTCGAACAGCGCGAAGGCGTCGGCGACGCCGCCCGCGAACCCGGCCAGCACCCGCCCGTGGTGGATGGCCCGCACCTTGTGCGCCCCGTGCTTGAGCACGGTGGCGCCGCCCTGTGTGACCTGCCCGTCGCCCGCCATGGCGAGCACGCCGTCGCGCAGCACGCCGAGCACGGTGGTGGCGCTAAGGCGCCCCTCGCCCGCCGCCGTCCCCCTCCCCCCCTCTCGCTCGGCCCGCCCGCGGATGGGCGCGCGCATGCACCGCCTTCAGATGGGCGCGCGACACATGGGTGTAGATCTGGGTGGTCGACAGGCTGGCATGGCCCAGCATCTCCTGCACGGCCCTGAGGTCGGCCCCCCCCTCCAACAGATGGGTGGCGAAGGCGTGGCGCAGGGTGTGCGGACCGATGCGCCTTCCGGGCCGCCCCAGCCAGCGTACCACCCGGCGGCGCATGTCCCGCACCCCGAGGGGCGCGCCCCGCCGGCTGAGAAACACATGCCTGTCGGCCGCGTCGGCGCCGTCCCCGGCCAGCCGGGGGCGGGCTTCGGCCAGATACCGGTCGAGCGCCCGCGCCGCCGCCCCGCCAAGGGGGACGATGCGCTCGCGCCCGCCCTTGCCCATCACGCGCACCTCCCGCCGCGCCGTGTCGACCGCGTCCAACGTCAAGCCCGCCGCCTCGGATACGCGCAGGCCGCTGGCGTAGATGAGCTCCAGGAGGGCCCGATCCCGCAGACCCAGGGGCGAGTCGGCGGGCGGGCGCTCCACCCCCTCCGCCGCCTCGCGCACGGACAGCACCTGGGGCAGGCGCCTGCCCAACCGGGGCGATCGCAGGGCGGCGCAAGGGTCGGCGGAGATGCGGCCCGTGCGGCGCAGGAAGCGGAAGAACCCACGCATCGCCGACAGGGCGCGCGCCTGCGTGCGCCGACCGGCCCCGGCCGCCAGCCGGGCCGCTAAGTGGGCGCGCAGGTGGCGCGGCTCCACCTCGGCCCAGCCGAGCCCGTCGGGCAGATCGGCCTCCAGGCGCCTCAGGTCGCCCAGGTACGCGGCAAGCGTGCGCTCGCTCCGCCCCCGCACCCGAAGCTCGTCCTCGTACGCCGCCATCGCTTCCAGGCGCGCCGGATCGCTCCGCGCCCCGGGCACCTCGCCGTCACCGCCCTGCGCCCGCGACCCGGATCGCCCCATGTCAGAATTCTACCACAAGCGATCGCGCGCCCCCAGCCAGCGCGTCCCGGTAGCGCCCGATCGCCTCCAGGGCGCGCGCCGCCTGCACCGCCTTGCGCTCGGCGCGCCCCTTCGCGCGCCCCGAGGGGGGCGGCAGCAGGCCGAAGTTGGCGTTCATGGGCTGAAACCCGTCGGGGTCTGCGTGGCCCAGATAGTGCACGAGCGCGCCCAGCATGCTGTCGCGCGGCGGCGGCAGAGGCGGCAGGCCGCGTAGGCGCCGCAGCACCTGGTGGCCCGTGTAGATGCCGAGGGCGGCGCTCTCCATGTACCCCTCCACACCCGCCATCTGGCCGGTCACGTAGACGCCGTCATGGCCGATGAGGGCCGTGTCCGGCCCGAGCACGCGGGGCGCGCACACGAAGGCGTTCTTGTGCATGACGCCATAACGCGCGAACTCGGCCTGGGCGAGGGCCCCCACCATCCGGAAGACGCGCTTCTGCTCCCGCCACCGAAGCCCCGTCTGGAACCCCACGAGGTTCATGAGCTCCCCCGCCGCGTCGTCCTGGCGCAGCTGCACCACCGCGTAGGGCAGCCGGCCGGTGCGCGGATCGCGCAGCCCCACCGGCCGCATCGGCCCGAAGCGCAGCGTGTCGCGCCCCCGCTCCGCGATCACCTCCACAGGCAGGCAGGACTCGAAGTACGCGCCCTGCTCGAACCCCCGGAGCACGGTGCGCTCGGCCGTCACAAGCGCCTGCCAGAAGGCGTCGTACTCCTCCTCCGTGAGGGGGCAGTTGACGTAGTCCCCTTCCCCTTCGCGCCCGTACCGGCTCCCCAGGTAGGCACGCGACATGTCCACGGTCTCGCGGATGACGATGGGGGAGGCGGCGTCGTAGAAGGCGAGGAAGCCCCCCACCCGTTCCCTTAGCCAGTCCGCCAGCGCCTCCCCCGGCAGCGGTCCGGCGGCCAGCACCGTCACCTCTGCCGGCGGCTCGGTGGCCTCCGCGCGCACGATGCGGATGCGCCCCTCCTGCGCCACGCGGGCGGTGACCGCGGCGGCGAACGCCTCCCGGTCCACGGCCAGGGCGCTGCCCGCCGGCACCGCCGTGCCCGCCGCCGCCTCGAGCACGACCGAGCCGAGGGCGCGCATCTCCGCCTTGAGGACCCCGGCGGCGCTGGCCAAGGTGTCCCCGCCGAACGAGTTGGAGCAGACGATCTCGGCCAGGTCGCCGCCCTGGTGGGCGGGGCTGCGCACCGCAGGCCGCATCTCCCACAGGTCGACGTCGACCCCGCCCCTGGCCAGCACCATCGCCGCCTCCACGCCGGCGAAGCCGCCGCCCACCACGGCCACCCTCATGCGCCCCGCCCGCCTTCCGCCGGCGCCGACTCCGCCTCCCCGGCCGCCTCCTCGTAGCCGCACTCCTCCCGCACGCAGCGCAGGACCTCGCCGCCGCGCCGCCTCCGCACCACGAGGAAGGCGCCGCAGCGCGGGCAGTCGCGGCCCGCCGGCCGGTTCCAGGTGGTGAAGGTGCACGCGGGGTAGCCGGTGCAGCCGTAGAACGTGCGCCCGCGGCGCGTACGCCGGGCGACCACCTCCCGCCCGCACAGGGGGCAGCGCGCCCCCGTCGTCTCTTGATACGGAAGCGATCCGCGGCATTCGGGGAAGCCGGTGCAGGCGAGGAAGCGCCCGTAGCGCCCGTGCTTGACGGCCATGGGCCGGCCGCACTCCGGGCAGGACACATCCGTCACCTCCTCCGGCAGCTCCACCCGCCCGATCGCCTCGTCGGCGCGGGCCACATCGGCGTGGAAGTCGCGGTAGAAGTCGCCCAGGAGGCGCTCCGACGCCTCCGACCCTCGCTCCACCCGGTCGAGCGCGCTCTCCATGGCGGCCGTGAACTCCGGGTCGACGATGTGGGGGAAGTGCTCGCGCAACATGGCGTCGACCAGGCGCCCGAGCTCCGTCGGCACCAGCCTGCGCTCCCGCTTGGCCACGTACCCGCGCCCCTCCAGCGTCTCGATGATCGGCGCGTACGTGCTGGGCCGGCCGATGCCCAGCTCCTCCAGCGTCTTCACCAGGGTCGCCTCGTTGAAGCGGGGCGGCGGCTGCGTCCAATGCTCGCGCGCCTCAGCGGCCACGATCCGCACCCGATCCCCTTGGCGTAGAGGCGGGAGGTGGCCGACGCCGTCCTCCGCCGACACGCCCTCCTCCCTCGCCTCCTCGTACAAGGTGAGGAAGCCGGGGAAGACCAGCTCGGAGGCCGTGGCGTACAGTTCCGCCCCGGCGGCGCGCACGAGCACCGTGCGCACGTTGTAGCGGGCGTCCGCCATCTGGCTGGCCACGAAGCGCTCCCAGATGAGGCGGTACAGCTTGTACGCGTCGGGGCGCAGGACCGCCCGCAGGTCCTCGGGCCGCCGGGCGACCGAGGTGGGACGGATGGCCTCGTGCGCCCCCTGGCTCTGGGGGGCATCCTTCACCCGCCGTCCTCCCCCTGCCGCCATCGCCTCGCCCCAGGTGGCGCGGATGAACGCCTCCGCCTCCCGCCGCGCCGGTTCGGCGACGCGCGACGAGTCGGTGCGGATGTACGTCACGAGTCCGACCCGGCCCTCGCCCGGTACCTCCTCGCCCTCGTACAGCTGCTGCACCACCGACATCGTGCGGCGGACCGAGAAGCCCAGGCGTCGGCTCGCCTCCTGCTGCAGGGTACTCGTGGTGAACGGAGGCGCAGGGCGGCGGCGGCGCTGGCGTTCCCGCACCTCGGCCACCTCTCCCTCGCCGGCGGCGACCAGGCGCGCCGCCACCTCCTCGGCCCGCTCCCGGTCGTCGAGCTCCAGCGGCCCGCTGCCGCCGCCCTCCCCCGCGTAGGCGGCGGCAAACTCTGCTCCGCCCGCTTCGCACACGGCCGAGACGGTGTAGTAGGCCCGCGGGGTGAAGGCGGCGATCTCCTCCTCCCGCCCCACGATCAGGCGCAGGGCCGCCGACTGCACCCGGCCGGCGCTCAGCCCGCGCCGCACCTTGCGCCACAGGAGCGGCGACAGCTCGTACCCCACGAGCCGGTCGAGGATGCGCCTCGCCTTCTGCGCCTCCACGAGGTCGGCGTCGATGGGCCGGGGTTGGCGCAGGGCCTCGTTCACGGCCTCCGGGGTCACCTCGTGGAAGACGATGCGCACCGGGCTGTCCTCGGGGATCCCGAGCACCTGGGCCAGGTGCCAGGAGATCGCCTCCCCTTCGCGATCGGGATCGGTGGCGAGGTAGACGCGGCTCGCCTTGCGCGCCGACTCGCGCAGTTCCTTCAGCGTCTCGCCCTTGCCGCGGATGGTGATGTACTTGGGCGTGAAGCCGTGCTCCACGTCGACCCCGAGCTGGCTCTTGGGCAGATCCCTCAGGTGCCCCTTGGACGCTCGAATCGTAAACCGCCGGCCCAGAAACCGTTCCAGGGTCCTCGCCTTGGCCGGCGACTCCACGATGATGAGCGGACGCGCCAAGCGGCCATCCCCCCTACGCCCCGCACTCAGGCACCCATTCTAACAAAGCCAGGCAAGGGGCCAAAGGCGCCGACGGGCGGGCGGAAGAATGTGCGGGAAGCGCCAGCGTGTGCCAACCGGCGAAATTCGTAGCAAGTTGTCGCCGTAATGCCCTCGTGTCCGCAGGCACGCCGTCTGATCCCATGACGACCGTCGATTCCCGTCGGTACACTGACACCCATAGGACAAGTTGCAGGTTGCCGCCTTCCCGTCCCTGCCATCGCCTGCGTGACAACGATGGGGAGGGTGTCGATTGCCGCCCAAGGCCGCCTTCGCCGCCTGCTGCCTCGCTCTCGGGTTGACCGCCGCCGGCGCGGCGCCCGCCGCCGCGGCCCCGCCGTCCACGTACACGGTGCGGGCCGGCGACACGCTCAGCGCGATCGCCGCCCGCTTCGGCCTGTCGCTCACCGCCCTCGAGCGCCTCAACGGACTGGGCCCCGCCTCCGTCCTGCGCATCGGGGAGGTCCTCCACCTCCCGGCGCCCCGCGGCAGCGAGACCGCGGGCCGGGGCGGCAGCGTCTACGTGGTGCGCGCGGGCGACACCCTGAGCGCCATCGCCGCCCGCCTCGGCGTCTCCCTCGCCGCCCTCGAGCGGGCCAACGGGCTTGGACCCACGAGCCTCCTTCAGATCGGCCAGCGCCTCACGATCCCCGGCGCCGCCGCACCGGCGGCGCCGGCACGTTCGACGACGGGATCCGGCGCCGTCTACGTCGTCCGGCCCGGCGACACGCTGAGCGGCATCGCCCAAAGGACGGGGGTGCCGCTCAGCCGTCTGTATGCCCTCAACGGCCTCGGGCCCGACTCCGTTCTCCAGATAGGCCAACGGCTGCGCCTCGGGCCGCAGGCGGCGCCCCGCGCCCTGTCGGCCGCCCGCCCGCATGCGACGTCCGCCGCCGTCCCAGCCTCCTCGCCCTCGTACTACCGCGTGCAGGCGGGCGACACGCTCTCCTCCATCGCCGCCCGCCTCGGGGTCTCCCTCGCCGCGTTGGTGCAGGTGAACCCGGGCGTAAACCCGGCCGACCTGCAGATCGGCCAGCTCCTCCAGATGCCGTCAACGGCGGCCGCGGCCCAGGCCGCCCTCTCGTTCGGCGACCGCGTCGTCGCCGAGGCGCGGCGCTTTTTGGGCGTGCCCTACGTGTACGGCGGCTCGAGCCCGAGCGGGTTCGACTGCTCGGGGCTGGTGTGGTACGTGCTCAACCTCGTGGGGGTGCGCGTGCCGAGGGACGCGACGGACCAGTTTTACGCCGGCCGGCCCGTGCCGCGCGGCGACCTGCAGCCGGGCGACGTGGTCTTCTTCGACACCACCGGTGGCATCTCCCATGACGGCATCTACATCGGCAACGGCGAGTTCATCCACGCCCCCGCCCCAGGGCAGAGCGTACGCGTGGACAGCTTGAACAACCCGTACTGGCAGGCCACCTTCCTCGGCGCCAAGTCGTTCGCGCCCTAGACGCCGCCTGCGCCCGGCCCGCCCCCGCCCGGAGGCGGGCCTTCGCCGTCTCCCCCGGCGCCCCAGCCGGCCAAGAAGCTCCGCCGGTGGATGGGGCTGGGGCCCAACGCCTCGAGGCGGCGCCGGTGCTCGGCCGTGGCGTATCCCTTGTGCTCCTCGAACCCCCATCCCGGAAGGCGAGCGCCCCAACGCCGCATCTCCCGGTCGCGCGCCGTCTTGGCCAGGATCGACGCGGCCATGACGCCGGCGCACAGGCGGTCCCCGTCCACTACCGGCAGGCCCGCCGCCCCCGTCAAGGGCGGCGCCCACGGCCCGTCGACCAGGACGGCGTGGGGTCGCACCGCCAGCGCCGCCACCGCCCCCGCCATGCCCCGTCGCACCGCCGCGCCGACGCCGTCGCGATCGATCGCCCTCGGCCCCACGCGCCACACCGCCCAGGCCACGGCAACAGCCCGCACCCACCGCGCCAGCCGCTCCCGCTCCCCAGCCGCAAGCGCCTTGGAGTCTGCGAGGGCGCCGAGCCCTGGAAGGCCGGGCGGGAGCACCACCGCCGCCACCACCAGCGGGCCGGCCAGCGGACCGCGCCCCGCCTCGTCCACCCCGGCCACGAGCGGCCCGTACCGCCGCCGCACCCGCTCCTCCACCGCCTCCGCCAGGCGGTCATCGCCCGACGCCCTCACGGCTCTTCCCCCCCGGACGGGGGTAGCTCCAGGCTCAGGCGCCCCAGGCGGCCGGACCGGAAGAGGCCGAGCACCTGGCGCGCCGCCCGCCGCCCGTCCCATCGCCCCCCGGAGGCGACCGCTCCCAGGGCGCGCGCACACGCCTCGAGGGCCTGCGCCGCCGTCGGCGCCTCGCCCGCCCCGGGCCAGCGCCGGCCCAGGACGGCACGCACCTCATCCACGCTCCATAGGGCGGCGAACGCCTCTTCGGGATCGTACTCCCCCTCGGCGAGGCAGCCGAGGGCAGCGAGCAGGGGCGAGCCCCCCGCCGGCAGTACGCCGGGCTCGTCCAAGAGGAGCAGCCACGGCCGGGCGCGCACCCACTGCTCGCCCACCGTCACGCCGGGGCGGTCGCCCGTGGCCGCCCGGGCCGTACCCGCCAGGCGGTTCACGAGGGAGGACTTGCCTAGATTCGGCAGGCCCACGACCATGGCCCGCACCTCCGCCGCCGGGCGCAGCCGGCGCAGAGCGGAGAGCACAGCGGCCGTCCCCCGCCCCGCGCGCGCGTCCGCGGCCAGCGCGGGCGTGCCCGCCGCCCCGAGGTGTTCCAGCCACAGGCGGGTGACCTCCGGCCGGGCCAAGTCGGCGCGGGCCAGCACCACCACTCGCGGCCGGGCAGCGAACCGGCCGCGCGCCATGAGGGGGCTGCGGCTGGCGGCGGGGGCGCGGGCGTCCACCACCTCGATGAGCGCGTTGGCCCGGCGCAACGCCGCCTCCAGGCGCAGGCGACGGGTGCGCGCCCGCTGCCGCTCCCCCTCCCGCCCGGTCTCAGCCACCTCCGGTGCCTCCCGCCGCTCCCACAGGTCCCAGGCGCCGGGCCGGCCACAGGCCCAACACCACCTGGCCCACGATGTCCCGCACCGGGACGGGGCCGAAGTAGCGGCTGTCGAGGCTGACGGGCCGGTCGTCGCCCAAGACAAACACGTCGCCCGGGGGCACAAGGACCGTGGGATAGCTGGCGGCGCCGCGCCGGCGCACGTACGGCTCCCGTACCGGGCGCCCGTTCACGTACAGGCGGCCCCGCACCATCCCCACCGTCTCCCCCCCGACCGCCACCACCCGCTTCACGTAGTCGACCCGGGCGCCTGGGAGCGGAGGGCGGAAGACCACGATCTGCCCAGGCCGGGGAGAGGAGAGCACGTAGGCGAGCTTGTCCACCAAGACCTCTTCGCCACCCGCGAGCGTGGGCGACATCGACTCCCCGCGAACCACGAACGGCGCCAGGACGAACGCCCTAAGCGCCAGCAGGAAGGCGAGCACAAGGGCGACGCCCGCCCATGCACCGGCACGGGAGGGGCGCACCCGCAGCCCGGCGTCCGGCCCGGTGTGCCCCCTCTCGGTCGCCCCCACGCCGCTTCCCGGCACGCCCTGCGCCCCCGAACGCGGTCGGGGCCCTCAGGCCTTGTAGCCGCGGGCCCCGCGCTCGGGTTGCCCCACCGCGCCCAGGCGGTCCAGGGGCCAGAAGGCGAACACCGCCTGGCCGGTGATGCTCTTCACCGGCACCATGCCGAAGTAGCGGCTGTCGTAGCTGTCGGGGCGGTTGTCGCCCAGCACGAACACGTCCCCGGGCGGCACCCGGACGGTGTGGAAGCTCGAGGGGTCCCAATACTCGATGTACGGTTGGGGGATGCGGCGGCCGTTCACGTACACCTGGCCGTTGCGGATCCCCACCGTCTCGCCACCGGTGGCGATGACCCGCTTGATGTAGTCCTCTTTGGCGCCCGGGATGGGCGGTCGGAAGACGATCACCTGACCCGTGCGGGGCGGCGCGAACACGTACGCCAGCTTGTTGACGAGCACGTGCTCGCCGTTGACGAACGTGGGCAACATGGAGACGCCCTGCACGACGTACGACTCCACCACAAACGTGCGCACGAACAAAGCCAGCGCCACCGCGACCAGGATGGTGCCGATGAGGTCGCGCAGGCCCGCCGCCGCGCCCTGCGTCCGCGCCGGCGCCGCCGTCCCCTTGCGGTCCGCAGGCTGCGTCAATCGCGGCGCTCCTTGACGCGCGCCGCCTTGCCCGAGAGCTTGCGCAAGTAGTACAGCTTGGCGCGCCGCACCCGCCCGCGCCGCACCACCTCCACCCGCTCCACGGCCGGCGAGGCGACGGGGAAGACCCGTTCCACACCCACGCCGTAGGCCACGCGGCGCACGGTAAACGACGCGCGCGCCCCGCCGCCCCGCCGCCCGATGACCACGCCCTCGAACGGTTGGATGCGCTCGCGGTTGCCCTCGCGCACCCGCACGTGGACGCGGACCGTGTCGCCTGGCCCGAAATCGGGCAGGTCCGTGCGCGCCATCTCCCGTTCCAGCTCGCCGATCAGGTCCACGACCCACTCCCCTTCCGCGCTCAGCCGCTCGATCAGTATAGCATGCGGTCCGCCCAGTCGACGCCCGGCGCCGCCCACGTGGCCGCGGCCACGAGGATCTCGCCCCAAAGGGCGCTGTCCTCCGGACGCGCCTCGTACCCTTCGAGGAGGTCCGGGCGCCGTACCAGGGTGCGCGCCAGAGCGGCGCGGCGGCGGGCCCGGGCCTGGGCGGCGTGGTCCCCTCCCCGCAGCACGGCCGGCACGGCCGCCTCCTCCCCCGCCCACCGCACCAGGGCCGGGCGGGTGTACTGGGGCGCCTCGAGAAGGGAGGCGTCGAAGCTCTCCTCCGCCAGCGAGCGCGCCTCCACCACGCCCGGCACCAGACGAGCGACCGCCTCGACCACCGCCCAGGCCGCCGCCTCGCCCCCCATGAGGACGAAGTCGCCCAGGCTCACCACCCGGTCCACGTGCCGGCGCACGCGTTCGTCGACGCCCTCGTACCGCCCGCACACCAGCACGAGGTGGCCCGCCTCCGCCCATCGCCGCGCCATCTCCTGGCGGAAGGGCTCGCCATCGGGCGCAAGCAGCACCCGCACCGCCTCGCCCCGCGGCGCCACCGCGTCCAGAGCCTCCAACACGGGCGGCGCCATGAGGAGCATCCCCGCCCCCATGCCGAACGGCTCGTCGTCCAGGGTGCGGTGGCGGTCGTGGGCGTACGCCCTTAGGTCGCGCACCTCCACGGCCAGCGCGCCCGCCCTGGCCGCCCGGCCCAGCACGCCCTCGGTGAGGGGCGGCACGAGCCAGGCGGGAAAGGCGGTGAGGATGGTGATCCGCAGGGAGGGCCCGGACCCGTCCGCCATCCCGCCCGTCATGCTTCCCCCTCCGGCAGGAGGCCGGCGGGCGGATCGATGACGATGCGGCCGGCGGCCACGTCCACCTCCCGCACCAGCGCCCGCACCATGGGCACCCATGCCTCCCCCTGCTTCGTGCGCACCACGAGCACGTCCTGCGCCGGCAGCGAGCGCACGTCCACCGCCGTCCCCAGGGGACGGCCGTCCGGCCCGAGCACCCGAAGACCTACCAGGTCGTCGACGTAGTAGCGCCCGGCGGGGAGCTCGGCCCGCTCTTCGGCCGGCACGCACACCTCCAGGCCCCGCAAGGCGTCGGCGGCGGTGCGGTCGTCCACGCCTGCCAGGCGCAGGAGGATCCCCTCCCGGCCCACGCGCACGCCCGCCACCGGGTAGGGACGACCGCCCACGAAGACCCGCCGCAGGGCGCGGTAGCGGGCGGGGTCGGCCGCGTACGGCTCGAGCCACATCTCCCCCCGCACGCCGTGGGGGCGGCGCACCCGCCCTACCGCGACGGGAGCGCCCTCCTCAGGCTCCCCGGTCACCCTCGAACACGCCCGCCTTGCGCAACACGTCGCGCGCCGTCCGGCTGGGCTGCGCGCCGCGCCCCAGCCACAGCCGGGCGCGGTCCACGTCCACCCGCACGGGCTGGGCGTCGCTGCGCGGGTGGTAGTAGCCGATCTCCTCGATGAAGGCGCCATCGCGCGGCGCACGCGCGTCGGCCACCACCACCCGGTATGCCGGCTGCCGCTTGGCGCCTACGCGCTTGAGCCGAATGCGAACCATCGCTCCGTCCTTACCCCCCGTCGCTCTCCCTCGCGGCGCGCCCCTCGAGGCGGGCGCGCGACCGCCACATTCTTGCACTTTACCACAGGCGGCGCGCCGCGTCAGGGGCGGCCGCGCCGGCGCCGCCCGGCCCCCCGCGGCGGGGGCGGTGGGAGGACGGGCGGCGCCCCCAGCCCGGCCGCCCCGGCCCCGCCCGTCCCAGGTCCCAGGGCTCTCCCCCCCAGGCCGGCGCGCCTGAGGCGCCGCCCCAGGCCGCCCATCTCCCGCGCCACGCGCCGCATGGCCTCGAACTGGCGCAAGAGGCGGTTGACGTCTTGCACCTGGGTGCCGCTGCCGCGGGCGACGCGGCGGCGGCGGCTGGCATCCAGGATGTCCGGGTGGCGGCGCTCCTCGGGGGTCATGGAAGAGACGATCGCCTCCATGCGGGCTAGTTCCCGCTCGTCCACGTGCGCCTCCCGCGCCGCCTTCAGCGCCCCCATTCCGGGCAGCATGCCGAGCAGCCCCTCCAGGGGGCCCATGCGCTTCACCTGGCGCAAGGCGGTGAGGAAGTCCTCGAGGTCCATCTCCCCGCCCAGGGCACGCTCGCCGAGCTCCCGCGCCTCGCCGGGGTCGACCGCGGCCTGGGTGCGCTCGATCAGGGTCAGCACGTCCCCCATGCCGAGGATGCGGGAGGCGATGCGGTCGGGGTGGAAGGCCTCCAGGGCGTCCGGACGCTCGCCCGTGCCCACGAACTTCACCGCCAACCCCGTCGCCGCCCTCAGGCTGAGGGCGGCACCGCCCCGCGCGTCGCCGTCGAGCTTGGTGAGGACGACGCCGGTGAGCGGCACCCGGTCGGCGAAGCCGCGCGCCACCCGCACGGACTCCTGCCCCGTCATGGCGTCCACCACCAGGAGCACCTCGCCCGCACCGCACGCCCGCACCACCGCTGCGGCCTCGTCGAGGAGAGCCGTGTCCAACTGCAGGCGGCCGGCGGTGTCGACCACCACCGTGTCACGGGCGGTGCGGCGGGCCTCCTCCCGCCCCCGCGCCGCCACCTGAGGCGCCGTCTCGCCGGGCAGGGGGGTGATGACCGGCACCCCCACGCGCTCCCCCAGGAGGCGAAGCTGCTCCACCGCCGCCGGCCGAACGAGGTCGGCGGCGACCAAGAGCGGCCGCCTCCCCTGGCGCACCATGAACAGCGCCAGTTTGCCCGCGGCCGTGGTCTTGCCGCTCCCCTGCAGGCCCACGAGCACCACGCCCGCCGGCGCCTCGCCGTAGCGCAGGCCGACGCTCTCCCCCCCGAGGAGGGCCACCAGTTCCTCGTGGACGATCTTCACGACGGTCTGGGCGGGGGTCAGGGAGGCGAGCACCTCCTCGCCCACCGCCCGCTCGCGCACCCGGGCGGTGAACGCCTTCACCACCCCCAGCTCCACGTCCGCCTCCAGAAGGGCGATGCGTACCTCGCGCAGGGCCTGATCGACGTCTTCCGGGCGCAGGACGCCCCGCCCGCGCAGGCGCGCGAACACCCCGCCCAGGCGCTCGGTGAGCGACTCGAACATCGCCGTCTCCCCGCCCCCTCTCCCTCGCCGCCCTACGCCTCGCCCGCGCCCCCGTCCGACGCCCCCACCAGGCCGCGCGCGTACGCCAGGGGGTCGAACGGCTCGAGGTCACCGGCACCCTCCCCCGTCCCCACCAGGCGGACGGGCAGGCCCAGGGCATGGCGCACGGCCAGGGCCGCGCCCCCCCGGGCGCTGGAGTCCATCTTGGCCAACACGATGCCCGTCACGTCTGCCGCCTGGCCGAACAGGCGCGCCTGGGAGAGCGCGTTCTGCCCGACCGTGGCGTCCAGCACCAACAGGCACTCGTGAGGGGCGCCGGGCGCCTCCCGCCCGATCACCCGTACGATCTTGCCGAGCTCCGCCATGAGGGGCTCTTTCGTCTGCAGCCGCCCGGCCGTGTCCACCACCACAACGTCGACCCGGCGCGCGCGCGCCGCCCGCACCGAGTCGAACACCACCGCCGCCGGGTCGGCCCCCGGCGCCCCCCGCACCAGGTCGGCGCCCGCTCGCTCCGCCCACACGGCCAGCTGCTCCCCGGCGGCGGCTCGGAACGTGTCGGCCGCGGCCAACAGCACCCGCTCCCCCCGCGCCGCCGCCTGCGCCGCCAGCTTGCCCGCGGTGGTGGTCTTGCCGGAACCGTTCACCCCCACCAGCACCCAGATCGTCGGCGGCGCCGCGGCATGGCGCAGGGGCTCGGCGGGCCCCATGGCCTCGGCTACGGCCCGCGCCAGGGCCGAGCGCACGTCCTCGCCCCGACCCGGGCGGGCCTCCCGCACGCGTTCCACGAGGGCGCTGGCCACCTCCGCTCCCACGTCCCCGGCGATGAGCACCTCCTCCAGCTCCTCCAGGTCCCGGGCCGATACGGACCCGGCGCCGAACAGGTCGGCCAGGCGGTCGCCCAAGGCCGCGCGCGTGCGCGACAAGGCGGCGGCCAGCCGCCCCAGCCCGCGTCCGCCCGCCGGCGGCCGCACCGCTTCCTCCACCGCCGTCCCTCCCGTTCCGGCCGCGGGCGACGCCGCCCACGGCCTCACGTCCCACCGGGCGCCTCGGGTGCGCGGGGAGCGCCCGCTCCCACCCGTTGCGCCACGGCCTTCGCCGCCCGCCACCCCCTAGCCTGCCACCTCGCCCGCCCCGCCGTCGAGCCGAACCGTCACGAGGTGGGACACCCCGGCCTCCTGGGCGGTGAAGCCCCATAGGGCGTGCGCCACCTCCATGGTGGCGCGTTGGTGGGTGACCACGAGGAACTGCTGGCCCTCGCCCGCCCGACGCAGATAGTGGGCGAACCGCGCGGCGTTGGCCGGGTCGAGCGCCGCTTCCACCTCGTCCAGGACGACCAGGGCGGCCGGCCGCACCTCGAGGAGGGCGAACAGGAAGGCGAGCGCTCCCAGGGCCCTCTCGCCTCCCGACATGGCGTCCAGCGCCGTCCGCCGCTTGCCGGGTAGGGCGATCCGCACCTCCAGGCCCCGCCGCCCCTCGCCTTCCTCGGCCACGGCCAGCTCCCCCCGGCCCCCGAGGAGTTCGCCCACGAGGCGGGCGAAGGCGGAGCGCACGCGTTCCAAGGCCTCCTCCACCGACCGCTCCAGGCGGCGCCGCGCCTCCTCGGCCAGGCGGAGAAGGGCCCGCCGCCCCTCCTCCAGGTCGGCGATCTCCTCCTCCAGGCCACGCAGGCGTTCGCTTGCCTCGGCGTGCGCCGCCTCCGCCCCCGCCCACACCGGCCCCAGGGCGCCGCGCGCCTGCCGCACCTCCGCCAGCTCCCGCTCCACCTCGGCGTCCGAGCCGCCCACCTCCGCCCACGCCCGGGCCGCATCCGCCTCGGCGCCGGGGCCGAAGGCGGAGCGGAGGCGGGCGGTGGCCTCCTCCCACTGGCGGTTCGCCGCCTCCGCCTCCCGCCGCCGGCCGTCGCTGCGCTCGGCCAGGGCCGCCGCCTCCCCCCTCGCCCCCTCCGCGGCCGTGCGCGCCAGGGCGGCGGCCGCAGTGAGGGCGCGCGCCAACCGCTCCGCCCGGGCCGCCCAGGCCGCGACCCGACGTGCTTGCGCCTCGGCCTGGCTGGCGGCCGCCTCCGACGCCTCGCCCTCCTCCCCCTCCGCCGCCATGGCCGCAAGGCGCTGGCGAAGCTCCGCCGCCTCCGCCTCCGCCGCAGCGGCCTGGCGGTCAGCGGCGGCCCGGGCGCCGCGCGCCTCCCCAAGGCGGGAGGCCGCCTCGCGCGCCAACGCCTCGGGGTCGCCGCCCTCGCCCGGCACCCCGGGCTCCAGCTCCTCCGCCCCCGCGCCGGCCGCCTCGAGGCGCCATCGCCTGGCCTCCGCCTCCGCCTCCGCCTGCGCGCGCCTCGCCGCCTCCTCCGCCCGGGCGGCCGCCTCCCGCTCGCGCCCGGCGGCCGCCGCCTCCGCCTGCCGCTGAACGGCGTCTCGTTCCCGTCCCGACGCCTCGACCCGCGCCCCTTCGAGGGCCGCGACCGCCTCCTCCCAGGCCGCGCGGGCCCGGACGTAGGCGCGCTCCGCCTCCTCATGGGCGCTCGCCAGGGCCTCGACCCGGCCACCGCCCGCCGTCTCCCGCCGTAGGCGAGGGGCGCCCCCTGTGATCGCCCCGCCCGGCGCCACGACGTCGCCCGCGCGCGTGACCACGCGCTGGCGCATACCCGTACGCCGCGCGGCGGCGAGGGCGACGGGAAGCGTCTCCACCACCCACACCCCGCCGAGGCGGTGGAGCACCGCCGCCCGCACCTCCGGCGGGTAGTCGACGAGGTCCGCGGCCACCCCGATCACCCCTGGCAGCGCGGGCGGGGAGGGCGAGGGCCGCGCCACCACCGTGTCGAGGGGGAGGAAGGTGGCGCGCCCGCCCCGGCGCCTCAGCCAGGCCACCGCCGCCTCCGCGTCGGCCGCGCGCGCCACCACGAGATCCGATACGCTGCCCCCGAGGGCGGCGTCGATCGCCACCTCCAACCCGGGTTGGGGGCGCACCAGCTCTCCCAGGGGGCCCACGATCCCCTCCAGTTCGCCGTCGGCTGCCGCCCGCATGAGCCATTCCACCGCCGCCGGGCGGCCGCCGCCCGCCGCCGCCGAGGCCGCCGCCCGCGCCTCCAGCCAACGTTCGCGCGCCCGGCGCCACGCCTCCTCGGCCGTCCGGGCCGCGGCGGCCGCCGCCCGCTCCCGCGCCTGCGCCTCCGCCACGCGCCGCCCGGCCGCCGCGGCCGCCTCCTTGGCTGCGGCCGCGGCCCTCTCCGCCCGCGCCGCCGCCTCCTCCGCCGAGGCGTGCCGCGCCGCCGCCTCCTGGGCCGCGGCGCCCAAGGCCTCCGCCCTATCCGCCGCCGCCATCGCCCGCGCGCCTGCCTGATCCCGGCGCGCCCGTTCGGCCCGCGCCGCCCACGCCTCGGCCTCGGCCGCCAGTACCGGAAGGCGCTCCGCCCACGCCGAGGCCTCCGCCCGGGCCCGCGCCGCCCGCTCCTCGGCGGCGGCCAGGGCGGCCTCCGCCTCCCCCCGGCGCCGGGCGCTCTCCTCCCGCCGCACCCGCTCCCGATGCCACCGCTCCCCCTCGCGCCGCGCCCGTTCGCGCGCCGCCTCGGCGGCGTCGCGCCAACGCGCCGCCCGCTCCCCGGCACGGGCCGCTAGCGCACCCAGGGCCTCCGCCTGACTGGCGACTTGCCGCGCCCTCTCCCCGGCATCCGCGGCCGCCGCACGCCAGCGTTCCGCCTCCGCCGCCAGCGTCTGGGCCCAGCGCGCCAGGCGCTGCCGCTCCCGTTCCGCCAGGGCGAGTTCGAGCTGTCGTACCCGTTCCCCCAGCCGGCGGTCCTGCCGCGCCCGTTCCGCCTGCTCGGCCCATTCGGCGACGCGGGCCGCCGCCTCCTGCCGCCGGCTCTCCAGGCGAGCCCGCTCCACCGCGCCCTCGTCGAGGGCGGAAAGGGCGCGACGCCGCTCCCCCTCGAGGGCGGCGACGCCGGCGGCCTCCTCCACCATGCGCATGCGATCGGCCGCACGGGCGCGCAGGACCTCGTCCACCCGACCTTGCGAGACGATGGCGTACCCGTCGCTCCCCAGGCCGGCGGCCGCCAACACGGCCTCCAGGTCGCGCAAGCGCACCGGTCGCCGGTTGAGGAAGTACGCGGCGTCGCCGCTTCGGTACAGGCGACGCCGAACCTCCACCTCCGCCGTGCCCACCCCCAGCCGGTCGTCGGCGTTGTCCAGGGTGAGGGCGCACTCGGCCGCGCCCGCCGGCCGGCGCCGCTCGCTGCCGGCGAACAGGAGGTCTTCCATGCGCTCGGCCCTGAGGGCCCGCGGCCGTTGCTCGCCCAGGGCCCAGCGCACGGCATCGACCAGGTTCGACTTGCCGGTGCCGTTGGGCCCCACGACCGCCGTCACGCCGGGCAGGAGCGGAAGCTCCAGGCGGTCGGCGAAGGACTTGAACCCCGCCACCTCGATGCGCGCCACGCCGCCCATCCCCGCCGCACCCTCCCCCACGCGCGGCGGCCCGTCCCCCGCCGGGGACGGGCCGCCGCCACGCCGCTCGCTCAGCGCGACCCGAGAAGGAATTTGATGGCCGTGCGCTCTTCTCCTCCGATGGCGATCTCGTGGAACGACGGAATGGTGATGAGATCGATCCCGTTGGGCGCCACGAAGCCGCGGGCGATGGCGATGGCCTTCACCGCCTGGTTGACGGCCCCCGCCCCCACCGCCTGGATCTCTGCCGCACCCTTCTCGCGCAGCACCGCTGCCAGCGCACCCGCGACCGACTTGGGCCGGGATTGTGCCGACACCTTGAGGACCTCCACCGTCCTCTCCGTCCCATCGGAGTCAGGCGAACGGCCCTCCTCCAAGATCGCATCCGCCACCGGGCACCAGGCCCCTTTCGTTGTCGCTCGGCCTTCGCCACGTGGCGCCCGGACGGCCCCACGCGGCGGTCGCACACCCGCCGGGTGGGGCCCCGTCGCCGCACGCCCTATCCCGCCCGGAGGGCGGGTCGCGGTCGTGTAGCTCGTCATTTCGCCGCCTGGTCAAGGTTTCCTGCCGCCCCTGCACATTTGCCGAGTTTTCGCCCCGCACGCACGTTGGTTCGACCAGCGGGCTTTACGCCCTCGGACGCCTTTGCCATGCTAGGCGCCGGAGGTGGGGCGATGGCGGCCGGGCGCTGGGTCCTGGTCACAGGCGGCGCCGGATATGTGGCCGGATGCACCGTGCGGGCGCTTCTGGCAGAGGGGTACCGGGTGACGGTGCTGGACGACCTGAGCACGGGCCACGCGGACGCCGTGCCGCCGGAGTGCGAGCTCGTGCGCGGGCGGGTGGGGGACGCCGCCGTCACCGCCCCGCTTTTCGCCCGCCCGGGGCTGGCGGCCGTCTTCCACTTCGCGGCCCGCACGTCGGTGCCCGAGTCGGTCGCCGACCCCCTCGCCTACTACGAGACGAACCTCGTGGAGAGCGTCGCCCTCGTGCGGGCGGTCGTGGCCGCGCCCAGCCGCCCTCTGTTCGTCTTCTCCTCCAGCGCGGCCGTCTACGGGCACCCCGACCGCTCGCCCGTCTCCGAGGCGTCCCCCGCCCTGCCCATCAGCCCCTACGGCGAGACGAAGCGCGCCACGGAGGCGCTGCTCGCCTGGGCGGAGCGGGCGTACGGCCTGCGCTGGGCGGCCCTGCGCTACTTCAACGCCGCCGGCGCCGCCCCGGGTGTGGTGGAGCGCCACGAGCCGGAGGGCCACCTCGTGCCCAACCTCTTGCGGGCAGCCCGCGGCGGCCCGCCGGCCACCCTGTACGGCACCGACTACCCGACGGACGACGGCACGGCGGTGCGCGACTACGTGCATGTCCTCGACCTGGCCGAGGGCCATCTCCTGGCGATGCGCCACCTCGAGGCGGGCGGGGCGAGCATGGCCCTCAACCTGGGGTCGGGGCAGGGGACGTCGGTGCGCCAGGTGCTGGCGGCGGTGGAGGCGGCAGTGGGCGCGCCGGTGCCCCATCGTTGGGGCGAGCGCCGACCGGGCGACCCGCCCCACCTGGTCGCCGACATCTCCCTCGCCCGCCGCGTGCTCGGGTACGCACCCCGGGCGTCGGACATCGCACGCGTCGTGGCCGACGCCTGGCGCTACGGGCGCTTTCCCTCCGAACGGTAAGATCATGCCCGGTCGCGGGCAGAGGATTCTCCTCGCCCGCCCTCGCAAACCGTAGGCATGATCTGGCATCACCCGGTGGTGCGGCCATGACGGACACGGTCGAGCGCTTGGCCCGCCTCATCCGCAAGAACCCCGCCATCCGCGCCCAGGAGGCCGCCGACGCGCTCGGCTACGCCGAGCCCAAGGCCTTGCGATACTGGCTCAACAAGGCCGGGTTCCGCAACTTCACCGAGTTCCGCAACCGTGTGTTGGCGGGCGAGTACGTGCCCCGTCCCGCCGCCGCCGAGGAACACCGCCCGTGGCCCGAGATGCCCGGGCGGCTGCCCCTCGCCACGCGCATCACGGCCGCGGGCGAGCCGCGCTTCGAGGGCGATGCCGCAGCGCCCGTGGGCGTGCGGGCGGGGCCGGGGGCCTACGCCTACCGGTGGTCCGGCACCGCCTACGACGCCTACCTACGGCCCGGTAGCGTCCTCGTCGTGGACGCCGGCGCGCGCCTCCTGCGCGGTGACCTCGTGCTGTCCAGCGAGCCCACCGAGGGCATCGCCCTCTGGCGCCTCTACCCGCTGGACGAGGGGCATCTTCTCGTCGACCCGGGAAACCCCCGCCGCGCCCTCCTGCCCCCGGAGTCAGGTCGTTGGCGCCTGTTGGGCCGGGTGGTCGAGGTCCTCGCTGCCCCCTGACCGGCCTAGCCCCCCTCGCGCAGGCCGAACTTGCGCCGCACCAGCCACGCCGCTGCCGCCGCCCGGTTGTCCACGCCGATCTTGTCGAGGATGCTCGACACGTAGTGCTTGATCGTCTTCTCGCTCAGGTGCATGCCGAGGCCGATCTGGCGGTTGGTCTCGCCCTGGGTGATGCGCTCGAGCACCTCGCGCTCCTGCGGCGTGAGGGAGAGCCAGGGGTCGGCAGGCGCGGTGCCGCGCAGGCGCCCCAGCACCGACGAGGCCACCTGGGGGTCGAGGAGCGATCCCCCCCGGTGCACGGTGCGCAACGCCGCCACCAGGGTGTCCGGCTGCGCGTCTTTGAGGAGGTAGCCGGCCGCCCCCGCCATGATCGAGGCCACCACCGCCTCCTCGTCCGGGTACGAGGTGAGCATGACCACGCGGCACTCGGGGCGCTCGGCCCGGATCTCCCGGCAGGCCTCGACCCCCGACCCGTCGGGAAGCCGCACGTCCATGACGACCACGTCGGGCGCGAGGCGGAGGGCCAGGGCGACGCCCTCGTGCGCCGTGGCGGCCTCGCCCACCATGCGGAACTCGGGAAAGCGGGCGAGCAGGGCGGCGATCCCCGCCCGCACCACGGCATGGTCGTCGACCACCGCCACCCGGATCGTCTCGGTCCCCGCCTCGCTCACGGCCCCTCCCCCTCGCCGCCGGGCGCACGGTTCGCCTCCGGCAGCCAAAACGTGACCCGCGTCCCCGTACCTTCGCCGGTCTCCAACTCCATCCTGCCGCCCGACGCCTCCATGCGCCGGCGCATGTTGTCCAGGCCGTGCCCCGGACGGCCCTCGCGCGCCGTCCCCGGGATGCCGGCGCCGTCGTCGGCGACCCGCACCCACACGCCCCCGTCCCGCCTCTCCGCCTCGACGCGTACGCGCGTGCCGCCGCTGTGCCGGATGGCGTTGGCCACCGCCTCCCGCACGGACATGAGGAGGTTGTGCACCGCCTCCCCCTCCAGCCCCCCGTCGCCCCGCAGGCGGATTCTGCCCTCGACGCGCGGATGCTGGGCGCCCGCATGCTCGGCCACCAACCGCCTCAGCGCCTCGCCCAGGTCCTGGGGGGCGCCGTGCCCGGGCGACTCGGCGCCGAACACCTGATGGCGGATCTCGGCCATGATGTCGTGCAGACGTCCCTGCGCCTCGGCGATGGCCGCCCTCGCCCCACCTTCGCCGCCGTCGCCCAGCATCGCCGCCTGCAGGTGGAGGCTGAGGCCGTACAGGCTCTGGATCGTGCCGTCATGCAACTCGCGCCCGATGCGCTCGCGCTCCTCCACCGCGCTCAACCGGGCCACCTCCCGCAGGAGTCGCGCGTTGGCGATGGCCGATGCGGCCTGCATGGCGAATCGCTCGATGGCGCGCCCGTCCGCCTCCGTGAACTCGCCCCCGCCGATCTTCTCCGTCAGGTAGAGATGGGCCAGGACGTCGTCGCGGTACACGACCGGTGTGCTGAGGAAGGTGCGCATCATCGGATGCCCGGGTGGGAAGCCCGAGAAGCTGGGGTGGCGGGTGAGATCGGCGAGGCGCACGGTGTGCCCGGCGCGGGCCGCGAAGCCCAAGAGGCCGCCGCCGCTCGGGGGGTGGCCGAGGCGGGCGACCACCTCCGGCGGCACGCCGGAGGCGACGAACGCCCAGTCGCGATCCGGCGGGTCGAGGACGCGCAGGGCGGCGTAGCGCGCGCCTACCACCTCGCGGCTCAGGTCCGCCACCTTGCGCAGGACGACACGCAGGTCGAGGTCCTGGGTCATGGCCAGGCTGGCGCTGCGCAGCGCCTCCAGCTCCCGGTTGCCCGCCGCCAGGTCGGAAAGGGCCGCCTCGAGGCGCGTATACGCCCGGTCGATCGCCCCCAGGAGCATGAGGGAGAACGCCACCGACCCCACCAGGGCGGCGACGATGACGGCCAACATGCCCCCGATCGCCACGTCCGGGGGCCGCACGCCGAGCAGGACGACGCCCGCCAGGACGATGAATGCGAGCGGCGTCGCCACCGTGAGGCGGCGAAACGTGGGCCACGGCAGGTCGCCGAGAACGGGCACGGCGATCCGCCGTTCGTTCTCCACCATGGCCATCCCTCCGAGCCGACCGTCGCCTTAGCTCCGCTCCACCTTGGCCCCCCGGGCGGCGAGGGCCGGGTCGGCCTCCAACGCGGCGTGGGCCGCCGCCTCCTCCGCCGCCCGCTTCGACGCCCCGCGGCCGCGCCCCAGCTCCCGCTCCCCATCGTACACGGCGACCTCGAACATGGGGCGGTGGTCGGGCCCCTCCCGCCCTACCACCCGGTAGGCGGGGTGGCGCCCCGCCGCCTGCAGGGCGTACAGGAGGACGCTCTTCGGGTCGGCGCGCCAGGGCGCCTCGCCCAGCTCGGCCATCTCCGCCTCCATCTCGGCGGCGATGAAGGCGCGCGCCGCCTCCAGCCCGTCCTCCAGGTAGAGGGCCGCCACCACCGCCTCGAACGTGTCGCACAGGGTGGAGTCCTGGTCGCGCAGGGACTGGGCCTGCTCGCCCTGACCCAGGCGTAGAAGGCGCCCCAGCCCGAGGGCGCGCCCGCGCCGCGCCAGCGCCTCCTGGCGCACCAGGGCGGCGCGGAAGCGCGTGAGCTCGGCTTCTTCGAGGGCGGGGAAACGGCGGAACAGGAGGTCGCTCACGACGAGCTGGAGCACCGCGTCCCCCAGGAACTCCAGGCGCTGGTTGTCGGGCGCGCCACGCTCGTGGGCGTAGGAGGGGTGGGTGACGGCCGTCAGGAACAGGCCTCCCCCCCGCACCCGAGCGGCGATCTCCCCCCCCGTCACCGCCGTCACCCCACCGCCCGCACGAGAAGGCTGGCGTTGTGGCCGCCGAAGGCGAAGGAGTTCGACATGGCCGCCTGGAGCTGGCGCTCGCGGGCGGCGTTGGGCACGTAGTCGAGATCGCACTCCGGATCCGGGTCGGTGAGGTTGATGGTGGGCGGCACCGCCCCCTCCCGCACGGCGAGGACCGTGAGCACCAGCTCGACCGCCCCCGCCCCCCCCAGAAGGTGGCCGTGCATCGACTTGGTCGACGAGACCCACAGGCGGTCGGCGTGGGCCCCGAACGTGGCCCGGATGGCCAGGGTCTCGGCGATGTCGCCCTTCACGGTGGCGGTGGCATGGGCGTTCACGTAGCCCACGCTGTCCACGGGTGCCGCCGCGTCGTCGAGGCAGCGGCGCATGGCCAGGGCGGCGCCGCTTCCCCCCGGATCGGGCTCCACCATGTGGTGGGCGTCGGCGCTCGTGCCGTACCCGGCCAGCTCGGCGTACGGCCGGGCGCCGCGCCGCCGGGCGTGCTCGTCGCTCTCGAGCACGACCATGGCCCCCCCTTCCCCCATCACCAGACCGTCCCGCCCGCGGTCGAAGGGCCGGCAGGCGCCAGCCGGGTCGTCGTTGCGGCGGGAGAGGGCGCGCATGGCCTCGAACCCCGCGTAGGCGAAGGGGACGAGGACCGCCTCGCTGCCGCCCGCCAGCATGACGTCCGCCTCCCCCGAGCGCACCTTCTGCAGCGCCTCGCCGATGGCGTGCGCGCTCGAGGTGCACGCGGTCACGGTGGTCAGGTTGGGTCCTCGCACACCGTAGCGCACCGCCAGATAGCCGCTGGCGGCGTTGGCCATCATCATGGGGATGAGGTGCGGGCTGACGCGCCCCGGGCCGCGCTCCCGCAGGACGTCGTTCTCCCTCAGCAGGGTCTCGATGCCGCCGATGCCGGTGGCCGTCGCCACCCCCACGCGGTCGCGGTCCAACCGCTCGAAGTCCAGCCCGGCGTCGGCCACCGCCTCCGCCGCCGCCACGGCGGCGATCTGGGCGAAGCGGTCCAGGTGCCGGGCCTCTTTGCGCTCCAGGGCCACGAGCGGGTCGAAACCGTCGATCTCGGCCCCGAACCGGGTCTGGAAGGCGCTCGGGTCGAACCTCGTCAGGGGGCGCACGCCGCTCTTCCCCGCCAGGGCCGCCACCCAGGTGGCTCTGGCCGTGAGCCCAAGCGGGGTGACGGCGCCCACCCCGGTGATGAACACCCGCCGCACGCGCGGGTCCCCCCTTCCACCGCGACCGGCGTCACGACGCGCGCCACGCCACAGGCCCGCCCCCGGCATGCCGGTGCGGGCCGACGGCGGGGGCGCGGCCTACCCCTGTTGGGTCCGCTCGCGAATGTAGTTCACGGCGTCCTTCACCTTGGAGATCTTCTCCGCGTCCTCGTCCGGGATGTCGAGGTCGAAGGCCTCCTCGAAGGCCATCACCAGCTCGACGATGTCCAGGGAGTCCGCGCCCAGGTCGTCGACGAACGAGGAGTCCTCTTTCACCTCGTTCGGGTCGACGCCGAGCTGCTCGGCGATGATCCCCCGCACCTTCTCGAACACCTCTTGGTCCGCCACACGCTTCACCCCCTCTCGCCGGCCTCGCCCGCCTCAGGCGCTCAGGCCGCCGTCGACCACTAGGACGTGTCCCGTGACGTAGCCCGCCTGGGGAGACGCCAGGTACAGGACGGCCGCCGCCACGTCCTCCGGCGAGCCCACCCGCCCGAGCGGGATGCGCTCCTCCAGCGCCTGGCGCGCCGCCGGCGCGATGGCATCGGACATGGCGGTGGCGATCAGCCCCGGGGCGACGGCGTTCACCGTCACCTGTCGGCTCGCCACCTCCTTCGCCAGCGCGCGGGTGAAGCCGATGAGCCCCGCCTTGGCGGCACCGTAGTTGGTCTGGCCAGGGTTGCCCACGAGGGCGGCGACGGAGGCAACGTTGACGATCCGCCCCCAACGCCGCCGCACCATGCCGCGCAGGACCGCCCGGCTGAGGAGGTACGCCCCCTTCAGGTGGGTGTCCACCACGGCGTCCCAGTCCTCCTCCGACATGCGCAGGAGGAGCCCGTCCCGGGTGTTGCCCGCGTTGTTCACCAGGATGTCCACCTCGCCCAGGCGTGCGCCCACCGCCTCGACCATGGCGCGCACCGCCTGCGCGTCGGCGACGTCGCCCTCCACCACTAGCGCCTCGCCGCCGGCCTCGGCCACGGCCGCCGCCGTCGCCTCGGCGCCGGCCCGGTCGCTGCGGTAGTTCACCGCCACACGCGCGCCGGCGCCCGCCAGGGCAACGGCGATCGCACGCCCGATACCCCGGCTGGCGCCGGTGACGAAGGCTGTCCGCTGGGCGAGGACCATGCTACCAGACCCCCCCATGGCCATCAAGAACGCACCACGATGTCGTCCGGCTCGGCCACGGAGCGCACGCTGGCCCCGGGGACGATGCGGCGCACGAACCCGGACAGGGCCCGGCCGGGGCCCAGCTCCAGGAACTCCTCCGCCCCCAGGCCGCGCATGGCGGCCACGCACCCCTCCCAGTCGACGGCGTGGTCCACCTGGCGGGCGAGGACCGAGGGGATCTCCGCAGGCCCGGCGTAAGCGCGGGCCGTCAGGTTGGCGACCACGGGGAAGGCGGGCGGCCGCCAATCCACCGCCTCCAGCAAGGGCAGGAGGGCCTTGCGCGCCGGCGCCAGTAGCGCCATGTGGAAGGGCGCGCTCACGTCGAGGAAGACGGCCCGGCGCGCGCCGGCGGCGAGGGCCGCGGCGCGCACCCGCTCGAGCGCCGCCAGTCTCCCCGACACCACGACCTGGCCCGGGCAATTGTAGTTGGCCGGGGCCACCTCGTCGCCCGCCTGCCGGCACAGGTCTTCCACCGCCGCACGCCCGAGGCCGATGAGGGCGAGCATGCCGCCCTCCCCCTGCGGCACCGCCTCCTGCATGAGGCGGCCGCGCTCGCGCACGAGGCGCACGGCCACGGCGAAGTCCACCGCCTCCGCCGCCACCAGGGCGGCGTATTCGCCCAGCGACAGGCCGGCCGCGGCGGCCACGGGGGGAGCGCCCAGCTCGTGCACGAGCGACCGCCAGGCCGCCACGTCCACGGTGAGAAGCGCCGGCTGCGTCACCTCGGTCGCCCCCAGCCGCTCCGCCGGCCCGTCGAAGCACAGCTCGCGCAACGGCAGACCCGTCGCTTCCTCCGCCGTGCGAAACGTCTCCCGCGCCACGGCGTAGGCGTCGTACAGCGCCTTGCCCATGCCCACGGCCTGGGCTCCCTGACCGGCGAACATGAGGCCGACCGCCGCCACGCCTAGGCCTCCCCCAGGCGGGCGTGCGCGCCGGCCAGGGCCTCCGCCATACGCGCCATCATCCCCGACCGCACGGCGTCGACCGCCACGCCCAGGCCGTTGGTCAGCGCCGTGGCGCGCGAGGCGCCGTGGCACTTGACGATCACCTTGGACGGCCCGAATAGGGGGACGCCGCCGGTGGCGTTGTAATCCAGGGTGCGGCTGAGGCGGCGCAGGGCGGGGTAGACGAGCAGGGCGCCGAGCCGCCCGCGTAGGTCGCGACCCAGTTCCCGCTTCAGGCTGTCCCGGATGGTCAGGCCCAGGCCTTCCAACCCCTTGAGCAGGAGGTTGCCGGCGAAGCCGTCGCACACGAGCAGGTCCGCGGCGCCGCTGTAGATGTCACGCGCCTCCACGTTGCCCACGAAGTTCAGGCCCGCGGCGGCGATGAGCTTGTGGGCGGCCCGCACCAGGCGGTTGCCCTTGCCCGGTTCGGTGCCCACGTTGAGCAGCCCCACGCGGGGGCGCACGACGCCCCGCACCCGTTCCAGGTAGAGGCTCCCCATGACGGCGTATTGGACCAGCACCTCGGGCCGCGCGTCCATGTGCGCCCCCACGTCCATGAGCAGGACCTGGCCGCCGCCGGGCATGGGCAGAGGGGCGCCCAGGGCGGGGCGCGACACGCCCGGCAGGAGGCCGATGTGCAGGGCGGCCGCGGCCATCATCGCCCCGGTGCTGCCGGCGGACACGAGCGCATCGGCGTGGCCGTCGCGCAACATGCGCACCGACAAAGGCAGCGAGGCGTCGGGCTTCTCCCGCAGCGCCTCCACGGGCGACTCGTCGGGGGCGATGGCGCCCCGCGCCTCCACCACCTCCGGACGCCGGCCCCGGCCGCCGACGCGGGCGAGATGGCGGGCAATCGCCTCCCCCTCGCCCACGAGCGTGACCTCCAGGTCGGGGAACGCCTCCATCGCCCGCACCGCCGCCTCCACCGGCGCGGCCGGGGCGTGGTCGCCGCCCATCGCGTCCAGGAGAACCCTCACGCCGACTCTCCCCCCACCACGGCGACCAGGAACTTGCCCCGGAACACCTCTTCATCGTCCACGCGCGTGCGCACCTCGACGACGAACTTCTGGTACGCCCTCGGCCTCAGCACGCTGCCGCGAGCCACCAGCACCTCCCCCACCCGCACCGGACGCCGAAACTTGAGGCGGGCGGTGCCCGTCAGCACCTCGTCCGCGTCGATGAGCGCCAAGGCGAGCGACTCCGCCTGGGCGTACAGGAACTGGCCCCGGATGACGCCGCTGCGGGCGAAGGCCATGTCGCCGCTGGTGGTGAGGCGGGAGATGCCGTCCACGCCCAACCTGAGGTCGATGAGCTCCCCCACCATCTCCCGCGCCGCCAGCGCCCGTACGCGGCCCAGGGCACGCTCGGCCACCTGCATCGTACGCTGGCGCAACTCGGGGATGCCGAGGGCGAGGCGGTCGAGGCGCACGGTCTGGACGCTTACGCCGAACCGCGCCGCCAGGGCCGCGTCGGTGGCGAGGGGATCCTGCGCCAACGCGCCGATGAGGGCCCGGCGCCGCGCCTCGGTGGCCGTCTGGCGCCCGAGGCCGGCTCCGTACCGCGCCCGCGTGGATCGCCCCTTGCCCGCGTACGTCACGATCCTGCTCCTAGCACCTACCCGTAAGACGTAGCAACCTTCGACCGCCGGCACGCCCTTCCTGCCGGGCGGGCGACCGGCGGTCTCTCAGTCCTCGAGGTGGAGGATGTCGCGGCCCCGGTAGGTGCCGCACGTGGGGCAGACGTGGTGGGGGAGCTTGAGGCTGCGGCAACGCGCGCAGCGCACCAGCGTGGGCGCCTCGAGGCGCCAGTTGGCGGCACGGCGCCGGGCGGTGCGTGCCTTGGAGAGCTTGCGCTTGGGTACGGCCACGGATGCACGTCCCTTCCTCGTCGGGTGGGGTCAGGCCCGGGGCTCGCCGTCCTCGGGCGGATCGGGATGGGAACGCAGCCAGTCGGCGAGGGCGCTCCAGCGGCCGTCCCCGGCCGGCTCCGGCGGGCAGCTGCACCCCGCGTCCCGGCGCGCGCCGCACCGCGGACACAGTCCCGGACAGTCCGGTCGGCACAGGGGGCGCACCGGCAGCTCGAGGACGATCGCCTCCTCCACCGCCGGCGTGAGGTCGAGCGTCTCCGCGTACGGCAGGCTGTCCTCCGCCCCCTCCACGCCGGGCGGCGCCAGCATGAGGTCCAGCTCCGGCCTTAGGAGGGTTGGGAAGAGGTCCAGGCAACGGCCGCACCTCAGGCGCACCGGCGCCCGCACCTCGCCTGACAGGAGAACGCCGCCGCGCACGCGCTCGGCCTTGCCGCGCACCTCGACCGGGCCCTCGAAGGCCACCGGCTCGCCGCCCACGGTCATCGGCTCGAACGTCTCCTCGAACGCGAACGCGCGCTCGGCGGGAAGCCGCTCCAGCGGGCCCAGGTCGAGGCGCATGCCGTTCACCCCGCTTCGCCGATTGTAGGGAGGCCGCCGCGCCAGTGTCAAGGAAAGGCGCCCGCGGCGCCCTGGGGCCGCCCAGCCGCCTACAGCGCCGTCGGGACGTCGCCCCCGGCCACGGCCACCTCCTGCACGCGGCCGCCGCCTCCCATGCGCACGAAGGCCAGCGTGCCCAGGCCCGCCCCGACCGCTGCCAGGAGGAAGGGCGCCCACGGCCGCAGGGGGAAGGTGTAGCCCGAGGCCACGGCGGCCAGCAGGGCGGCCCCCTGCCCAGCAGCCCCGGCCAATCCCTGCACGCCGGCCAGGCGGTGGGCGGGCACGCGGCCGGCCAGGTAGACCTGGGAGAGGGGGAGGACGGCGGCCGAGCCGGCACCCTCGAGGAAGCTCAGGGCGGTCACGGCGTACGGATCGCGCAGGAAGGCGTATCCGACGGCGGCGGCCGCGGTCACGGCCCCACCCAGGGCCATCCAGGCCTCTGCCCGCTGAGCCGGCGCCGCTCGCCCGACGAGCGGCGACAGAAAGACCAGCGGCAGGGCCCAGGCGGCGTAGGAGGCCCCGACCAGCCAGGCCGGAGCGCCCAGGTGGAACATGAACAGGCTCCACACCGAATCGTACACGCCGGTGGGGATCTGTTGCCCCACGGTGTAGGCGAGGAAGCCGAGCCCCCACGGCGCCGCCGCCAACAGTGCGAACGGGGCGGCCAGAGCCCTCGCCCCCGACGCGTGGGCCGTCTCCTCCCGCTCCCCGCCCTCCGCCGGCAGCACAAGGGCGTTCACCAAGGCCAGGGCGGCGGCGGCCGCCGCCGCGGCCAGTGGCCCCGCCGGCCCCCCGAGGCCGAGGGCGACGCCGCCTACGGCCGGCCCGAGGATGAAGCCCGCCATCTGGGCCGAGGCCACGGTACCGTACGCCCCGCCGCGGCGTGCCGCCGGCACGCGGGCGCCCACGTAGGCGAACGTGGCCGGCGTGTACAGGGCCATGGCCAACCCCTGCAGGGCGCGGCCGACAAGCAGGGACGGGGCGGAGGGGAGCAGGAGGAGGACCAGCGCCCCCAGGGCGTAGAGCAGCGCCCCGCCCACCAAGCCGCGCCCATGGCCGAAGCGGTCGACCAGGGGGGCCAGGGCGGCCATGCCGACGATGCCGCACGCCATGTAGGCGGCGCTTGCCAGGCCCAGGTCGGGGATCGGCAGGTGGTGGGCGCGCAGGTAGAGGGGCAGACCCGGCAGGATGAGGCCGAAGCCGCTGCGCACGAGAAAACTGCCCGCCGCCGCGCCTGCGATCGCCCGGCGCTCGGCGGCGGGTGCCGTCGTACCGCTCGCCGTCAGGATCCTCCTCCCCCGCCTCCCCCGCCCTGCTGTCCCAGGACGGCCTCCATCTTACGCGCGATCTGCTGACTCTCGCCGATGACGCGCCGAAGCTTCTCCAGGTTGTCCCGCAGCTCCTGGGCGAATGCCTCTTGGGCCTGGGCCAAAAGCGCCATGCCCTCGGCCGTCGCGGCGCCGCCCGCGCCGGCCGGCGCCCGTCGCGCTCCGACCTGGGCCGCGTCGGCGCCGCCGCCCCCAGGGCGAAGCCGACCCACGACGCGGCGGGCGCCCGCCGCCCCCGTCCCCCGGGCGAGCGGCGGCCGGGACTGGGTCCCCGTCCCCTGGCCGCCGCCGCCCTCGCCGCCCGTGCGTGCCGACGCCCCCTGGGCCCCCGCCTGCCCATTCGCCTGGCCCTGGCCCTTGCCCTGGTCCGCCGGGCTCGGGCCCTGCGCCGCCCACATGAGGGCCCGGATGGCGGCCGCCCCCTGCGACGTCCCCGCCGAAGCCTGGCCGTCCGGAGCCCCCCCCGACCCGGCCGGCCCGGGCGCGCCGCCGCCCCCGCCGGTCGGCCCGCCCGGGCCTTGGCCCAAGGTGGCGATGGCCTGGCGGAGCTCCTCCGCCACCATGCGTCGGATGGCCGCCTCCAGGCCCTGGGCGACGGGAGTCTCGGACGCCTGCGGCACGCTACGCCCCCCTTTCGGGGCCTACCGTACCCCCGGCCGTCCTTCCGTATGCGCCGAGCCTATCCCGCCACCTGGCCGCCCGTACGCGCGTCGTAGCCGACGGCCGCCAGGGCCTGGGAGAGGGTGCGCACGGGCACGATGCGGATCGGCAGGTGCAGCGCCCGCTGCACCGCCACGGCGGCGGCGTAGTTCGCCTGGGGGCAGAGGAAGAGGCGCGCCCCGCTGCGGTAGGCGGTGATCACCTTGGCGCCCACCCCGCCGATCGCCTCCACCTGCCCCGTGGGCGTGATCTCACCCGTGCCCGCCACCACGGTCGGGCCCGGGAAGTCGGGGTGGGGCCGCAGCTGGGCGATGATGGCCAGGCTGAACATGACGCCGGCCGAGGGTCCGCCGATGTCGGACGTGTCGATGCTCACCCGGCGCGGGAAGCGGTAGGGCGCCACCTGGAGAAGCTCCACCCCCAGGAAGGCGCTCGTGCGGTCGACGGGGTTGGCCCCGCTGGGCACGGTCACGGCGAGGGTGTGCGCCCCCCGCACGACCGTCAGGCGCACGCGCGTCCCGGGTCGCAGGCGGTGGACGATCGACACCACCTGGGAGGCGGTTTGCACGCGCCGGCCGTCCACGGCCACGACGCGGTCCATGACCCGCAACAGGCGCGCCGACGGACCCGGGTTCTCCACCCCGGCCACGTACACCTCGGGCGCCAGCCTCTCGACCGGCATCCCGAGGGCTCGGAAGGCGGCCGCCTGGGCGGCGTCGTGGCTCTGGCGCATCTGGAGCATGGCCAGCTGCACGTACTGGGAGAACCCCATGCCCGGCGGCATGAGGGCGGCCGCGGGCACCAGCTCCTCCCCCGGATGCCAGCGCGCCGTCAGCACCTGCCACCAGTTGGCGGGGGCGACCGAGACCGCCACCATGAGGATGCGCCCCTGCCGCGGCGGGCGGGCGCCGGAGACGTGGACGATGCAGTTGAGGTTCTGCGTGATGCCGGGCAGGATGAGGTACTGCCCGGTGGGAAGGGCGAACAACGCCGCCGCCGCAAGGCCGGCCGCCACCAGCGCCGCCGCCGCCCACCGCCTCAGGCCCGCCATCGCCCCACCCCCCGCCTCGGGAGAATAGCAGACGCGCCGCCGCATGGCACCGGCCCGCCCGCCATAGCCATGCCCCGGGCGCGCACGCCCGTTGCGCGCCCGAGAGGGGGTGGCGCACGCGGGCCCGTCCGCGCGCCGGGCCGACGCCGTGCCGGCCGTCACCCGCGCCGCCGCCCTGGCGTTGTGCGCCCTCGTCCTCCTGGCGCCGCGCGCCGCCACGGCGGGGGCGCGCGCCGCCCTGGAGACGTGGTGGACGCTTCTCGTCCCCGCCCTCCTGCCCTTCCTCCTGGCGGCCGAGGCCTACCTGTGGGGGAGCGGGCCGGGCGCCGACGCCGGCCCCCTGGCCGGCGCCCTGGCCCGCGCCTGCGGCCTGCCCCGCACGGCCACGCCCCCTCTCCTGGCCGCCTGGCTCGCCGGGTACCCCGCCGCCGCCGCCCTCGCCGACCGCTGGGTGCGGGCCGGCCGCCTCAGCCGCCCCGCCGCCTCCCGCCTCGTCGCCCTGGGATCGGTACCCGACCCCATGTTCGTCGCCGCCCTGTGGGCGCCGGCCCTGACGAGGGGGCGCGCCCTTCCCCTCGCCTTGCTGGCGGTGCAGTACGCCGCCCTCGTGCCGGTGGCCCTCTATCTGCGCCGTCTGCCGCCCCTCGGGCCGGAGACGGCGAGCGGCGCCTCGTCCCCCGCCGCCTCGCCCGACGGGGACGACCCCCTGGCTCGCGCGGCCCGCGGCGCCGCCTCCACCCTCCTGCTCGTGGCCGTCGCCGCCGCCGTCGTCGGCGCCGCCGCCGCCTCCCTCCGCGCCCTCGTGCATACGTGGACGGCATACGTGCTGCCGCCGTGGTGGCGGGAGGTCGCAGCGGGAGCGGCGGACGCCCTCCTCCTCGCCGCACCCGGCCCGCCCCTTCCCGCTGCGGCCGCCATCGCCGCCGCCAGCGCCCTCTCCGCCCTGGGCGGTGCGGTCCTCTGGCTGGAGACATGGGCGCTCACCCGCGCCGCCCGCCTGGACCTGCGTCCGTTCGCCGTCGCCCGCCTCCTGCACGCGGCCACGGCCGGGGCCCTGGCCGGCGCCCTGGCCGCCGCCTGGCCCTTACCCCTACCGCGCGCCGGCGCCCCCGCATGGCTGGTCGCCGCACCACCGCCCTGGCGCCCGGCCGCCGCCGCCGCCTTCGCCTTGTTCGGCCTGCTCCTCGTGCGCGTCGGCGCCCGAGGGCGCGTCCGCCCCTGACCGGTTCAGGCGCCGGCGGCCGTGCGGGGCGGCTCGCGCAGCTCGCGCCGGTCCGCCTCGATCTGCTCCACGACGCGCTGGATGGCCGCCGCCGCCTCGGCCAGCATGCGGTCGGCGTATTGCCGCGCGCCGTGGCGGATGTCGCGGGCGCTCTGCTCCGCCCGGCCCAGGATCTCCTCCGCCCGCTGGTGCGCCTGGCGCACCACCGTCGACTCGTCCGCCAGGCGCTGCACGTAGCCCTGGGCGTCCTGCACGATGCGTTCCGCCTCGCGCCGGGCCTCGTCCAGGACCCTCTCGCGCTCGGCCAAGATCTGCCTCGCCTCTTGCATGTCGGCCGGCAGCGCCTGGCGGAGGTCTTCGATCAGGCCGCGGATCTCCTCCTCGTCCACCATGACCCGGCTCCCGAATGGAAACCGGTGGCCGGCCTTCAGGACGCGCTCCAGCTCGTCCAGCAGGGCTTCCGCCTGCACCGCCGCTCCCCCCTCGTGGCGCGGGCGCCGCACCGCCCGCCGCGTCCCCTTTAGGTTCGCCGCCCCGGGCGGGAGCCCCTATCGGCACCGGCCGCACCCAAGGCGCGGCGAAGGCGCTCGGCCACCCCTTCCGGCACCAGCCCCTCCAGGCTGCCGCCGAACATGGCCACCTCCTTGATGAGCGTGGAACTGAGGAACGAATGCTGGGGTGAGGTGAGGAGGAAGATCGTGTCCACCTCGGGAGCGATCTTCCGGTTCATCATCCCCATCTGGAACTCGAAGTCGAAGTCGAGGACCGGCCTGAGGCCGCGCAGGAGGGCGTCGGCGCCGCGCTCCCGCGCGTACGCCGCCGCCAGGCCGTCGAAGGACGAGACGGTGACGTTGGAAAGGTGCCCGACGGCGGCGCGCAGCATCTCCACCCGTTCCTCGGTGCTGAACGTCGGCACCTTGGCCGGGTTGCGGAACACGGTGACGTCGACCGCCTCGAACCGCCGGGAGGCGCGCTCGATGAGGTCGACGTGGCCGTAGTGCACGGGGTCAAACGTGCCCGGGTACACCACCCGCATCGTCCATCCCCCCCGCCCCATCGCCGGGGCGCCAGAACTCGAGGGCGGTGTCGCCGTACACCGCCCGCCGCACGAGCTTGAGGTCCGCATCCGCCTCAGGCGGCCGGCGAGCCGCCGCCTCCACGACGAGGAGACCCCCGGCGGCGACGAGCGCGCCCGCCGCCCGCCGCCACGGGCCGGGCGCCAGCGCGTAGGGTGGGTCGGCCAGCACCAGGTCGAAGCGCGCCCCCTCCCGCGCCAGAAGAGCGAGCGCCCGGGCCACGGGAAGGCGCAGAAGGCGGGAACGCCCCTCAAGGCCCAGGGCGTGCACGTTCTCCTCCAGGACGGCCAGCGCCGCCCGGCCGCGCTCCACGAACACGGCCGACGCCGCCCCGCGGGAGAGTGCCTCGATCCCCAGGGCGCCGCTGCCCGCGTACAGGTCGAGGACGCGGGCGCCGGTCACCCACGGCCCCAGGATGTCGAACAGGGCCGCGCGCACGCGGTCCTGCGTGGGGCGGGTGGCCCCGGGAGGGGACTTGAGCCCGCGCCCTCCCAACGCGCCCGACACGACGCGCAGCGTTGCCACCTCCGCTCCGTGCTCCCTCCCGAACGATCGTACCGCGTCCCCCCGCCGCCTTCCACCGCTGCGCTTCGACAGGGGGACTCTCAGGCTGCGCGTGTCCGTGCGTGCGATGTGCGCACGGCGCATCGCCTTACGCACGCATGCGGTAGGGCTATATGCGTGGCTTGCACTGTATTTTGCAATCGTTGCAAGGCGTCCCGATGTCGATACCTACTGAGAGATAGGTGTCCCTTCCCCGCAATCTCCCACGGCCCTCCCTACCACCGCCGATGCTACGCTCCCCGGTGGCAAAGGCGGTGGCAGTGTGGCACGACATCGGTCCATGTACGGCCGCGACGGCGCTTGGAAACTCGCTCATGCGCCGATGCGGCGCGCCCGGCGCCCCTCCCGGCCTGGCGGTGCACTCAGCGGCGCGCTGCGCGCCGTACGGCCCGCCGCCATTCTGCTCGTAGCCGCCACCACCGTGACCGGCGACGTTCGTACGGGCACCTTCGGCTCCTTCCGCTCCGCCGCCGCCTTGGCGACGGCAAGCCTGTCGTCTGCCGGCCATGGCGCCCTCCTCTCTGTCGCCCCCCTCACACCCGTCGACCTGGGCACGATCGCCTCGGGCGCCACCCGCTCCGTCTCCCTCGCCCTTACCGTCGTCAACCGCAGCCGCCTTGGGCTCTCCCTCTTCGTCGTGGGTCCTCTGGCCGCCGTCGCCACCGCCTCCTGGGCATCGGGGGGCGTCGTGCTCCAGCTGGCCGCCCCCAGCGTGAGCCAGGCCGCGGACCTGACCGGCGCCCTCGTGATCGCCGTGGGCAACGACTACGACAGCTTCGCCGTACCCCTCGCCCTGCACGTCCAGCCGCCGCCCCCGCCCGATCCCGACCCTGGCACCGCGGGCGGCGGCGGATCCGACGCGGGGTCCGGCTCAGGCTCCCCCCCACCGCCTGCGGGCGGCACCGACGCGGCAGGCGACGCCGTCCCGGCTCCACCGGGAGCGGCCGGGCCAACGGGTCCCGAGACGCCCGCCGGTGGCAGCGCCGCCGGCACCGACACGCCCGCTGGAGACGCGAGCCCCCCGCCGACCTCAGACCCGGGAGGTGGCGGCGCTCCCCCACCCTCCCCCGGCGGCACGCCCCCGTCCACCTCGGGAGCCGGCGGTGGCACCGCCCCGCCTCCGGCCGCGGCGAACGCGTCGCCGAACGCCCCGTCCCCCGGCGCAGGAGCAGGCGACGGGGGGAGCGGCGGCGGGTCGCCGCCGGCACCGGGGAACGGCGTAGGCACCGTTCCCTCCGACCCCGGACAGGGGACGGGGGCCGGCGGCAGCGGTTCGGACGGTGCGGGCGCCACCCCGCCCGGGCCCGCTTCGGGGACGGGTTGGGCCCCTGGTAGCGGCGTCGATTCGGGTCCCCGACCCGCCGGGACGGACGGCACGGGCGGCACAGCCCCGGCGAACGGCGCCGCGCCTATCCCTCCCTCGGGCCCGACGGGCGGTGCCGACGGCTCCCAACCCACCTCCCAAGGTTCCGACCCCGGCTGCCCTGCCGCGGGGAGCGCCAGCGGCGCCGGCCAGGTAGCGCCTGGCGCCTCGACCGGCAACGGGACGCCCGCTTCGGCCGGGTCGGCACAGCCGTCGGGAACCTGCCCCCCGCCCGGTACGGGAACGGGCGCCTCCAACGCGGCCCCTGGCGGCGCCGGCGCCGCCGCCGGCCCGTCGAGCTAGACGCCCCGGTTCCGACGAGCTTGCCGCCGGCCCTCCGCTCCCATCCAGCCCCTGCGCGGGCGGTGCAAAGCAAGGAGTGATGCGCATGAAGGTGCTGCGGATCATGGGGCGTGCGGCCAGCGCCGCCCTCACCGCCCTGGTCGCCCTCGCCCTTGTCTTCATCATGGCGGTGGC
>JAILZS010000009.1 GCA_023512375.1 Bacillota bacterium | reverse complement strand
CCCAGTTAGGAATAGCGGCCACGGCCCGGCGCGCGGGGGGGGGCGCAGTGGCTCGCCGGGGCGGGCGCCCGCCCGGGCCGCCGCCCCCCCCCCGGGGGCGACGGCGCCCGTATGGACGGCGTAGGCTTCGTTGTCTCCCATGCCTACGGATTACACGGCGAGGGCCGCCTCCCCTCCTACCCGGCGGCACGGAGCATGCCGCACCCTGACCGCCTGCGGCGCGTGGCCGGAAATCAGGGGCAGGCGTGGGGCGAGGAGGCTCGGCGCCCCCCGGGGGCGAACCCTGCCGCCGGCCCACCCCCCCGCCGCCACCGTCCGCGGCGGCGCCGCAGATGGCCCCGGCAGGGGTGGGGGGTAGCCCGACGCACCGCGCCCCCCCCGACGGGCAGGAGGTGGCAAGGCATGCCCGAAAGGCGCACGTCCGCTTCCCGCAACACGGCCGTCGACCGCACCGGCGGGTTCACCGCGGAGGAGCGCGCCGCCATGCGGGAGCGGGCGCAGGAACTCAAGGCGGCGCGCCGCCTGGAGAAAGACCCGCAGGAGGCCGAGCGCGCCGTCCTGGCCAAGATCGCCGAACTCGCCCAGCCGGACCGCGCCATGGCGGAGCGGCTGCACTCCCTCGTCCGCACCCACGCCCCTTCCCTCTCGCCCAGGCTTTGGTACGGGATGCCCGCCTACGCGAGGGATGGGCACGTACTCTGCTTCCTCCAACCGGGGGGGAAGTTCAAGGCGAGGTACGCCACGCTCGGGTTCACCGACCGGGCGCACCTCGACGAGGGCACGATGTGGCCGACCACGTTCGCCCTCACGCAGCTGGGGGCGGAGGAGGAGGCCCGCATCGTCTCGCTCCTCCGCAAGGCGCTCGGCTGACGGACGGCCCGGGTTCGGGACGCCTACCGGTCCCTTCTGCCCCCGGACGCCTAGGGGTCGGTCGCCCGCGGCGCCTCGCGGCCCGATCCTCTCCCGGCCGCCCGCGCGCCGGTCTCGCCGTATCCGAGGACCCTACCCCCTTCCCGCTGCACGTCGATCCGGGTCAGGGTGAGGTAGGCCACGACGGCGGCGATGAGGATGGTCAGCACACCGGCCACGAGCGCGCGGTCGACGCCCAGCCCGCCCGCGCTCGGAGGCATGTCGAACCAATCGGCGAGCGAGGCCCCGAGCGGTCGGGTGAGGACGTACGCGAACCAGAACGCGAACACCTCATCCCAGGCGAGGGCCGGCCCCGCGAGGAGCGGCACCAGGAACAAGGCGCCGTACACGAGGGCGGACGCCAAATATCCGAGATGGAGGGTGCGGGCCGACATGTCGCCGGCCGCCGTGCCCAGGGCGAACGTAGCCAGCACCGTCGCCCAGTAGAACCACTCCCGGCGCCTGGTGCGGATGCTGTGGATGGACAGCGTCCCCTCGCTGCGGCTCCACGTCAGGAACACGGCGGCGAGGAGGGCGGCGAACGCCAGCGTGGACAGGAGGTACGGCACGCCGAGCACGATGTGGACGACGTCGGCCACCATGGTGCCGAAGACCGCCACCATCGCCACCAACAGCCAGTACACCCAGGCCACGTACCGCCGCTGCCGAAGCTGAAGGCCGAGGGCGGCGAAGAAGGCGAGCGTGCCCAGCACGACCGCCAGGTAGCGGTTGATGTCAAACACGAGGTAGTCCGACAGCGCCTCGCCCATGGCCGTCGTCAGCACCTTGGCGATCCAGAAGTAGACGGTGATCTCCGGAACCTTGGCGAGCATCCGCCGCGCGCGCAAACGCCGGTCGATCGGCCCTTCCCCCCGTGGCCCGCCGGCGCAGCCGCTCCGGCGGCCGTTTCTCCCCCAGTGTGGGCCTCTTTCCCGCTCGGCGCCAGCCGTCGCGCCGGGGCGACGCCCCGACCGTCGGCGCGGCTCAACGCGCAAAGCCAAGGGGCCCGCCCCCCGCGGGCGCAGAGAGCTCCCGCTTGGCTGGGACCGTCGATCCGCCCAGGGCGAGACAGCCTTCCGACGTCGCGGCCAAAGCCAAGGGAGACGGTCGCTCCATGCCTTTGCCGAACGCATTCATGTCCTCGCGGACGGCTTCGAGCGCCCGCTCGTAGGGCACCGCGAGGCTCCTCGACGATCGCGGCGGGGGCGAGGATGTGCACCCCGACCGCCCGGCCTGTGCCGACCTTTGGCACGGCTGCCGAAGCCGCGCCGTACCGGCGCGCGAGCGTCCGCGCCCCACCTCGCCGCAGGGCGCAAGAGGGGGCCCCCCGCCCTCACGGCGCCCGAGCCGTCCGGCGCCCCTTGGCTTCATGCCCTCCATCCGCCGCGCGGCGTCCCACGCCGGGCGACGCCCGCGGTGTCGCCGCCCCTCGCAGCACGGCCGAAGCGGGGGGACCCCGGCCGCGATCCAGCGCCTGGGGTCCCCGGCGTCGGCACCGACCGCCAGCGCGTCGCCGCCTCTCCCTCGGGCGGCGCCGCCGGGCAAGATCCCGATCCCCCCTATTCCACCGTCACGCTCTTGGCCAGGTTGCGCGGCCGATCGACGTCGGTGCCGCGCGCCACCGCCGCCTCGTAGGCCAAAAGCTGCAGCGGCAGCACCGCCAGGGCCGGGCGGGTGAGGTCGTGGCCGGCCGGGATCGTGAACGTGGGCGCCAGGCGCCCCGCCAAGTCCTCCCGCACCACGGACACGGGCCATGCGCCGCGCGTCACCGCCTCCACCGCGTTGGCCGCCATCTTGTCCGCCACCTGGCCCTGGGTGAGCACCGCCACCACCGGCACGCCGGGCCCCAGGAGGGCGAGCGGACCATGCTTCATCTCCCCGCCCGCATACGCCTCCGCGTGGATGTAGGAGATCTCCTTGAGCTTGAGCGCGCCCTCCAGGGCGACCGGCAGGTCGAGATCGCGCCCCAGGAAGAAGGCGTCGGGCACCTCCCGCAGCCGCTCCGCCACCTGTCGGGCGGCTTCCCGGGAGGCGGCGATCACCTCCTCCGCCGCCTCCGGCAGTCCCTCCAGGTCGCGCAGGAAGGCGCGCGCCGCAGGCGCCGCGAGGTGGCCGTTGGCCCGCCCCACCGCCACGGCGATCAGGCTAAGGGCGAGGATCTGGGTGGTGAACGCCTTCGTCGAGGCGACGGAGATCTCCGGCCCCGCCTGGGTGAGCAGGCCGCGGTCCGCCTCCCGCCCCAGGCTGGAGCCGAGGACGTTGGTGACCGCCCAGACGGGGTGGCCGAGGCGCTTCGCCTCCCGCGCCGCCTCCAGCGTGTCGAGCGTCTCCCCCGACTGGGAGATGCACAGGGCCGGCTCCCCCCGTGCCAGAAGCGGGCGGCGGTAGCGAAACTCGCTCGCCAGTTCCGCGTGCGCCTCCACTCCTGCCAGGCGCTCGAACAGCAACTCCCCCACCCGGGCCGCGTGGTAGGACGTGCCGCACGCCACCAGGCGCAGGCGGTTCACCGCCGAGAGGTCCACGCCTTCGAACTCGGCCAGCCGCACCTCCCCCCGCGCCGCCTCCACGCGTCCCGCCAGGGTGGCGCGCAGGGCCTCGGGTTGCTCGTGGATCTCCTTGTGTAGGAAGTGGGGGTGACCGCCCCGCTCCGCCTGGGCGGGGGTCCAGTTCACGCGGAACGGCGCCGGCCGGCGCTCGCGTCCCTCCCGGTCGACGATGCGCACCCTGTCGGCGGTGATGGCGACGGCGTCGCCATCCTCCAGGGGCAGGCCGTCGCGCGTCCGATCCAACACCGCCGGCAGATCGGAGGCGAGGTAGTTCTCCCCCTGCCCCAGCCCCACCACGAGCGGGTTGCCGTGCCGCACCGCGGCCACGCGTCGGGGCTCGTGCACGCTCACGGCCGCGATGGCGTACGTGCCGCGCAGCTTCTCCGCCACCTTCCGCAGCGCCTCCAGGAGGTCGCCCGCGTAGGCCTCCTCCAGGAGGTGCGCCACCACCTCCGTGTCCGTGTCCGAGGTGAACGCGTGCCCGTCGGCCTTCAGGCGCGCACGCAGCTCGGCGTGGTTGTCGATGATGCCGTTGTGCACGACGGCGAACCGCCCCCGGCAGTCTAGGTGGGGGTGGGCGTTGCGCTCGGTGGGCGCGCCGTGCGTCGCCCAGCGCGTGTGCCCGATCCCCACCCGGCCCGGCAGGGGCGCCCGCCGGGTCGCGTCCACCAGGCGCTCCACGCGCCCCGCGGTGCGCACCCGGGCGATGCTTCCGTCGCCGCTCACCACGGCCAGGCCGGCGCTGTCGTATCCCCGGTACTCGAGTCGAAGCAGGCCCTGCACCAGCACGTCCTGGGCAGGCTCCGCCCCGGCGTATCCCACGATGCCGCACACGGCGCTCGCTCCTTCGCGCGCCGCGGCACGCGCCCCTGGCACCGGTTGGACCCGCGATCGCTCGCGGGGTTTCGGTACCGCTTTCGGCCGGGCCAGCCGCGGGGCATCCGCCGAATCCTTCGATGCTCCCCGTCCTCGTCGACTCGCACCGCCAGCGCGAGTCCTGGCGCTTGTATCTCGTACGTCGTCGTGCCGCGCGCCAAATTGTGCTCGGTCCATCCTCCGCCGCCCTGGGGCGACGTGAGCCGGGTGTTCCCCGCGTCCCCGCGTCCCTTTCGTCCTTGGCCCGGACGTGGCGCCGCTCCGGCGCCCGCCGGCACCGCTCCCACCCCCTTTCGCGTCGGCTCGCCCCGATCTAGGCGCGAGCGGCCACGAGCGCCTCCTCGACCAGGCGTACGGCCTCCGCCACCGCCTCTTCGCTCTCGCCCTCCGCCATCACCCGCAGGAGCGGCTCGGTACCCGAAGGGCGCACGACGAGCCGGCCATCCGGACCCAGCGCCGCCCGCGCCCGCTCCATCGCCCGTTCCACGGCCGGCGTCCGCCACGCCTCCCGCTCCCCTGCCCCGAGGGGCAAGCTGATCAGCCGTTGCGGCAGGCGCTGTACGCGCCCCGCCAAGGCGGAGAGCGGCTCGCCCCGGAGGGCGAGGACCCGGAGCAGGACCATGGCGGTCAGCTCCCCGTCGCCCGTAGGTGCCAGGTGGGGCATGAGGACGTGCCCGCTCTGTTCGCCGCCCAGGGCGTAGCCGCCTTCCTCCATGGCGGCGGCCACATGGCGATCTCCCACCGGGGTGCGTACGAGCCGCACGCCTAGCGTGCGCAGGAAGCGGGCCAGACCGCCGTTCGACATGGTCGTGGCCACCACGACGCTGCCGGAGAGCCGCCCCTCCGCCAGAAGGTGCTCGGCGAGGATGGCCAGCACCCCGTCGCCGTCCACGATCTGGCCGCGCTCGTCGACGGCGATGAGCCGATCGGCGTCGCCGTCCAGCGTGAGGCCGGCGTGCGCCTGCCGGCGGCGCACCTCCTCCGCCGCCCCCTGGGGCGCCGTCGCGCCGCATCCCACGTTGATGCGGCTGCCGTCGGGTACGTCGGAAAGGGCTGTCACCTCGGCCCCGAGGTCGCTAAGGACGCGGGACAGGATCCCCGCCGCGGCGCCGTGGCCGGCGTCCACCACCAGGCGCCAGCCCGCCAGATCCGGCGGGCCGGCCCGGCGCAGGTGCTCCACGTAGCGCAGGCGCGCCGCCGCCGCCACATCGTGCCGGACCCCGACGTCCTCGCCCACGGGCCATTCGTAGGCGTCCTCCACGCCCGACAGGACGAGGGCTTCGATCGCCTCCTCCTCCTCGGCGGAGAGCTTGCGGCCGTCGGCGCCGAACACTTTGATGCCGTTGTCGGGCACAGGGTTGTGGGAGGCCGAGACCACGCACCCGGCCGACCTCTGGTCCACCGCCGTGAGGTAGGAGACGGCCGGCGTCGGCAGCACCCCCACATCGTCGACGTCCGAACCTGCGGCCATGAGGCCCGCCATGAGAGCCCCCTGCAGGAAGTCTCCGGACAGGCGGCTGTCGCGCCCGACCACCACGCGCGGGCGCTTTCCGGCCCCTGCACGGGCGCGCAGGCGGAGGCCCAAGGCCCGCCCCAACCGGAGCGCCAGCTCCGGGGTAAGGTCCCGGCCGGCCACGCCCCGCACGCCGTCGGTCCCGAACAGTCGGCCCACCCGCGCCCCTCCCTTCGTCCCTGCTCCGCTCGCCGAACCCCCGCTCAGTGTACGGCATCGGGCGGCGAGCGTGCGGCGATGCCGTCAGCCCCTGGCCACGCCGGCACGGCCGCGGAAGGCGCGCGGCAGGTTGCGCACCAGGCGCACAGGCACGACGGCCGGCGACACGGCCTTCAGGCGCGTGCCCCGCGGCACGGCCACGCGCACCGGCAGGCGGACGGTGCCGACGAGCGGCATGGCAGGCGTCACGGTGGCGGTGAACGCCTCCGGTCCGAGGCGGGGCAAGGTGCTGGGCGCGAGGACGGTGACCTCCACCTGGCGCACGGTGGTGGTGGCCGTGTAGCCGGGCGGCACGCCCACCACGTGCAAGGCGACCCGGCCCACCGTGACGCTGTCGATGCTGATGAAGTACAAGCTGGCCTGCACCCACAGCACGACGGCGAGGATGAGGGCGAGGGCGCGCAGGATCCACTCGTTGTCGAACAGCCTATCCACCTTGCTCGCCGCCTTCGCGCGCGCCCCGGCGCCGAAACAGGGTGCGGGCCAGGTTCACGCCCACGCCTGGGCGGGCCTGGGGGACGTTGGGGAAGAACGAGTCCATGATCTCCGCCAGACGGTCCTCCTCGAGGTGGCGGATGAGGCGCCCGCCCTGGGCGAGCGAGATCGTCCCCGTCTCCTCGCTCACCACCACGACCAGGGCGTCCGACTGCTCCGACAGCCCGACCGCAGCCCGGTGCCGGCTGCCCAATTCGGCCGGGAGGTTGGCCTCCGTCGCCGGCAGGTAGGCGCCGGCCACCAGGATGCGCGTGTCGCGGATGATGACCGCCCCGTCGTGCAGGGGGGTGTTGGGCACGAACAGGTTGACGAGCAGCGCCGTCGACACCTCGGCGTCGATGGGTGTGCCGGATTCCGCGAAGTCGTTGAGCCCCGTGTTGCGCTCGATGGCGATGAGAGCCCCCGTCTTCGTGCTCGACAGGATGCGCGCGGCCCGCGCCACCTTCTCCAGCATGGCCCGGCGGTCGGAGACCGGCGTGGCGGGGGCGAGGAAGGGCACGCCCGAGGCGAGCAGGCCGTAGGCGCGGGTGGAGAACAGCCGGCCCTCGCCGAGCTGTTCCAGGGCGCGCCTCAACTCGGGCTGGAACACCACGGGCACGAGCACCACGAGCCCTAGCTCCACGCGCTGAAGCAGGAAGTACGTGGCGTACAGGTTGAGCGCCTTGGCCACGGGGGTGGCCACGAGCAGGGCGATGATGCCGGTGAGGATGGGCACCGCCCGGGTGCCGCGGATGAGGAGGAGCACACGGTAGGCGATGTAGGCCACCAGGAGGACGTCCAGGAGGGCCAGGGCCATCTGCCCCGGCGTGAGCGACTCGATGATGAGGAGCACACCCATCCCTCCTGCCCGCCCCCGCCCAGCCGGTCGACGACGGCGTTCAGGCGCAGACGACGGCCTTCGTCAGGACGAGTTCGTCGCGGGGTCGGATATCCCCCCATGCGCCCCCTTCGGCTACCGTCCCCCCTGTCCCTGCGTCCTCGTCCGCCCACACCCCGAGGCGCAGCTCCGCCAGCACGAACCCCAGGCGTTGCAGGCAGGCGAAGCGTTCCACCTCGTCGTTGCGCACCGACGCCACGAGCGCCGCCCGGCCCGTGTCGCACGCCACCCGCTCCGCCTCTCGCACGATGGCGCCGAAGGCGCGCTCGTCCCCGTACGGTCCTAAGAGCACGAGGTCCTCCTGCCATAGCGCGAGCCAGGCCACAGCCTCGGGTGCGGGCGTCCACAGGCTCGGGAGGTCGGCTGCCGCGTACGCGCTCTCCCGGAACCGGAGCTCCCTGGGCCCCAGCGCCCACAGCGCGCCAGGCAAGCCGCCGGGACGGGCGCGGCGGCTCACGCCCGCCTCCGCCGCCGGCGTCAAGCGCGCTCCTCCGCCACCGCCGCACCCGCCATCTGGCGCAGCGAGGTGAAGAAGGCGAGGCTCTGCAGCTCGAGCGTGAGGTCGATGTGCTGCACGTGCACCCCGGGAGCGCTCAGGGCCACGGGCGAGAAGTTGAGCACCGCCTCCACCCCCGCACGCGCCAACGCGGCCAGGACGCCCGGCGCCTCCTCCCCGGGCACGGCGATCACGGCCATGCGGATGCCCGCCTCCCTCACCCGCTCCTCCATCTCCTCGACCGGGAGCACCGTCAGGTCGCCGATGCGCGTGCCCACCACCTTGGGGTGGCGGTCGAACACCATGGTGATGGCCACGTCGGCGTGCTCCTGGCGGGAGTAGCGGGCGAGAGCGAAGCCGAGGTGGCCGGCGCCGACCAGCGCTACCCCCACCCGGCGTTCGATCCCCAGGATGCGGCGGATCTCCGCCGCGAGAAGGCGCGTGTCGTAGCCCACGCCCCGGGTGCCGAAGGCGCCGAAGTAGGCCAGATCCTTGCGGATCTGCTCCGACGAGATGCCCGTGCGCGCCGCCATCTCCGACGATGAGGTGACCGTCACGCCGTGCGCGGCCGCCTCCGTCAGGTCGCGCAGGTAGACCGGCAGGCGGCGGACGGTGGCCTGGGGGATGCGCCGGCGTTCGTCCATCGGCCGTTCCTCCCGCATCGCCGCACCCTAGGCCGTACGGCGGGCCAGGTAGGCCGCCAGCTGTTCGAATTGCTCGCGCGCCGCCGGCTCCAGGCCGCGCACATCGCGCCGCGCCTGTTCGACGAGTTCGGCCGCCGTCTCCGCCACCGACCGGAGGGCGCCGGTGCGGTCGAGGAGATGGCGCACGGCGGCAGGCTGCACCTCGCCGCGCGCCGCTGCGGCGACCAGCCAGCGGTCCGGGCTGCTCTCCGGCAGGCGGGAGAGAGCCCGGATCACCGGCAAGGTGACCACACCGTCCGCCAGGTCGGCGCCCACCGCCTTTCCCACCTCCGGGGCGGCGGCGGCGATGTCGAGGAGGTCGTCCACCACCTGGTAGGCGAGCCCCGCGTGGTAGCCGAAGTCGTACAGGGCGTCGAGGGCGGACCCGCTCACGCCCCCCGCGATGCCGCCGGCGCGCACGCACTCGGCGATGAGCAGCGCGGTCTTGCGCCCGATGCGGGTGAAGTAGTCGACCTCGCTCGGGACGCGGCCCGTGCGGGCGTCGAGGTTCTGCCGGATCTCCCCTTGGCAGGTGCCGTACACCGCCCGCGCCATGGCTGCCACCAGGCGGGGGTCGCCGGTGTCGCCCAAGAGCGTGAAGGCGCGGGCGAACAGGGCGTCTCCCGCCAGCACCGCGACGCGCTCGCCCCACTGCGCGTGCACAGTAGGGACGCCGCGCCTGACGGGCGCACGGTCGATGATGTCGTCGTGCACCAACGTGGCGGTGTGGATGAGTTCCGCCGCCACCGCCACGTCCACCGCCGTCTGGCCGCCGCCGTCCCCCACCCAGGCCCCGAGGAGCACGAGCGCCGGCCGGATGCGTTTGCCCCCCGCGCCCAAGAGATGGACGACGGGGGCCATCACCTCGGGGTCCTCGTCCGCCACCGCCGCCCAAAGACCGCGTTCGACCCGCTCCAACGCGGCGGACACCGGCGCGAACAAGCTCGCCAGCTCGGGCTGCGCCACCCCGCCACCTCCCGGGCCGTCTCTTGCGTATTCTATCACAGGTCGGTGGACGATCGAACCTCGTCCACGAGGCCGTGCGCCCGTGCCATGGCCACCAGGCGGCGCATGCGCTGGTTGAGGCCCGACTTCGTGAGCCCAAGCGCGGCCCCGAGCTCCTCGAGCGTGGCCTCGGGCCGGGCGAGGCGGGCCCGCGCCGCCTCCGCCAGGGCAGGCGGGAGCCGCGCGGGATCGGCCGCGAGCAGAGCGCGCGCCGCCTCGGCCTGGCGCACCCCCGCCCGCGCCGCCCGCCGCAGGTTGGCCGCCTCGCCGTTCACCTCGCGGTGGATGCGGCCGCGCATGGCCCGGCGGGCGCGCGCGTCCTCCCAGCGCAAGAGGCTCTCGCCCACCTCGAGCTGCACCAAGAGGTCGCCCACCGCCTCTCCGCCTTTCACGTACAGGCGGACGCCGCCGCGCCTGCCGGCGGCCGAACCGAAGCGCACCCCGAGGCGTCGAAGGCAGGCGCCGAGGCGCCGCGCCCCCCGCTCTCCCCCCGCGTCGAAGTTCCACTCGAGGCTGTAGCCGCGCTCCGGATCGGCGAGGTAGCCGCACGCCAGGGTGGCGCCGCGCACGAAGGCGCGCGCGTAGCGCACGCTGGTCGGGCGGCGGTCCCGGTGCTCCGCCGCCCAGGTCACCCGCACCACCGCCCCGCCCGGATGCGGGGAGGCCGGGCGGGCGAGGAAGAGGTGCGCGTCCCGGCCCGCCGCGGCCAACAGGCGGTACAGCCGTCGGGCGAGGCGGGCGTCGCGCAAGGTCACCCCCAGGCGGTCGCCGCGACGCTGCACCCGTCGGCCCAGAGCCGCCGTGAGCCCGTCGATCTCCCCCGCGGCCGCCACCCCGTGCGGCAAGGGGAGCGCCGCCAACTCCTCGTGCAGGTCGGCGTTCGTCTCGCTCACCGCCCCTCCCAGCCGCCTCCCTCGGCCGTCGCCGGCGCGCGGCGGGCACCGCGCCCCCACCGCCCGCCCCAGTCCAGGCGGCGCTCCAGGAGAAGGGAGACGAGAAGGCGCGCCAGGGCGTCGGAATCGTGGCGCACCGGGCCGTCCTTGCCGCTCCACAGGGCCGCCTCCACCACCCGCACGCCGCGTTCGCGCAGACGGTCGAAGGCCGGCGCCACCGGCTCCGCGCCCTCCCGCCGGTAGCGCTCGAGGGCGGAGGACGACAGGCGGGCGGTGTTGACGACCACGGCGTCCACCGTGGCGCCGTGGGCCTCCAGGGCGGCCACATGGTCGGCCGCGTCCATGCCGTCCGTCTCCCCCGGCTGGGTCATGATGTTCGCCACGTACACCCTTAGGCCGCTCGCCCCCCTCAGTGCCTCGGCCATGCCCGCCACCAGGAGGTTGGGCACGATGCTCGTGTACAGGCTGCCCGGCCCGAGGACGATGAGGTCCGCCTGGGCGATCGCCTCCAGCACCTCCGCCAAGGGGCGGGGGCGCTCGGGTACGAGGTGCACGCGCCGGATGGGTGCGCCGGCGCCTCCGATCCGCGTCTCCCCCTCCAACCAGGTGCCGTCGGCCAGCTCGGCGCGCAGGGCCACGGGCGTCAGCGTGCACGGCAGGACGCGGCCGCGCACGGCCAGGACACGGCTCGACTCCCGGATGGCGCGCTCGAAGTCGCCCCCCGTGATCTCCGTCATGGCGGCCAGGAACAGGTTGCCGAAGGCGTGGTCCTTGAGCCCGCTGCCGGCCGCCATGCGGTGTTGGAACAGGCGCTCCATGAGGGGCTCGGTGTCGGCCAGCGCCACCAGGCAGTTACGGATGTCCCCCGGCGGCGGCATGCCCAGCTCCGCCCGCAGGCGGCCCGAGGAGCCGCCGTCGTCGCTCACCGCCACCACCGCCGTCAGGTTCCAGGTGTAGCGCTTGAGGCCGCGCAAGAGGACAGACAGGCCCGTGCCGCCGCCGATCGCCACCACGCGCGGGCCGCGGCTGGCAAGGGCGGCCTCCGGGTAGACGCGGAACAGGCGCCCCACCCCCGGGGCGATGGCGGCGTCCACCACCGACCGGGTGATGCGCCCCACTGCGTACACCGTGAGCGCCGCACCGGCGAGAAGAGCGGCGGCCGCCGTGCCGACGCCCGCCCGGCCCATGGCGGCCTCGAGGGACAGGGCGGCGCCGAAGCGGCTGTGGCCCAGGAGGGCGTCGAGCCCGAGCGCCCCGAGTACCGCGCCCAGGGCCAGGACCAGGGCATGGCGCTTGACCCCGAAGCCCGGTGCCAGCCAGCCCAGCACCCGACGCCCGAGGTCGCGCGCGCTAGTCCCCATGCCCGTCGCCGCGGGCGAGGTCGCGGTGCTGCACCGCCACCGCGTACCCCGCCTCCCGCACGTGGGCGGCCAACTCTTCCGTCACGACCACCGAGCGATGGCGCCCGCCGGTGCAACCGATGGCCACCATGAGCTGCTCCTTACCCTCCTCCGCGTACTTCGGCAGCAGGTAGGAGACGAACTCCTTGAGCCGCGCCAGCAGCTCCCCCGTGGCCGGTTGCCCGAGGACGAAGGCGCTGACGCGGGGGTCGGTGCCGGGCAGGGGGGAGAGCTCGGGCACGTAGTGCGGATTGGGCAGGAAGCGGACGTCGAACACGAGGTCGGCGTCGGAGGGCAGGCCATGCTTGAAGCCGAACGAGGTGAGGGTGACCACCAGACGCCCGCCCTCCGCCTCGCCCCCGAACAGCTCGGCGATCTCCTGCCGCAGGCGGGAGGGCTCGAGGTTGGTGGTGTCGAGGATGCGATGCGCCCGCCCCCTCAGCTCGGCCAGGAGTTCGCGCTCCCGCCGGATGCCGTCCAGCACCCGGCCCTCCGGCGCCAGGGGGTGGCGGCGGCGTGTCTCTTTGTACCGTTGCACCAGCACGTCCTCGCGCGCCTCGAGGAAGATGAGTAGGTAAGGCACCCCGCGCGCGCCCAAGGCGTCCAAGGCGGAGGTGAGGGCCTCGAACCGGCCGCTGCGCACATCGCTCACCACCGCCAGGCGGCGGTAGCCGGCTGCCGCTCCCAGGTCGAAGAAGGCGCTGAGGAGGTCGGCGGGAAGGTTGTCCACGCAGTAGTAGCCGAGGTCCTCCAGGCTGCGGATGGCGAGACTCTTGCCCGCCCCGGACAGCCCGGTGACCACCACCACGCGCGGCCCGGATCCGGCCGTCCCCTCCGTGCCGTCAGCGGCCATCGCCCTTGCCTTCCCCCCTCACAGGAGCCGAAACGCCCACTCAAGGGCCGTACCGACGATGCCGATGAGGATCGAGGCCACGACGGCCGCCCCCACGCCCCGCACCGTGAACCCGGGCACGAGCGCTCCCACGATGAGGAGCATGATGCCGTTCACGACGAAGATGAACAGCCCGAACGTCAGGACGCTCACCGGCAACGTGAGGAGGATGAGCAGGGGCCGCACCACCAGGTCGACCAGGCTGAGCGCCACGGCGGCCAGGACGGCGGCGCCCACGCCCCGTACGGACACGCCGACCCCCAGGTAGGACACGACCAGGATGGCTGCGGCCCGGAACAGCCAGGTGGCCAACAGTCCCGTCACCGCGTTCCCCTCCCTCGGGCGGCGCTCGGGCGCCTCGCGTCCTGCCGCCCTGGGGAGGAGTTCGCCCTCCGGGGCCGTCTCCCCCCGTAGGCGCCCGCCGGCGGGGCGACCCTCTCGGCCGCCTGGGGCGGGGCGGGGGTGCGCAGGGCGGCGTACAAGCGCGCCGCCACCGCCCCGGGCAGGCCCGCCGCCCGCAGCGCCTCCTCGCTCGCCTGCGCCACGGCGTCGGCCGAGCCGAAGTGGCGCAGCAGACGCCGGGTGCGCGCTTCGCCCACGCCCGGCACCTCCGCCAGGCGGGAGGTCAAGGTGCGGTGGGAGCGCAGGCGCCGGTGGTGGCGGAGGGCGAAACGGTGCGACTCGTCCCGCACCGCCTGGAGCAGGTGCAGGGCGGGACTGTCACGGGGGAGGCGGATGGGCTCCGCCTCCCCCTCCCGGTAGAGGAGCTCCTCCTCCTTGGCCAGGGCGAAGGCGGGGATGTGGCCGTAGCCAAGGCGCCGCATGACGGCGCGCACGGCCGACAGCTGGCCGCGGCCGCCGTCGATGAGGACGAGGTCGGGCAGGGCGAGGAATCGCGCCCGTTCCGGCTCCAGGGCGCCCGCGGCCACCGCCTGCCGCTCCGCCTCGTGGTGGCGCAGGCGGCGTTCCATGGTCTCCGCGTGGGAGGCGAAGTCGTCGGCCCCCTCTACGGTGCGGATGCGGAACTGGCGGTACTCGCGCTTGGCCGGGCGGCCGTCGAGGAACACCACCATCGAGGCCACGCTGTCGGTGCCCTGCAGGTTCGAGATGTCGTACCCCTCGATCCGCGACGGGGGCGCGTCGAGGCCGAGGAAGTCTCTCAGCTCCTCCAGGGGGGCGCCGCGCCTCTCCTCGCGCAAGTGCTCCTCCCGCACCGCCCAACGGGCGTTGTCCGCCGCCATGGCCATGAGGCGCGCCCGATCCCCCCGCCTCGGCACGCGCAGGCGCGCGCCGCGGGCGGCCAGAAGGCCCGCTACCGCCTCGCCCTCCTCGAAGGCGTCGGTGGGGACACACACCTCGCGCGGCCAGGACGAGGCGATGGGGTAGTACTGGCCGAGAAAGGCCTGGAGGACGGCAGCGGTGTCCGCGTCGGGGTCGGCGTGCAGGAAGTAGGTCTCCCGCCCCACGAGCTTGCCCCCCCGCACCTGCAGGACGCTGACGGCTGCCGTGCGCCCCTCCCGCGCCACGCCCAGGTAGTCCTCATCCGCCGCCTTGAGGCGCACCACCTCCTGTCGCTCCGACAGGCGCTCCACGGCGCGAAGCAGGTCGCGCAGCTCGGCGGCGCGCTCGAACGCCATGGCCTCGGCCGCGGCGTGCATCTGCTCCGCCAGGCGGCGGCGCACCTCGTCCACCCGCCCCTCGAGGAACTGGCGCACCCCCTCCACCCGCTCGGCGTACGCCTCCCGGTCGATGCGGCCGACGCAGGGGGCGGGGCAGCGGCGGATGTGGTACTCGAGGCAGGGGCGGCGGGCCTGGGCGAACTTGTGGGGCGTGCAGGTGCGCATGGGGAAGACCCGGCGCAACAGGCGCAGCGTGTCGCGCACGGCGCCGGCGCTGGCGTACGGTCCGAAATAGCGTCCGCCGTCGTCCTCCACCCGGCGGACCAGGAGCAGGCGGGGAAACGGCTCGGGCGTGATCTTCAGGTAGGGATAGGTCTTGTCGTCGCGAAGGAGGATGTTGTATCGGGGCCGGTGCCGCTTGATGAGCGTGTTCTCCAGCAGGAGCGCCTCCACCTCGTTGCCGGTGGTGATCACCTCGAGGCGGTGGGCGCGCCGCACCATGGCCGCCGTCTTGGGCGTGAGGCGGTCGGGGGACTGGAAATACGACCGCACCCGGGACCGCAGGGAGCGCGCCTTGCCCACGTACAGCGCCTGGCCGTCGGCGGCGCGGAAGATGTAGCACCCGGGCGCAGCCGGCAGGTCGGGCAGATCCTCGGGCCGCACCCGTCAGTCCCCCGCTTCGCCCGCGTAGGCGGCGGTGGCGGCGCGGGGGCGCCGCCCGGGCCGCGCCGTCCCCGCCAGCGCGCGGGCGAGGAATGGGGCGAGATGGGAGGCGCCGTGGCGGGCGATCTCCTCCGGCGTCCCCTCCGCCACCACCCGCCCGCCGGCGTCCCCCCCCTCGGGCCCCAGGTCGATGATGTGGTCGGCGCACTTGATGACGTCCAGGTTGTGCTCGATCACCACCACGGTGTTGCCGCGGTCGACGAGGGTCTGGAGCACGGCCAGCAGGCGGGCCACGTCCTCGAAGTGGAGGCCCGTGGTGGGTTCGTCCAGGACGTACAGGGTGCGGCCGGTGGCGCGGCGGGAGAGCTCGGCGGCCAGCTTGATGCGCTGCGCCTCTCCCCCCGACAGGGTGGTGGCGGGCTGCCCGAGCTGGATGTAGCCCAGCCCCACGTCGCGCAGCGTCTCCAGGATGCGAGCGATGCGCGGTTGGTGGGCGAACAGCTCCAGCGCCTCGTCCACCGTCAGGGCGAGCACGTCGGCGATGCTGTGGCCGCGGAAGCGGACCTCCAGGGTCTCGCGATTGTACCGCTTGCCGTGGCAGACCTCGCACGGGACGTAGACGTCGGGCAAGAAGTGCATCTCGATCTTGAGGATGCCGTCCCCCCGGCACGCCTCGCACCGGCCGCCCCGGACGTTGAACGAGAAGCGCCCCGGGGCGTAGCCGCGCGCCTTGGCCTCCGGCGTCAGAGCGAAGACCTCGCGGATGCGGTCGAACACGCCCGTGTAGGTGGCGGGGTTGGAGCGCGGCGTGCGGCCGATGGGCGCTTGGTCGATGTCGATCGCCTTGTCCAGGTGCTCGATCCCCCGCACGGCCTCATGCGCGCCGGGGCGGGCGCGAGCCCCCTGCAGGGCGCGCGCCAGGGCGGGGTAGAGCACCTCGTTCACCAAGGTGGACTTGCCGGAACCCGACACCCCGGTGACGCATACGAACAGGCCCAGGGGGATGCGCACGGTGACGTCCTTGAGGTTGTGTTCGCGCGCCCCCACCACCTCGAGGTAGCGGCCGTCGGAACGGCGCCGGCGCTTGGGCACGGGGATGGCGCGGCGCCCGGACAGGTACTGGCCGGTGAGCGACTCGGGGTGGGCCGCGACCTCTTCCGGCGTGCCCTGGGCCACGATGCGGCCGCCGCGCGCCCCCGCCCCGGGGCCGATGTCCACGAGGTGGTCGGCGGCGCGCATGGTCTCCTCGTCGTGCTCCACCACGATGAGGGTGTTGCCCAGGTCTCGGAGCCGCTTGAGGGTGGCGATGAGGCGGGCGTTGTCGCGTGGGTGCAGGCCGATGGAGGGCTCGTCGAGGATGTACAGGACGCCCGTGAGGCCGCTGCCGATCTGGGTGGCGAGGCGGATGCGCTGCGCCTCCCCTCCCGACAGGGTGGAGGCGGCCCGGTCCAAGGTGAGGTAGCCCAGGCCCACGTCGGCCAGAAAGCGCAGGCGGGCCCGGATCTCCCGCACCACCTGGCCCACGATGGCCTCCTCCCGCGCCCCCAACCGGAGGGCGTCGAGCCTCTCCAGGGCCTGGGCCACCGACAGGGCGCTGAAGTCGGCGATGGACATGCCGGCCACGGTGACGGCCAGGATCTCGGGGCGCAGCCGCCTGCCGCCACACGCCTCGCACGTGCGCGGCGACATGTAGCTCTCGATCTCCTCCCGCTGGCTGTCGGTCCACGCCTCGCGCCGCTTGCGCTCCAGCACCGGGAGCACGCCGTGGTAGCGCACCATCTCGTCGCGCACGGCCCCACCCCGTTCCTGGAAGCGGTACGGGAAACGGTCGGGCGCCCCCTGTAGGACGATGCGCATGGCCGCTGGGCTCAGCTGCGACACCGGTACGCGGGTGGAGAAGCCGTAGCGCTCGGCCACCATCTCCAGGAGGTCGGAGTAGTACTTCGAGTCGATCCAGGGGCGGATGGCGCCCTGGCGCAGGCTGAGGCTGGGATCCGGGATGATGAGGGAGGGGTCGAAGACCATGCGTTGGCCCAGGCCCGTACACTCGGGGCAGGCCCCGGCGGGGGCGTTGAAGGAGAAGGAGCGCGGCGTCAGCTCGGGCAGGGAGACGCCGCAGCGCGGGCATGCCAGCTTCTGGGAGAGGACGATCTCCTCACCGTCCACCACCTGCACCTCTGCCACGCCGTCCCCCAGCCGCAGCGCCGCCTCCAGCGAGTCGGCCAAGCGGGCGCGCACCCCTTCCCGCACGACGATGCGGTCCACCACGGCCTCGATCGTGTGGGCCCGCTTCGCCGCCAGCGCGGGCACGCCCGCGCTCAGGTCGACGATCTCGCCGTCCACGCGGGCGCGCACGAACCCCTGGCGCACGATGTCCTGCAGGACCTTCTGGTGCTCGCCCTTGCGCTCGCGCACGAGGGGAGCGAGGAGGAGGATGCGCGCCCCCTCGGGCAGGGCGAGGATGCGGTCCACCATCTCGTCCACGCTCTGGCCCCGGATGGGGTCGCCGCACTGCGGGCAGTGGGGCACGCCGACGCGCGCATACAAAAGGCGCAGGTAGTCGTGCACCTCGGTCACCGTGCCCACCGTCGAGCGCGGGTTGTGGGAGGTCGACTTCTGGTCGATCGAGATCGCGGGGGAGAGCCCCTCGATGGCGTCCACGTCGGGCTTGTCCATCTGGCCCAAGAACTGGCGGGCGTAGGCGGAGAGCGACTCCACGTAGCGGCGCTGCCCCTCGGCGAAGATCGTGTCGAACGCAAGCGAACTCTTGCCGCTGCCGGAAAGCCCCGTCATGACGATGAAGCGGTCGCGCGGCAGCTCGAGGTCGACGTTCTTCAGGTTATGCTGGCGGGCACCCCGCACCACGAGGCGGTCGCTGGCCACGTCCTCCCCCTCATCCCGCGCCGTGCGGGTCGTCGTCCTGCCATTGTAGCACGTTGGGCCGCCGGGCGTCGTGGTCGCGCACCGCCGGCGCGGGATCGGCGCTCCCGCCGCAACGCACGCAGGCGACGGCCGGGGCGGGCGTCGAATGGTTCGTCCGAGACGTCTCGAAAGGAGAAACCCATGCCGCGCCTCATCGTCCAGAAATACGGCGGCAGCTCCGTCGCCGACGCCGACCGCGTGCGGCGCGTCGCCCAACGGGTGCGGTCCTCGCTCGCGCCGGACACGCAGCTGGTGGTCGTGGTCTCCGCCCTGGGCGACACCACCGACGCCCTCCTATCCCTCGCCCACCAGGTGGCCCACGATCCGCCGGGGCGGGAGATGGACATGCTCCTCGCCACCGGCGAGCAGGTCTCCATCGCCCTGTTGGCCATGGCCCTGTGGGACCTGGGCGTGCCAGCCGTCTCCCTCACCGGCGCCCAGGCCGGCATCCACACCGACGCCCGCCACCGCCGCGCCAGCATCGTCCGGGTCGACACGCGGCGCATCCAGCGCGAACTGGCGCGGGGACGGGTGGTCGTGGTGGCCGGATTCCAGGGCCGCAGCCGGGGCGAGACCACCACCCTCGGGCGAGGCGGCTCCGACCTCACCGCCGTCGCCCTGGCCCACGCCCTCGGGGCGGAGCGGTGCGAGATCTGTTCCGACGTGGCCGGCGTCTACACCGCCGACCCCCGCATCGTCCCGGAGGCGCGCAAACTTCGCCGCATCGGCTACGAGGAGATGCTGGAGCTCGCCGCCCTCGGCGCGCAGGTCCTGCAGCGCAGCTCGGTCGCCTACGCCGAACGCCATGGGGTGAGGATCGAGGCGCGTTCGACGTTCGTGGACGAACCGGGAACGATCATCGAAGGGAGCGATGCCGCCGTGGCCCATGGTCGCCGTCCCCGTCCCGTCACGGGGTTGGCCCTCAGCCGCCACGTCGCCCGCCTGGCGGCGGTGGAGATCCCCGACCGGCCGGGGGTGGCCGCCGCCCTCTTCCGGGTACTGGGGGACGAGGGGATCGACGTGGACATGATCGTCCAGAGCGTGGGGCAGGACGGGAAAAACGTCATCGCCTTCACCGTGGATGAGGAACAGGGCGAGCGCGCCCACCGCCTGGTGGCGCCGGTGGCCGCCGGCCTGGGCGGCCGCATGGCCGGGCCGCCCGTGCCCATGGCCAAGGTGTCGGCCGTGGGCATGGGGATGCGCGGGGCGCCCGCCCTCGCCGCCGCCATGTTCGAGGCCTTGGCGCGGGCGAAGATCAACATCGAGGGCATCACCACCTCGGAGATCCGCATCTCGGTCCTCGTCGCCCCCGACCAGGCGGACGCCGCCCTGCGCGCCCTGCACCGCGCCTTCCGACTGGACGAGGCAGAGGTCGACGTGGAGGCGGAGGGCGCCCGCGTCCCCTCCTGATCGGCCCGCGGCCGTCCTTCCCCGGGCACACTACGCCCCGGGGAGGGATCCGCCATGCAACCGGCCCTGCCAGCCGAGATGCCGCTCTATGTGTTCGCCGCCCTCGACCGGCGCCTGGAGAGACGGCGCGACCGGGGCGAAGAGGTGCTCGACCTGACGAAGTCGGACCCCACCTTCGCCCCGCCCGCCGAGGCCATGGCCGCCCTGGCGGCGGCCCTGCGCGACCCCGAGGCCCATCGATACCCCCCCTTCGCCGGGACGGACGAGCTCAGGCGGGAGATCGCCGCCTGGTACGGCCGCCGGTTCGGGGTGCGCCTCGACCCGGACCGCCAGGTGTACGTCACCGCCGGCTCCAAGGAGGGGCTGGTCCACCTGGCCCAGGCCCTCGTCCGGCCCGGCGAGGCCGTTCTTGTGCCCGACCCCGGGTTTCCCGCCTACGCCGCCGCCGCACGCCTGGCCGGGGCGCACCTGGTGCCGCTCCCCCTCCTGCCGGAGGAGGGGCATCTGCCCGACCTGGCCGCCGCCGCCCGGCGGAGCGCGGCGCCTGTACGGCTGGTCTACCTCAACTACCCCAACAACCCGACGGGGGCGCTCGCGCCCGCCGCCTACTTCGCGGCCGTGGCCGACTGGGCGCGGCGGGCGGGCATGTGGGTGTGTCACGACCTGGCGTACGCGGACATCTTCGCCGGCCCCACACCTCCCCCGAGCTTCCTCGCCGCCCCCCACGCCCTCGAGGTGGGGGTGGAGACGATCACCTGGTCGAAGTCCTACGCCATGCAGGGATTGCGCCTGGGGGCGGTGGTGGGCAACGAGGACGCGGTCGCCGCCTTCGCCCACCTTGAGAGCCATATCATGGCCGGCGTCTACCCCGCCGTCCAGCGCGCCGGCGCCGCCTGCCTGCGGGAGGTCGAACCCTCCGCCTCCTATCTGGCGGAGCCCCGGCGCCGCTACCGCGCGCGCCTGGAACGCCTGGCCGAACCCTTCGCCCGCGCCGGCTGGCCCGACCTCCTGCCGGCCGGCGCCGTCTACCTCTGGCCCGAGGCGCCGGAGGGCATGGACGGCACCCAGTTCGCCCGCCTCTTGCTCGACGAGGCGGGGGTAGCGGTCACCCCCGGCAGCGCCTTCGGGCGCACGGGGCGAGGCCGGGTGCGACTGTCCGCCACCCCGACCGACGCCGTGGTGGATCGGGCCGCCGACGCGCTGGATCGCCTTCTCGGCCGCCGCCGCCTGCGGCCTCCCTCCTGAGCCGCGTCGCCGGGGCGGCGCCGTCCCGCCCCGGGCGCCGGCAGGCGGGCGCCCTCGACCGCATGGCCGCCGCCACCGGACAGATGGCCGTGTACACCGCGGTGGCGGCGGCGGCGGGCACCGTGGTGGAGTTCCTGCTCGCCCGCGGCCTCGGGGTGCGGGCGTACGGCGACATGGGCGCCCTCCTCGCCCTGGCCGCCCAGCTCAGCGTCGGTCAGACGGCCCTGCAGCTGGCCGTGGCGCGCCAGGTGGCGGGCACGGGCACCCTGCTCGAAGCCTGGTGGCGCCTGGCCCGGGCCGCCTCGGCCGCCCTCGCCCTCGTCGGCCTCAGCGCCGGGTGGTTGCTCGACCGTCTGTGGCGCCTACCGCCAGGAAGCCTGCCCTTCTTGTTCGTGGTCGCCACCGCGTGGTTTCACCTCGGCGTGCTGCGCGGCGTCGCCCAGGGCGTGGAGAATTACCGCCTGTACGGCACGAGCCTCATGGTGGAGAACCTGGCGCGCCTGGCGCTCACCGCCGTCCTCGTCCCGCCCATGGGCGTCTGGGGCGGCCTCCTGGCCATGGGCGTGGGGGCGGCCGCCGCCGCCGGCTGGGCGGCGCTGGCCGTGCCGCGGCCACCCGGGCGCGAGGGCGCCGTGCCGTGGGAGACGCTGGCCTGGACCCTGTTGGGGGTAGGCATGACCGCCCTCACCCCCCGCCTCGACCTACTCGTCGTCAAGCGCGACTGGAACGGCGTGGCCGCCGGGGTGTGGGCGGCGCTCTCCCTGTTCGGCCAAGGGTTCGCCCAGCTCCCGTGGCTGGCGGCGACGGTCATGTTCCCCCGCGTCGTGCGCGACCGCCGCCGGCGCGGGGCCTACTTCGCCTTCGGCGCCGGCCTCTCGCTCGCCGTCCTCCTAGCGGCCGCAGGCGCCGGCTGGTTCCTCCTGCCCAGATTCGCCGCCTTCTTCTTCGCCGGCCGGTACGATCCGTGGCTGGGCTGGTTCGGACCCTATCTGTTCGCCGTCATCCCCGTCTCCCTGTACGGCCTGTGGATCTCCTACGCCGTCGCCGACGACCGGCGCGACCTCCTCCTGTGGCTGGCGGCCGGCATCGCCGCGTACGGCCTCGCCCTCCTGGCGCACCACGCCTCGATGACCGACGTGATGACGGACTACCTGGTGTTGGCCTTCGCCGAGGCCGCGGTCCTGGTGCGCGCCGGCTTGGGCCGGCCGGTCGCCGGGGAGCGCCTCGGCGCGTAGGCGCCGCGCCCCTACCTCGGGGGAGGAGTTTTCCTCCGAATGCAGAACTTACCTCGATCGTAGATACGGCATAGGTTTTGCAAAATCTCGACATAAGTCCGGAGGAAAGGGATGCCGGCGCGGACGCTGGAACGCCACGCCATCTTGCGCACGTTGCGCGCACACGGGCCGATGTCCCGGCGGGTGTTGGCCCATACGGCGCAGCTGCCTACCGGTACGGTCGTGGCCGCGCTCGAGGAGCTGCAGGGAGAGCACCTGGTCGAGGTCGTGTTCACCGACCGCTCCACGGGCGGCCGCCCCCTGCAGCACTGGGGGTTGGCGCGCGACGCGGGGACGGCGCTGGGCGTCACCTTCGGCCGCTTCGGCCTGACGTTGGCGGCGGTAGACTTCGCCGGCGAGGTGCGCGCCGTGGACGAGCGTCCCATGCCCTCGCCGCCCATGCCCGTGCCCGTGGCACGCGCCCTGGCCCAGGCGGTGGAGGCCATGTGGGAACGGCTTCAGACCCCCGTCGGCCAGCGCCTGGGGGTGGGCATCGCCCTCCCCGGCATCTACGCCCCCGACCGGGGCGTGCTCTTCCTGCCCAACCTGTCCGGATGGGTGGGATCCGATCCCCGCAGCCTGTTGGCGGACGCCATCGGCCTGCCGGTGCACATCGAGAACGACGCCAACGCCGCCGCCTACGCCGAGGGCCTGCGCGGCAGCGCGCGCGGGGTGCGGAACTACGTGTACTGCCTGGTGGCCGACGGCACGGGCGGGGCCGTCGTGGTAGACGGGCGCCTCGTGCGGGGGGCGATCGGGGTAGCGGGGGAGTTCGGTCATCTGCCTGCCGGCGGACGGCACGTGTGCAACTGCGGCCTGACGGGCTGCCTGGAGACCGAGGCTTCGGGGCTCGCCCTGCGTCGGCTCGTGGAAGACGAGGGGGTCGCCCCCGATGCCGCCATCGCCCACCTGGCCGGCCATCTCGGCGTCGCCCTGGCCGGGGTGGTGAACGCCCTGGCGCCCGAGACGGTCGTGCTCGGCGGCTGGGTCGTCGACCGCCACCCCGAGCTCCTGTTCGCCGTCGCCGAGAGCGCGCGCGCCCACATCGTCCCCCTCCTCTCCACCCACGTGCGCTGGGCGCCGGCCGCGGTGGCTGCGGCGCCGGCCGTGGGGGCGGCCCTCATGGTGCTGGACGGCGCGGGCGCGAAGGGGGGCGAGAATGAGCGCGCATCCAAGGCATTGCGAGGTACGCTGGCACCCGAATCGCCGGCTTCACCCTGAGGAGGGAGGGATTCGCGCATGCGCCGGTCTCGACCGGTCCGAGGCGCGGTCGGAACGCTGGCGGCCCTGGGCCTGATGGCCGCCGGCACGGCGGCCGTAGCGCCTGCCGCGCAAGCGAAGGCTCCGGTCACCCTCAAGGTCCTGTACATGAACCAGGCGGGTTACACGCCCGCCGTGGTGAGCAAGATCGTCGCCCAGTTCAACGCGTCGCATCCCGGCATCCACGCGGTGGTGACGTTCCTCCCGTATCCGGAGATGCACGACGCCATCACCACGTCGGCCGCCGCCCCCACGGCGACCTACAACGTCGTCCTGTCCGACCTCATCTGGACGGCGGAGTTCGCCGCCCGCGGCTACACGATCCCCCTGAACAAGTATCTCAACAAGCTCGCGAACAGCGGCGCCATACCGCCGGCGATCTGGAACGGGTTCAAGTACGACGGCAAGATCATGGCCATGCCCTTCCTCGCCAACTTCCAGAACTTCTATTACAACAAGGCGATCCTGGCCAAGGCCGGATTCACGTCGCCTCCCCGGACGATGGCCCAGTGGCTGCACCAGATGGAGGTCATCAAGGCCAAGGGGATCGTCAAGTACCCCTACGAGGACTCCTGGCTACAGGCCGAGGGCCTGACATGCGACTACGTCCGCACGGCGGCGGAGTTCGGCGGCACGCTGTTCGTCGACGGCAAGCCGGCCATGAACCGCGGTCCGGCCCTGCAGGCGCTGGAATGGATGCACATGCTGTACGCCAAGGGACTGGCCGCCCCCGCCTCGCTCGAGGCCGACGAACCCCACGCCGCAGCCGCCTTCACCTCCGGCCAGGTCGCGTTCAACACGAACTGGACCTTCGTCACCGGCCTCATGGACTCGAAGGCCACCTCGTCGATCGTCGGTGACGGGGTCGTCGCCCCCTTCCCGACGTACAACGGCCAGGGCAGCGGAAGCGTGAGCGGTTACCAGGGTCTGGCCATCACCGCAAACACGCCGCCCAGCCTCCGTCCCGCCGCCTGGACGTTCATCCAGTACGCCACGAGCCCCGCCATCATCGGCCAGCACCTGCAGAGCGAGTGGCCGATCTGGCGCAGCCTGGCGAACTCCCCGCAGGAGAAGGCGATTCTCGGCGCCCGCAACGTCGCCGTGTACGAGGACAACCTGGCGCACGTGCAGAACCGGCCCATCGTCCCCAACTACCTGCAAGTGTCGGCCATCATCCAGAAGTACGTCCACATGGCCATCGCCGGGCAGATGCCCGTCAAGCAGGCGGCCGACGCGATGGTGCAGCAGATCGAGGCCCTACCGGCCATTCCGTGATCGCCTCCGGGACGCGGCACGGGCAAGCCCCGGCCGCGGCCCCAACCTTTGGCGCCGGGAGGAGGATGCCCGTGCCGGCCGAACCCACGCCTCCGGTCGCCGCCCTGCCGCCCGCCGTGCGGCGCGGCAGCGCGTTCACCCGCCTGTTCCAGGGCGACCGGGGAGTCGTGCTGGCCTTCCTCCTTCCGAGCCTACTCCTTTTGGTCGCGGTGGTGCTCCTCCCCCTGGCGTACGCGCTCCTCCTCAGCCTGGAGGGTGCCCAGGTCACCGTGGTCGGAGGACACGGTAGCGTGTCGGGTTCGTTCGTCGGCCTCGCCAACTACGCCGCCCTGTTCGCCAACCCCGGCTTCTGGCAGGCCCTGCGCACCACCCTCTACTACTGGCTAGTCTCCATCCTCATCGAGGTCGTGTTCGGCATCGGCGCCGCCGTCCTCCTCAACCGCAGGTTCCGGGGCCAGACCGTCGTGCGCGCCCTCGTCTTCCTGCCGTGGGCCATCCCGACGGTGGTCAACGCCAACCTTTGGTCGATGATCCTGGACGGGGACCCGTTCGGCGGCCTCAACGCCCTCCTCATGCAGCTCCACCTCACCACCGCCCCCGTCGTGTGGCTCAATCCGAGCCCGGTCCTCGCCCAGGTGGCCTGGCTGTCGCACGCCCTCACGGCCGTGGGGGCGAGCCTGGGCATGAACTGGATCATCGTCGGGGACGAATGGCACACGCTGCCCATCGTCATCTTCCTCACCCTGGCCGGCCTGCAGAGCATCCCCCACGAGTACTACGAGTCCGCCCGCATCGACGGCGCCGGGCCATGGGCGACATTCCGCCACGTGACGTGGCCGCTTCTCGGCCCGGTGCTCGCCGTCGTCCTCATCTTGCGCACCATGCAGCTTCTGCGGGCGTTCACGCTCATCTACACGCTCGAGTCCACCGGCCTGCCTGTCCTCTCCATCACCGCCTACCAGTACGCGTTCACCTTCGGCGCCTTCGGCCAAGGGAGCGCCGTGGCCTTCCTCATCGGCGTGCTCGCCCTCCTCATCGCCTTCTTCTATATCCGCGTCCTCTTCCGTACGGAGTTCGTGGCATGACCCGGACGCAGGCGAGCCGCCGTCGGCGCATGGGCGGAGTCCTGGTCGGCGTCCTCATCGGCCTGCTCGTCCTGTGGAGCGTCCTTCCGCTCTACTGGCTCGTCACCGTGAGCCTCGAGAACCTGCGCCAGGTGTCCCAGGTTCCCCTCTCGTTCTACCCACCCACGCCAACGCTGAACAACTACTTGGGAATGTTCCTCCACCCCGACGTCGTAAACAGCGAAGCCTACCGCTTCCTGCATGCGCTTCGCAACTCGCTGTTCGCGTCGGTCGCTACGACCATCATCTGCGTGTTCCTCGGGTCGGCCACCGGGTACGTCCTCGCACGCTACCCGATCCGCGGCCGCGACCTCCTGTCCCTCGGCTTCCTCGCCACCAACCTCCTCCCCCAGATCGCGCTCGTCGTACCGTTCTACGTACTCGTCGTGGTGTACGCCGGGTTCCTCTACGACACGAACTGGGTGCTCATCCTCCTGTACACGTCGTTCATCCTCGGCTTCGTCGTCTGGGTTATGCGCGGGTATTTCGCATCCATCCCCAAGGACCTGGAGGACGCAGCCCGCATCGACGGCGCCGGCTGGTTCACCGCCTACTGGCGCATCGCCCTTCCCCTCGCGGCGCCCGGCCTGTTCGCCGTGTCGCTCCTGTCCTTCCTCCTGTCCTGGGACCAGTTCCTCCTGCCGCTCGTGTTCGCCCCCGACCCGTCAGGCTACAACCTGCCCTTCTTCATCTACAGCCTCAACGGCCAGTACCTGCACCAGTACAACGAGATCGCAGCGGGTGGCGTGCTCACGTCCATCCCACCCGTGCTCATCGTGCTGCTGTTCGGTCGGTACATCGTAAGCGGTCTCACCGCCGGCGGCGTCAAGGGCTGACCCCCTCGCCCGCTCCGCGCCCGTCGTTTCATCGTGGGGGCGCCGGCCCCGGGAGGGGGTGGGCGCGGCCGTGGCGAAGGGCGCCTGCGACCCACAGCGGGAGGGGATCGGGAGATGGCGGACGAGGAGCGCTTCGTCGGCCTGTACAGCGTCCTGCCCACGCCGTTCGACGAAGACGGCGAGCTCGACCTGAGGGCGCTGGCGGGGTTGGTGCGGTTCGCGGCCCGCGCCGGGGCGCGGGGGGTGACGGTGCTCGGGGTCATGGGCGAGGCGGCGAAGCTCACCGAGGGAGAGCGGGAGGCGGTCGTGCGGGCCGCGGCCGAGGCCGCGGCCGAGGCGGGCGTCGACCTGGTGGCCGGGGTCTCGGCCGCCGGGGAACGCCCCGTCCTCGTTCAGGCGCAGGCGGCGCGCGCCGCCGGGGCGGCAGCGGTCATGGCCTCCCCCCCGCCCGGCACGCCCCAGGACGCGGTCGGCGCGTTCTACGCCCGCCTGGCGGACGCGGCGGGCGTGCCGGTGGTGGTCCAGGACCTCCCCACCGCCTCGGGCGTCGTCCTCCCTGCCCCCCTCCTCGCCGCCGTCGGCGCCGAGGTCGCCGGCGTGGCGGCCATCAAGCTCGAGGATCCTCCCACGCCGCTCAAGGTGAGCGCCATCCTGCGCCGGTGGGGAGAGGAGCGTCCCGCGCAGGTGATGGGGGGCCTAGGGGGGCTCTTTCTGCTCGAGGAGCTGAGGCGAGGCGCCAGCGGCACCATGACGGGGTTCGGTTACCCCGAGGCGCTGGCCGGCGTCTGCCGGCTCGCCCGAGCGGGCGACTGGGAGGGGGCGCGGACGCTGTTCGAGCGCTTCCTCCCCGTCATCCGGTACGAGAACATGCCGGTCGTATCGGTGAACGTGCGCAAGGCTCTCCTCCATGCCCGCGGCGTCCTCCCCTCGCCCGCGGTCCGCCGCCCCGCCCCCGAACTGGACGAAGGCGTGCGGGCGGAGATCGACGAGTACGTGCGCCGCTACGCAGGGGAGGCGCTCCTCGTCGGCGGCGGCCAACCCATCTGAGCGAGCCGCGCCGACCTCGAGCCGCCCTTCGACATCACGGGCGCGGCGATCGCCCGTGGGGCGCGGCGGCCCTGTCCGGGGCCACGGGCTCGGCCGGCCCCGCCTCTCCCTCGGGCCGCAGGCGGGCGCGGACGAACCCTCCCCCCCCGCGCCAACCCGCCGCCGCCGTGATGCCGTGCGGATCCTCCCCCCGCACGACGCGTATCAGCCGTTGCACCATGAGGTCGACGGCGGCCGGGTCCATCTCGACCGCCACGTACCGCCGGCGCCGCTTGTGGCACACGGCGGCGGTCGTGCCGCTTCCCGCGAAGGCGTCCAGGACGAGGTCCCCCTCCCGACTGGAGGAAGAGACGATCCGATCCACGAGGGCCTCGTTCTTCTGGGTGGGAAAGCCCGTCTTCTCGCCCGAGAAGCTCATGATCTGGATCGAGTGGAGGGGGTCGTTGGCGCTCGCGTTCCAGGTGTCCTCGAGGGGGTAGCCGGCGCTCTTGCCGGGGGCGCCGCGCCGACGGTAACCGGCCGGCCGCGGCAGGTACACCTTCTCGAAGGTCACCGGCCCCCCGGGCTTGATGTAGTAGAGGATCGTGTCGTGGTTGCGGACGAAGTTCTTCTGCGCCGCCTTGTAACCCGAGATCCAGCCGATGCGCCAGACGATCTCCCGCACGAAGCTTTGGCGCCCGGCGATCTCGTCCAGGAGCACCTTCGCGTAATGTGACTCGTTCTCGTCCAGGTGGAGGTAGAGGCTGCCGCCGGGCCGCAGGGCGCGCCACATGAGGCTCAGCCGCTCCTCCATCATGGCAAGCCACATCTCGTGCGGCATGGCGTTCTCGTAGGGATGCCGCCGGCCCGTCGGGCCCGAGTTGAATGGCGGGTCGATGTACACGAGGTCCACGCGCCCTTCGAGCTCGGGCATGAGGGCGCGCAGGACGTCGGCGTTGTCCCCCTCCACCACGAGGTTCTCCCGCCCCCGCCAGCGGTCGCCCGGCCATGCCGCCGCCTCGCCGAAGGCACGCACCGCCTCGACGCGCCCCGGCGGCGGCGGCTCGCTGCGGTACGCGGGCGCCCCCTGGGCTCCGTCCGCCCGCACCACCAGGCCCCGCGTCGGCCACGCCAGGCGGACGCCCTCCCCCTCCGCTCCGCTCACACCTTCTCCCCCCAGTGCGCGCCGACGTGCACCTCGACGGGGAAGGGCACCTCCGGCAACAGCGCCTCGGCCGCGGCGCGCATCTCCGCCCCGACCCGGGCCGCCACCTCCGGGGCGTACTCGGCGTCGCACTCCAGCACCAACTCGTCATGCACGGCCGCGGTGGGCAGGGCGCCCAGGGGCTCCACCGCCCGCCACACGCGCGACAGCGCCGCCTTAAAGATGTCCGCCCCGCTCCCTTGCACGGGGGCGTTGTAGATGTCGCCCGGGCGCGCGTCGGGCCCCAGCCGCCTGAGACGCCCGGTCACGGTGCGCGTGCCGCCGGCCGCCCGCGCCTCCCGCCGGGCCCGGTCGTGCCAGGCCGCCACCCCGGGGTAGGCGGCGAAGAATCGCTCCCGCACCCGCTGCGCCTCCTCGAGGCCCATGTCCACCCCGTACCCCTGGCGCGCGTACTCCATGAGCCCGCGCGCGCCCATGGAGTACACCAGGCCAAAATTGGCTGCCTTGGCCGCCTGCCGCTCCTCCCGGCTCACGTCGCCCGCCGCCTTCCCCGCCAGGAGGGCGGCCGTGACCCGGTGCAGGTCCTCGCCGCGGCCAAACGCCTCGCGCATCCGTTCGTCGCCCGACAGGGCGGCCACGATCCTGAGCTCCACCTGGCTGTAGTCGGCGATCACCAGGGCGCGGCCGGGCGGCGGGGCGAACAGCCGGCGCACCTCGGCGTCCCGGGGCACCTGCTGCAGGTTGGGGCTGGAGCAGCTCATGCGCCCCGAGCTGGCCCCGATCTGCCAGTACTCCGGGTACACCCGCGCCCACCTGCCGTCGGCCACGGCATATCGCGCCAGCCCGTCCAGAAAGGCCACGCGCTTGTCGAGGCGCCGCCACGCCAGGTAGGCGGCCACCTCAGGGCGGTCTCCCCAGCGCGCGAGCGTCTCCTCCCGCAGGTCGCCAACCTCCACGCCCAGGGCGCGCAGGGAGGCGGTCACCTCGGCGGCGCTGGCGAGCGCGAGCGGCTCCGGCAGGAGGTGGGACTGCAGGCGCGGCCTCGGCGGCAGCAGCGCCCGCGCGCGTGCCGCCGCCGCTTCGCGCTCCGCCGTGCCCTGCGCCAGGGTACGCCCCAACGCCTCGGCGTCAACCGCCATCCCCGCGCCCTCGAGGGCCGCCACCGCGGGCAGGGCCTCCATCTCGATCGCCGCCGCCCGCGCCATCCCTTGCTTGGCAAGCTCGTTCTCCAGCGCCGCCGCCAGCGGCACGAGCAGGGCCACGTCCAGGGCGGCGTAGTCCCGCTGCGCGGGGCTGATCTCACCCGACCAGTCGCCGGCCTGTTCCCGCTTGTCGAGGGCCAACCCCAGGTGGCGGCGGCACACGGCGCGCAGGCTGTGGGAGACGCCTTCCTCCCCGGCGGCGAGAAGCTGGGACGCGAGCATGGTGTCGAAGAGCGCCGTCGCGCCGCCGACGCCGCGCCCGGCCAGGAACAGGAGGTCAAACTTGAGGTTGTGGCCCACCTTGCGGATGCGCCCATCCGCCAGGAGACGGGCAAGCGGCCCGAGATCGCCCACGCGCCAGGTGTCCACCACCCACACACGGTCGCTGACGCCCACCTGCACCAGGCGCAGGTGGTCGCGGCGGGGCGACAGGCCCGTCGTCTCCGTGTCCAGCCCCACCGCAGGCTGTGCCGCCAGGGCGGCCACCGCCTCCCGCAGCGCGGCATCATCCTCCACCCACACCGTGGGCGGCGGTTCCGGCCGCAAGACGCGGGCCGGCCGGGACGAACCGGGCGTCGGCATCGCGCCCGCCTCGAGGCGGGCGAGGGCCGCCGCGAGGCGAGCCGCGTAGGGCATGAGGCCGGCGCGCGCGGCCGCGAGTTCCGCTTCCTCGCCATACGCCGCCCGCAGGTCCAGACGCAGGCGGCCGCCCTCGCCCCAGACCAGGCGCGCCCCGTCTTGGCGCGCCCGGGTAAGCCGGGCCAAGAGCTCCGGCTCCGCCTCGGGGCCCAGGGCGTGCTCCAGCTCCCGCCACCCGGGGGCTGGCCTTGCCGCTCTCTCCGCCGCCTCCGCCACGCCTACCGACCTGCCGCCCCAGCCCGCTCCAGGCGGCGCGTCTCCAGGTCGATGAGGACGTCGCGCAGGACGGCGGCGCGTTCGAACTCGAGAAGGCGCGCCGCCTCCCGCATCTCCTTGCGCACGCGCTCGATCTCCCGCGCCAGCTCCTTGGCGCTGCGCGGCCGAGCACTGCCCTCCCGGCCCGTTGGCTCCGCGTGCGTGGCCTCGATGACGTCGCGCACCGCCTTCACCACGGTGCGGGGCTGGATGTTGTGCAGGCGGTTGAACTCCGCCTGGATGCGCCGCCGGCGCGCCGTCTCCTCGATCGCCCGGGCCATGGACTCGGTCATCGTGTCCGCGTACATGATCACCTTGCCGTGCGCGTTGCGCGCCGCCCGCCCCATGGTCTGGATGAGGGAAGTCTCCGATCGGAGGTAGCCCTCCTTGTCGGCGTCGAGCACCGCCACCAGCGAGACCTCGGGCAGGTCGAGCCCCTCGCGCAGGAGGTTGATGCCGACCAGGACGTCGAACACGCCCAGGCGCAGGTCGCGGAGGATGGCCATGCGCTCGAGGGTCTCCACGTCGGAGTGGAGGTAGCGGACGCGCACGCCCACCTCGCGCAGGTAGTCGGTCAGATCCTCCGCCATCTTCTTCGTCAGGGTGGTGACGAGCACGCGCTCCTGCGCGGCCACCCGGTCGCGGATCTCGGCCAGAAGGTCGTCCACCTGTCCCTCGACGGGCCGGACTTCCACCTCCGGGTCCAACAGGCCGGTCGGCCGCACGATCTGCTCCACCACGCGGCTGGCGCGTTCGCGCTCGTACGCGCCCGGGGTGGCGCTGACGTAGATCACCTGTCCGATGCGCGCTTCGAACTCCTCGAAGGTGAGGGGGCGGTTGTCGAGCGCCGAGGGCAGGCGGAAGCCGTGCTCCACCAGGGTCTCCTTGCGGGAGCGGTCGCCCGCGTACATGGCCCTGAGCTGCGGGATCGTCTGGTGCGACTCGTCCACCACGAGGAGGAAGTCGTCGGGGAAGAAGTCCAGCAGGGTGTACGGCGGTTGGCCGGGGGCGCGCCCCGTGAGGTGGCGGGAGTAGTTCTCGATTCCGGCGCAGTAGCCCATCTCCTCCAGCATCTCGACGTCGTGCAGGGTGCGCTGCTCCAGGCGCTGCGCCTCCAGAAGCTTATCCTGTGCGCGCAGGACGGCCAGGCGCTCCGCCAGCTCCTCCCGGATGGAGGCCACGGCGCGCCGCATCTTCTCGGGTCCGGTGATGTAGTGGCTGGCCGGGAAGATGGCGGCGTGGTCGCGCCTTCCGTACACCTCGCCCGTGAGGACGTCCACCTCGGAGATGCGCTCGATCTCCTCCCCGAACCACTCGATGCGGAGCGCCCGCTCCGCCTCCGAGGCGGGCATGATCTCCAGCACGTCCCCGCGCACGCGGAAGGTGCCGCGCGTCAGGGTGAGGTCGTTGCGCTGGTAATGGATGCCCACCAGGCGCCGCATGACCTCGTCCCGGTCGCGCGCCATGCCGGGGCGGAGCGAGACGCACAGATCCCGGTAGTCCTCGGGCGAACCCAGGCCGAAGATGCAGGAGACGCTGGCGACGATGATCACGTCCCGCCGCTCGAACAGAGCGGAGGTGGCGCTGTGGCGGAGCTTGTCGATCTCGTCGTTGATCGTGGCGTCCTTCTCGATGTAGGTGTCGGTGGTAGGGAGGTACGCCTCCGGCTGGTAGTAGTCGTAATACGAGACGAAGTACTCCACCGCGTTGTGGGGGAAGAACTCCTTAAACTCCCCCGCCAGCTGCGCAGCCAGCGTCTTGTTGTGGGCGATGACCAGGGTGGGCCGATTGACCGCCGCGATGGTGGCGGCGATCGTGAGCGTCTTGCCGCTGCCGGTCACCCCCAGGAGGACCTGGGCGGGGTCGCCCCGCCGCAGACCCTCGGTGAGCTCGGCGATGGCCTTGGGCTGATCCCCGGCCGGCGGCCAGGGCGCCTTGAGCTCGAATCGGTCCACCGTCATCCGCACCCCCCTGCCGTCCGGGCGTCCGACATCCCGTACCAGTGTACCGCGCCTGCGGCGGCCGCGCGGCGGACGCTGCGCCTAGGGGGAAGCAGGTCGCGACGCCGCCGGACCGTCTGAAGGGGCTTTGTCGCCCCGCGCCGGGCGGCGCTCCTCCTCCCCCGGCGGCACGTCCACGGACACATCCTCCAGCAGGCGGGCGATGCGGTCCAGGTGCCGTCGGGCGTTGTCGCGCACGGCGCGGGGCAGGGCGGGCAGGGCCGCCTCCACCCGCGTCGCCGCCCCGGCCAGCTCCGCCACGTAGGGGGCGACCGGCTCTCCCCGACCGTCCGTGAGCAGGAGCAACCGGGGGTGGGCGGGGTGGCGAGGGTCCTGACCCACGACCCAGGCCAGGCAGCCGTTCGTCAACCGCACGAAGGAGCCGGTCGGGAAGAGGGCGACGCGGGCCAAGAGAGCCTCGACGGCCTCGCGGTCGAGGCCCGGGGAGGAGCGCATGTGGGCCGCCACGTAGGCGTGGGGGAAGGACGGCTTGTACCAGCGGGGCGATGCCATGGCGTCCCATACGTCGGCGACCGCCGCCAGGCGGGCGGAGAGGTCGATCTGGCCCTCGGACAGGCCGCGCGGGTACCCGCCCCCGTCCATGCGCTCGTGGTGAGCGAGCGCGACAGCCGCCACCCGCGCATCCACCCCCGCCCGTTCCACGAGGAAACGGTGACCCATCTCGGGATGACGCTGCATCACATCCCATTCGTCCGCCGTCAGGGGGCCGGGCTTGCGCAGGATCTCGACCGGCACGAAGGCCTTGCCCACGTCGTGCAGGAGCGCCCCCACGGCGAGTACCGTCCGCTCGCCCTCGGGCAGGTGGTAGTGGTCGGCCGCCAGGAGGGCGAAGACGGCCACGTTCACGCCGTGCTGGGCTGTGGCCTCGTCCGCCGCCCGCAGACGCGAGAGGCTGAACAGGGACCCGGGGCGGGCGTCCACGGCGGCCACGAGGCGGGATGCCGCCGCGGCGATCTCCCCCATGTCGGGGCCTTCGCCCTGCGCCGCCCCCTCCATGACGCGCCGAAGCGACCGCCCCACGAGGACCCGCGTCGCCTCGTCCAGGTCGGGGTCCGGGGCGAGCGCCGGCAGGAAGTCGTCGTCCACATACACATGGCGCACGCCCCGCCGCTCCAGGTGCATCAGGCGGGCGCTCGTCAGCCGCTCGCCCCTCCCCAGGAGCAGCTCCCCCCGTCCGGCGCGCACCGGCCGAGCCAGGCGCGCGCCCTCCAGGTCGGGCGACACCTCCGCCAACCGCATGCTCCGCCTCCGCTCTAGCCCCCGGGCAGGTACGGTAGGGGGTTGATGGGCTTGCCGTTCACCCGGATCTCGAAGTGCACGTGCGGACCCGTCGCCCACCCGGTCATGCCCGCAAGATCGATCTCCTGCCCTTGGACCACGCTCTCTCCCACGTGCACCAGAAGCGTCTCGGCGTGCGCGTACAGGGTCGAGATGCCGTGGCCGCAGTCGATGATCACCACGTTGCCGTATCCCGTCATCCAACCGCTATACAGCACGGTGCCGGCACAGGCGGCGTCCACCGGCGTGCCCTCGGCAACGCCGATGTCGATGCCGGTGTGCAGCCACCACTGGTGCATCACCGGATCGAGGCGCATGCCGAAGGGCGACGTGATGGGCCCGTGCACCGGCCAGGCGAAGCGGACGTCGTTGAGCGCGCGGCCGACGTCGGCGGAGGCGACGGTGGAGGCATGGAGCTCCTGCTCCAGGATCTGGACGAGGTTGGCCGACGCTTCCTCCAGCTGCTCGAGGGCGCCGGAGTCCGCGCGCACCAGGGCCCGGTCGCGCGCCATGGCCGCCCGCTCGGCCGCGCCTTGGCGGGCGAGCTCGGACGCCGCCGCCCGCGCCTGCGCCTCCTCCTGCGCCAGCGTTCGAATTGTCGACCGCAACCGCCCCTCCTCCCGCCGGGCGCGGGCCTCGGCCGCCGCCAAGGCGCGCACCTCGCGCCCCTGGAAGCCGATGACCCGGTCCACCATGTACAGGCGGGCGAGAAAGTCGTCCAGGCTGTGGGCGCTCAAGAGCAGGGTGAGGGGGCCGAACGCCCCCGCCTCCTGCCAGCCGATCTCCACCGCCGCCAGGCGGCGGCGCGCCCGCGCCGCGCTTCGGCGCGCCGCCGCCAGGGCAACGCGGGCCGCCGCCTCGCGCTGGGAGACGGCCGCCATCCGCTGTCCTAAGGCCGCTAGCGTGGCACGCGCCTGGGAGAAGCGCTGCAGGGCGGCCGTAAAGGCGGCATAGGCGCCCGCCGCCTGGGCCTCGTGCTGGGCCCGGAGCGCCTTCTCGCGCGCGATCTCCTGCCGCAGGCGGGCGATCTTGGCCCGCAGGGCGGCGGGCGACGGGCCGGCCGCCGCTGCCGCCCCGGCCGTCGTCCAGGCCGCCAGGGCGGCGACCGCCAAGCCCACCCACCGCCGGCTCACGCCTCGGACGCCACCCGGATGAGGCGACGCAGAGCGAACAGTGCGCCCACCCATCCCAGGACCACGCCGCCGAGCACGAGATCGAAGGCGAGGCGCGCGTTCACCTGCGCCGGCGGCACGATGGGGAGGAAGGGCGCGGCCGCCGTGAGGGCGCGGGCTACGGCGCCGTACCCCACGACGGTCACCACCGTGGCCACGACGCCCCCCAGGGCTCCCAGGAGCATCCCCTCGACCAGGAACGGTCCGCGCACCATGGCCCGGGTGGCGCCCACCAGGAGCATGATCTCGATCTCCCGCCGCCGGCCCAGGACGGCAAGGCGGATGGCGTTCGAGGTGACGAGGAAGCTCGACAGCGCGAGAAGGGAGGCGAGGACCAGCCCCGCCCACCGCACGACGGTGAGCACCGCCCCCAGGCGCGCCACCGTCTGGCCGGGATAGACGAGATGCGCCACCCCCGGCAACCGCCCGAGGGCGCGTGCCACCCGGTCCGAGACGGCGGGAGAGGCGGTGCGCACGTCAAGCGAGTCGAGAAGCGGATTGCCCTCGGCCAGCACCGCCTCCACCGCCCCGTTGCCGGCGAACTCCCGCTTGAGCTGGGCGAGCGCCTCGGCCTTGGAGATGAAGGTCACGGAGCGCACCCCGGCGACCCGGCGCACCCGCGCCGCCAGCAGCCGCTCCGCCTTCGGGCGCATGCCGGCGGACAGGAACAGGCGCATGTCCACCTGGGAGCTCACCGTCCGCGACAGGTGGGCGATGTTGGTCGCGGCCACGAGGTAGGCGCCCACGAGGAGGAGGGCCACGGCCGCCGTGCCCACCGAGGCCACGGCGATGCCGGGCGTGCGCAGGAAATCCACCACGCCCTCGGTGAGGATGGTCCACATCTCGCGCAGGAGCCTAGCCGCCATGGGCGTACCCCCCGGCGCGCGCGTCGCGCACCACGCGGCCCGCGTCGAGGGCGACCACCCGGCGGCGCACGTCGTCCACCAGGTGGGAGGCGTGGGTGGCCATGATCACCGTGGTGCCCCGGGCGTTGAGGTCGAGGAGGATGCGGTGCACCTCCCGCGCCGCCACCGGGTCCAGGTTGCCGGTGGGCTCGTCCGCCAGCAGGAGGCGGGGACGGTGCACCATGGCGCGGGCGATGGCCACGCGCTGCTGCTCGCCCCCCGACAGCTGGGTGGCGAGCACATCCCGCTTGTGCCACAGGCCGACCTCGTCCAGGGCCGGACCCACGCGCCGGCGGATCTCCCGCGGCGAGGCGCCCGTGACCCGCAGGGCGAAGGCCACGTTTTTGTACACGCTCCACTGCGGGAGAAGGCGGAAGTCCTGGAAGATGACGCCGATGCGCCGGCGGTACATGGCCACCTGCCCGGGCCTGAGGCGTCCCACGTTGACGCCGTCGACCACCACGGTACCGCGGGTGGGGCGCTCCTCCCGGTACAAGAGGCGCAAAAGGCTCGACTTGCCCGCGCCGCTCGGGCCGATGAGGTAGACGAACTCCCCGTCCTGCACCGTGAGGTCGACGCCCCGGAGGGCACCGGCCCCGTTCGGGTAGGTCTTGGTCACCCCGACGAGCTCCACCACCCGGTTCGGCCCCTCCAACCTTGTCCGACCGAATGGGCTGTCGTTCGACAAGGTTCGGGGGGTTCCTCCCGATCGCGGTCGAGGAGGCCCTGCGCGCGGCCGGCGCCCTCCCGCTTCATGCCCGCATGCCGACAAAATAAGTCAGAAAACACTGAAGGATTCGACGTAGCCAGGGGACGAACCTCGCCGCGTCCCCCGGCTCGCCCGCGTTCGCCGAACCGAAGCGCCGGGCGGATGGGCGGACGCACCCTGGCACGAAGGAGGATCCGCGTGGACAACCGCGATGCGCCGACGCCCCCCCTCGCCACGCCCCTGCTCGCCCTCTGGCGCGAGCCCATGACTCGGGCGCGGTTTCTCAAGACGGTGGCCACGGCGGGGATCATGGGGTCGGTCGGCGTGCAGCTGGCCACCGTGTCCCGGGCGGAGGCGGCGACGACGGCGTCGCCTGCGCCGGTCACCGGTACCGCCAGAGAGCTCGGCCACCGCCCCCTCCTGTTCTTCAGCACCGCCGACGCCGAGACGATCACGGCCATGGCCGAGCGCATCTTTCCGGCCGACGCGGTCAGCCCGGGAGCTGCCGACGCACGGGTGACGGATTACATCGACGGCCAGCTGGCGGGGGGGTTCGGCCGCGCCGACCGCACCTACCTCAACGGCCCCTACCTCACCCCGGGCGACGCCTTCCACGGTTGGCAGTACCCCGTCACGCCGCGCGACCTCTACCGGATCGGTCTCGATGCCCTGAACGCCTACCTCGCCGCCCACCACCAGGGGGCCAGCTTCGCCTCCCTGCCGGCGGCCACCCAGGACGCCGTCCTGACCGCCATGGCGGCGGGCCAGATCCCCATGCAGCCCACCTCCGACGTGTTCTTCGCCGTGTTCCAGGCGAACGTCATCGAGGGGCTGTTCTCCGACCCCGTGTACGGCGGCAACCGCGACTTCATCGGCTGGGAGTGGGTGCGTTTCCCCGGCGACCCCATGGCGTACGGCGACGTGTACTTCGAGTACATCGACAAGTTCGAGGTGGTGTACAACGTCGCGCCGGCCGGCCTGGCGCAGACCGTCTACTGACCGCCCGCGGCGACGACGCGTGCAAGGTCGAGGTGTGAACGAGGGGGGAGCGGCGGTGGTGCGTATGCCGGAAGCGGATGCGGTGATCGTCGGCGTCGGCTGGGCAGGCGGCATCCTGGCGGCCGAGCTTTCCAAGGCAGGTCTGCACGTGGTGGGCCTGGAACGCGGCATGAACCGCCAGACGGAGGATTGGCTCGACCGCGACGAGCTCAAGTACGCGGTCCGGCACGAGATGATGCAGAACCCGGCGCACGAGACGTGGACGTTGCGCCATAACCTGCGCGAGCCGGCCCTTCCGTGGCGCCAACTCGGCTCGTTCCTGCCAGGGACCGGTCTCGGGGGATCGGGCGTGCACTGGAACGGACAGACCTGGCGCTATCATCCGTGGGACTTCACCATGCGGTCTTCGACCATCGCGCGCTACGGCAGGCGAGCCCTGCCCGAGGGGACGACGATCCAGGACTGGGGCATCACCTACGAGGAACTCGAACCCTACTACGACCGCTTCGAGTACATGGCCGGCATCTCGGGCAAGGCAGGAAACCTCCGGGGCAAGATCCAGCCCGGCGGGAACCCGTTCGAGGGACCGCGCGCCCGGGAGTACCCCACCCCGCCGATGGCCAGGTCCCGCACCGTCGCCCTGTTCGAGGAGACCGCCGCCCGTCTCGGATACCATCCCTTCCGCGGGCCGTCCGCCAACCTGTCGGTGGGCTACCGCAACCCCGACGGGGTAGTGCGGGGGCCGTGCGTGTACTGCGGTTTCTGCGAGCGCTTCGGCTGCGAGGTGGGCGCCAAGGCCAGCCCCAACGTGACGGTCCTGCCGGTGGCGTTGGCGACCGGGCGGTTCGAGCTTCGCACCGGCTGCTACGTGTTCCGCGTCGACCACGACGGCCGACGCGCGATCGGCGTCTCGTACTACGACACGACCGGCCAAGAGGTGCAGCAGCCCGCGGCCATCGTCATCCTCACCTCGTACGTGTTCAACAACGTCCGGCTGCTCCTGTTGTCCAAGATGGGCCGGCCGTACGACCCGACGACGGGCGAAGGGGTGGTGGGCAAGAACTACGCCTACCAGGTCGGCGGGGGCGGAGCCGCCTACTTCACGGACCGCACCTTCGAGCCGTTCATGGGCGCCGGCGCGCTGTCGGAGGTGATCGACGACTTCAACGCCGACAACTTCGACCACGCCGGCCTGGGCTTCATCGGCGGCGCCTCGATCTCCGCCTCGAACACCGGGGCGCGGCCCATCCAGTACCTACCGGTCCCGCCCGGCACGCCGCCGTGGGGGGCGCAGTGGAAGGCGGCCATCCGCCGTTACCACAACAGCACGTTCTCCGTCGGTGCGCAGGGGGGGGTCCTCTCGTACCGCGACGCGTTCCTCGACCTCGACCCCAACTACCGGGACCAGTGGGGGCTGCCGCTGGTGCGCATGACATTCGACTGGCACGACAACGAGCGCAAGATGATCGCCTACGTGGTCGGCAAGATCGAGGGCATCCTGCGGGCGACGGGGGCGAAGACCTACGCGGCCAACCCGCACCTGCCCGAGCACTACGACGCGGCGGTGTACCAGTCGACCCACAACACCGGCGGGGCGATCATGGGTGCCGACCCGGCCACCTCGGTGGTCAACAACTACCTCCAGATGTGGGACTTCGACAACGTCTGGGTGGTGGGCGCCAGCGCCTTCCCCCAGCAGGCCGGCTTCAACCCCACCGGCACCGTGGGCGCCCTCGCCTACCGGGCGGCGGACGGTATCGTCAACCGTTACTGGCGGCGTCCGGGGCCTCTCGTATGAACAGCGACGGAGCGGCGCCAGAGGCGCAATGGTTATCCGACCTGGCGAAGGCGGCTGCGAGCGGCGACCGCCCCATGGCCGAGACGGCCGAGGCGGTGCGCGAACGCGTGCGCGAAGGCGACCCCGCAGGGGCGCGCCGCCTCCGCGCGGCAGCGCAAACTCGGGCACGGGAGGCCCTGGCGCGAGGCCGCGACGGCGAGGGCTTGGTGTGGGCCGAGCTCGCCGCGGCCGCCGCCGACGTCCGGACAGGAGCAGCGGAGCGGGCGCAGGCGCTCGTACTCGTCGCCACGGCGGCACTGGGGGCTGGCAAGACGAGGCGGGCCGGCGCGGCCCTGGAACAAGCCGGCGCCTTCGTCGACGACCCCGCGGTAGACGCGGTGACGCGCGCCAACTATGCGCGCTGCCTCGGGCTGTCCGCCATGGCGGCCGGCGACACGATGGCCGCGGCCGCCTCCCTGATGGACGCGCGCGAGCGCTACCGCCGCCTCGGGCTCGGGCCGGACGCCGCCGCATGCGCGCGGGACCTCGGCCGCGTGCACGCCGCACTGGGCCGCGGGGCGGAAGCGACATCTTGGCTTCGCACCGCGGCTTCCGAGTTCGAGGCCCTGGGGCGTCCGCTCGACGGCGCGCGCGTGCGCTATCTCCTGGGCCACGCCCTGCTCGCGGGGGGAGAGCCGGAACTGGCGCGTGGCGCGTTCGCCGTCTGCCGCGAGGTGTTCCGCCTGCACGGCGCCTTCCTGCTGGAGGCGCACGCCACGCTCAGCCTGGCGCAGGCGCAGTACGTCCTCGGGCGCGACATCGCGGCCCAGGCCCTGGCCGGGAGCGCCGAGGCCCGCTACGAACGGCACGGCCGCGCCGCCGACGTGCACCGCTGCCGCCTGCTTACGGCGGCGATGCGGATCGACCGCGGAGACTATGCCGGAGCGGACGTCCTCCTGCGCCAAGCGAGGCAGGTGTTCGAGCGCGAGGGCGCGGTCCTGGACGCCGCCCGCTGCCTCTACCTCAAGGGGGTGTCCCTGCGGGAGGAGGGCCGGGTCGAACAGGCCGCCGCCTTCCTATCGCGCGCCTTCGCCCGCTTCCGCTCCCTGGGTGCGGGGCTCGATGCGGCCAAGGCGAGGTTGATGCTGGAGCAGACGGCCCCGGACGGGGCCGCGGTCCAACCGGACGCGGGTGGGGCCGAAGGCGCCGGCACTCGCTTGGGCGCCGCCGGGCCGTCGCTCTAGGCGGGAGTTCCCCAAGTCGCTGGTCGACCGAGGCCGTCACGGCGTGCAGCTCACCGCGGCTGGGAAGCCAGCCATCAGAGACGCCAGGCGAGCGCGGCGAAGCCCGCTTCCATCGGGTCGTGCCCACCCGCCCGCTCATTGCGCCAAGCCGCTTCCACCCCAGGCCAGGCTTCGGGCCCAACCCAGAGTCCGCGCTGCTCGGCGTCAGGGGGACGTCCTATCCACTCCGTTAGCGTGTCGGGCTCGAAGAAGTGGGCCCTGCGCCAGATGGAGTGGAGGTCCGTGCGGCCCCGGTCGCGGTAGTGGGCTGCCCAAGGCCCCGTGGCCAAAATCAGGCCCACCACCAGTCGTCCCCCTGGGGCGATGACACGCATCGCCTCCTGTACCACTTCCTGCGGCTCGTCCACGAACTCCAAGGTGACCTGCAGGAGACCGCGGTGGAACGCCCCGTCGGCGAACGGCAGGCGTACAAGGTCCGCCTCCACCCAACGCACTTTCCCGCTGCGGGGGACCTTTGTCTGAGCCACCGCCAGCATGGCCGGCGAGATATCCACACCCACGGCTTGGCATCCTTCCTCAGCCAGCCTCACCGTGTACGCACCAGTGCCGCATCCGAGATCTACCACCGCCATGCCCGTCGACGGGTCCAGCAGCGGCCAAAGCAGCTCCCGCTCCGCCTGGTCTACGTACTCGCCCATGTCGGTATCGCAGAAGCGGTCATACCTGGCCGCCACCGCTTGGTCAAACAGCGTCTTAGGCCATCTCCTACCCATTTGGGCTACCACCACTGGCTCCACCAGGAGCGTTCAAAGGCCAGTTTCGCCAGATGCCAGTGCCGACCGGGCCGGAATGCCCGAACCACCGGCATCGGTTCGGCATAGAAATTCCCGCGCGCAAAGCCAGCCACCCCGCCGCCCATCTCGATGAAGCACTCACCCTGCCCATCGAAGGTTGGCCCTTCGGACTGACCCGCTAGTGCCGCGGCAATGCGGTCAGCGACGACTTCCCCCTGGCGGTGCGCAAACACTCCAGCCTTGGGAAGGAGCTTGCCCGAGGGCAGCGTGATCCCTGTCACGTCACCGATGGCCCATACACGGTCCCAACGGGTCTCCAAGGTGCGCCGGTCCACCTGTACCCAGCCGTCCGCCGGGGCCATACCGGACTGTACGGCTAGCTGCGGAACTCGGTGGGGCGGCACGTAGATGAGCAGATCGTATTCCACCTCAGTGCCGGATTGGAACCGGATGCGACGTCTACCCGGATCCACGTGCTCGACGCGCTCATCAGGATGGTAGTCGATCCCCCGCTGCGCCACGGCCTCCACCACAGCCTGGCTGATAGCTGGTCCCGCCACGCCCATGGGTGCCGCCTCGGCAGCCCACACGCTCACGGTCACAGCCGACCGCCGACGTCGCCGGCGCAGGTATCCGTCCACGAGCATGGCGGCTTCGTACGGCGCCGCCGGGCACTTAAAGGGTACGCTCGCGATGAGCACCACCACCTGTCCGTGGGTCAGGGACTCCAGGACCCGAAAGGCGCTCTCGGAGCCGGCAACTGTATAGAGGTTGTGGCCACCCTCTTCCAGTCCAGGAATGCCAGAAGGGTCGAGCTCGGCGCCCGGGGCGAGCACCAAGGCGTCCCCGGTCCAAGCGCGCCCGTCGGCCGTTACGCAGACCGAGGTTGGGTCCACGGCCGAGACCTCCGCCTGTACCACCTTCAGCCTCCGCTCCCGGAGGGCGGCAAGGGGGCGGCTGACGTCGTCGGAATGGCGTGTACCGCTCAAAATCCATAGCAAGGATGGCCAAAATGTATGGGCGTTGCGCTGATCCAACACCACGATCTCGTCCTCGGGCTCAAGCCGCTGCCGGAGCCGATGGGCCGCAGCGAGACCACCCACCCCGGCGCCCACCACCAGAATGCGGTGCACGCCATTCCCTCCCCCGGACGTCAGTACACGATCACGCGGTCAGCCCAGAGGGTCCAAGCGGCCAGCTCCTCCATCGAGCCGCGCCGGACCCCCTCCACGAGGTCTTCCGTCTTTAGACCCCGAGTGTCTAGGCAGGAACCACAGGCAGCGATCTCGGTGTCCTGCCGTGCAGCGACGGTCAGCATGCGTTCGATGTTGTAGTAACCGGACGGTGTCTGTTGGCCCCGACGGGCGCACTGGACGGCGTCCGCGAGGAGGAAGAGGCGGACGGTCACATCGGTCCGCTTTCCCAGCGCGTTGGCATGACGAAGGGCGTTGTAGGGTCGCTCCGAACCGTACGGCGGGTCGTTCACCACTACGAGCACGTTCACGGGAAGGTAGGCCTCCTTCGGCGAGCGACAGCACCTTTGCGACTGGACCAGCGTGACACAGCGCTGTCTGGGCGTTTACGGATCCGGGCCTGTGGCTATGGCACGTCCCGCCACCCTCCAATCCCCCGGACCCTCCGAGAGCCGTAGTGCCCTGAAACCGGCCTGCCGCAAAATTTGGACAGCATGGGGGGCCATCACGCAGTACGGCCCCCGACAGTACGCTACAACTGTCCGGTCGCGCGGCAGGTCGGCTAGCCGGTCAGCCAATTCGTCCAGCGGCACCGACCACGCGCCAGGCCAGTGACCGGATGCATACTCTTCGGGCGGCCGTACGTCAAGCAAGACGACGTCCTCGTGCTCCATGCGCTCTTCCAACGTCCGCGCATCGATCGCCTCAAGCGCGTCCATCTCCCGCAGAAAGTCCTCCATGAGGCTGCGGATCTCCGCGTATCGCTGCTCAGCAAGCGAGCGGAGGGCCAAGTAAAAGGCACAGACACTCCCATCGGCAAGCTGATACCACATGTGGGAGCCTTGCCTCCGTGCCCGCACGAGGCGAGCCTCCCGAAGCACTTGAAGGTGCTGAGAGGCACTGCCCATGGACATGGCAGCCTTTCGGGCCAGCTCGTCCACTGTCATGGGCCCCTGGCAAAGGAGGTCCAGAAGCTCCAGTCGCCGCGGATGATCGACTGCCCGACCCACCCGGGCCAATTGTTCGTACACGGCATCTTTGAAGGCACGATCCGGAATCCGGTCTCGCATGCCTACACCCCGATGTCATTCTATGGCTCTGTAGAATAACAGGATTGTGAATCATTGTCAAGCCAGCGAATGTCGACCGCTGGGCCCTACGTCTCGAAGTCCTCTGCGGTGGGTATCGGCGCACGGCCTGCCCCGGTCGTCGTCCGCCCTTCTCAGTGCCGCTCGACGCGCGGATCGAGGGCGTCGCGCAGGCCGTCGCCGAACAGATTGAAGGCGAGGACCACGAGGAGGATGGCGAGGCCCGGCGCCAGCACGAGCCATTCGGCCTGCAGGATGTAGGTCTGGGCGTCCGCCAGCATGGCCCCCCAGTCGGACTGGGGTGGCTGCACCCCCATGCCGAGGAACGACAGGCCGGAGATGTCGATGATGGCCGTCCCCATGTTGAGCGTCGCCTGGACGATGATCGGCCCCACCAGGTTGGGCACGAGGTGGCGGCGCATGATCCATCCCCCAGGCGCCCCGAGCGAACGCGCGGCCTGCACGAAGTCGAGTTCCTTGAGCCCCAAGGCCACACCCCGCACGAGGCGGGCGTAGACGGGCATGTAGGAGATGGCCACGGCGATGACCGCCTGCACCACGCCCGAGCCGAGCGCGGCCACGATCATGAGGGCGAGGAGCAGGAACGGGAAGGCCATGAACACGTCCACCACGCGCATGAGCAGCGTGTCCACCCAGCCCCCGTAGTAGGCCGAGGCGAGTCCCCACACGGCGCCGGCGACCATCGACACCGCCACCACCGCCACCGCCGCCAACAGGGCGGTGCGGGCGCCGAACAATAGGCGGGACAGTACGTCGCGCCCGTACTCGTCCGTGCCCAAGAGGTGCAGGGCGGAGGGCGGCTGCAGCGCCGCCAGGAGGTTTTGGGCGTTGGGGTTGTACGGCGCGATCCACTGCGCCCCCGCCGCCACCAGGACGAAGACGGCCAGAAGTCCGAGCGAGGCCGCCGCCCCCCGGTTGCGCAGGAGGTGGCGCCAGAAGCGGGGCCGCTCGGCGGCCACGGGCTCGGAGACCTCGACCGCGGGCTCGGGTTCGACCATGCGCTACACCTCCTACTGGTACCGGATGCGCGGATCGAGCAGGCCGTACAGGACGTCGGTGAGCAGGTTGACCAGCACGAACAGGAGGGCCGCCAGGAGGACGATGCCCTGCACCTCCGGGTAGTCGCGGAAGAGGATCGAGGTGATGGTCAGGCGGCCCAGGCCGGGGATGGCGAAGATGGTCTCCGTCAGCACCGCGCCGCTCAGGAGGGTGCCGAGCTGAATGCCCATGACGGTGACCACGGGGAGCGCGGCGTTGCGCAACGCGTGCTTGAACACCACCACCGGCCCGGCGAGTCCCTTCGCCCGCGCCGTACGCAGGTAGTCCTGCTGCAACACCTCCACCATGGCAGCCCGTGTCATGCGGGCGATGAACGCCACCGTGTACGTGGCCAGCGTGACCGCGGGCAGCACGAGGTGGCTCAAGGCGTCGCCGAACCCCGCCCAGTTGCCGGTGAGAAGGCCGTCCAGCACGGGAAGCCCCGTCGGCCCCGGCACCGTCAGGCCGGGGGAGAGCACGCCCGAGAGCGGAAACCACGGGAGGTCGACCGCGAACAGGAGCATGAGCAGGATGCCGGTCCAGAACACCGGCATGGAGATGCCCACCAGGACGAGCGACATGAGGGCGCTGTCGAGCCAGGAGTTGCGGTAGACGGCCGCCACCATGCCGGCCGCCACACCCACGAGCGAGGCGAGCACGAAGGCCGCGAGGGTGAGCTGGAGGGTGTAGGGAAAGGCCTGCATGAGGTCCACCGTCACCGGGTCGTGGGTGCGAAGCGAGGTCCCCAACTGGCCGCGCACCACCTGGCTCAAGTACACCCAGAACTGGACGTAGATGGGCTTGTCCAGGCCGAGCTGACGGGTGATGAGGGCGATCTGGGCCGCCGTCGCGTGTGGCCCGCCGATGGCCTGGGCGACGTTGCCCGGCAGGACGTGCAGGCCCACGAAGACGGCCACGAGGACACCAAACATCACGGGGATGGCAAGGAGCAGGCGACGCACGATCAGGTTCAGCATGCACATCCTCCGTCAAAGGGTGGCCCGGGAGTCGCCTCCCGGGCAGCACGTCATCGGGAAAGCCAGACCTGGTTCATGTTGAAGTAGAAGTACGTCGGGTTGGGAACAAAGCCATGCACCGACGTGCTCTCCGCCCGCAACATGTCCGGGTAGTTCAAGAAGATCCACGGCGCGTCCGCCATGATCTTCTTCTGGATGATGTCGTAGTCGTGTGCGCGCACCGCCGGGTTGGAGCTCTCCAGAGCCGAAGCGAACAGCGCGTTCACCTGCGGGTTGTTGTAGTGAGAGGAGTTACCCGTCGTAAAGGCGTTGCCGTTGAACAGCGGGCTGATCATGTCGTCCGGGTCACCGTTGTCGCCCGTCCAGCCCGTGAGCGTCATGAGGTGGAAGTTCGGGTTGCGGATCATGCCCAGCCATGTCGTCGGGTCGACGATGTCCAGCTTGAGCTTGACCCCCACCTGGGCGAGCTGGGCTTGGATGGCGGTGGCGAGCTCCTGGCCGCCGATGGGGTTGTAGCCGCGGGCGCCCGTGTACACGACCATGGTGGCGGTGAACCCGTGCGGGTAGCCGGCGGCCGCCAGGAGTTGGCGCGCCTTCTGCGGGTCGTACGGGTAGGCCGGAATCTTCGGGTCATAACCGAAGGCCACCTTGGGAAGTGGCGAGTTCATCACCTGCGCCAGGCCGCCGTACAGCGTCTTGTCGAGGAGCGCCTTGTTGACCGCGTAGTTGAGCGCCTGGCGCACCCGCACGTCGCTGAACGGCTTGACCTGCACCGGCAGGGAGACGGCGTTGTCCGCCAACCCCGGCTCCGCCAACAGGCGCAGGTGCGAGTCGGAGCGGATCGAGGCCACCTCGTTGGGCGCGACATCCGTTAGAATGTCGACACGGCCGGTGCGAAGAGCGAGGAACTGGGTGGCCTGGTTCGGGATCTCCTGAAAGATGATGCTGCTCAGGTACGGCCGTCCGCCCCAGTAGTGGGGGTTGGCCTTGACCTCCAGGTACTGCCCCTTCACCCACTTCTCCAGCACGAAGGGACCCGTTCCCGACGGGTGCTCGTAGTACTGGCTCCCCCACTTGGCCACGGCCGTCGGGCTGGTGACGCCGTCCCACACCATCGCCAGATCGGCCAGGAACTCGCCGTTGGGCGACTTCATGTTGACCTCGATCGTGTAGGGGCCGAGCACCTTGTACCCCGTCACGTTGCCCCATGTGAAGGGGACGAACGTCTGGATGCCCTTCTGCTTGGCGTAGTAGTCGGGGTTCTTCGGGTTGATGAGGTGGTCGATCCACTGCGCTACCGCCTGGGCGTTGAAGGGCGTGCCGTCGGAGAACGTGACACCGTGGCGCAGGTAGAAGATGTAGGTCTTACCACCGTTCGTGATCTTCCAGTGCGTCGCCAGACCCGGCACGACCTGTGTCGTCCCCGGCTTGTACGCGGTCAGACCGTCGTACAGCGTGGCCATGACGTAGCCCGCGTCGTTGTCGAGCACCGTGGCGGGGTCGAGGCCGGGCGGGTCGTTCGTGATCTCGATGTTCAGGGTGCCGCCATAGCGGCCGGCGGCTTGGACGGCTTGGGCGCCGAGCGCTCCCACCGCCCCCGTCGACACCAGGCCGAGCGAGAGGAGCGAGGCACCGGCCGCCAAGAGACCCTTCCAGGTTGACGCCACTTGTCCACCTCCCGTCGTCGCGCATCTGGCGCGGTCGCGCCAGGCAGGGTGCAATTCGCGCCGGCGGACGAGAAACCTCTCGCCGCCGGCGCGCGCCGTCTGCCCCCTCAGTCGGGCCGCGTCGGGCCGGCCCGCCGGCAGGCCGGGCACAGCCCGTGATGCACGACGCTGGTGAAGGCGTAGGCGTATCCCAGGCGCTCGGCTTCAGGAGGCGGCGCCACAGGTGCCAGGGCCACGTCCACCACCCGCCGGCAGCCCAGGCAGACCAGGTGGGCATGCGCCCGCACGTTGGCGTCGTAGCGGTCCCGCCCCTCCCCCAGGCTGAGCCGATGGGCCAGGCCCGCCGCCTCCAACGTCTCCAAGGTGCTGTACACGGTGGACAGCGCCAGGGTGGGGTGGCGGTCGCGCAGGGCGCGGTACAGGTCCTCCGCCGTGGGATGGTCATCCCGCCCCGCCAGCTCGGCGAGGATCGTCACACGCTGCGGCGTTGCCCTCAGCCCGCGATCGCGCAAGGCCTGCGGCCAGTCCACGCCGACTCGCTGCCTCCCTTATTCGTCCAGGTCCCGGGCCAGCTCCGCCACCTGGGCAGGCGTGAGCATGACCGACCGTCGGTAGTTGGGGTGGTCGCAGGCGATCTCCACCGCCCCCTCGCCCGCGCGCATGCGGCGTTGGGCCTCGGGCGGCAGGGTCCACTTCACGTAGTGTACGCTTGCCGTCTTCTCGAGCGTGCTCCTCCCCGGCTCGCTCTCCCCGGGCACCGCCACGTCGCCCACCCGCAGGGTGAGGTGCTCGTCCACGCCCACCATGCGGTTGAGGACGGTGCGGATCTGCGATTGGTCGGGCACCTCGATGAACAGCGTGCAGGACAGCTGCCCCGGACCCGGGATGAGGTCGTTGTACACCTCGAGCTCCTCCATGAGTCGGCGCTCGTCGCGGATGCGCTCGGCGCGCATCATCTCGCACACCTGGTAGCGAACGGTGTCCCGGTTCTCGAAGCCCAGGCTCACGAGCTCGCCCAGCTCGACCCGGCGGCGGGCGCGCACGCGGATCATCTCCGCGCGCACCGCCTCCCGCCGCGCCTCGTACTCGTCCAGATCGGGGATCTCGTCCCGCGTCACCGGCCTCATCGTCCACTCCCCCTTCCGTCCCCGTCGTCCGCCAGCCCATACGCCCGCGCCAGCACCTCCACAGGGTGGCGCACCTGGCGCTCCGTCGCCTGTTCGATCTGAAGCCCCGCCAGGGCGCAGTCGGAACAGACGACGCCCTCCGGCGGCGTCTCTTCTACCTTGCGCAGAAGCTTCTGCGCCACCTCCAGCGACAGGTCGTAGTAGGCCCGTTTCATCCCCCACGTACCGTCCATGCCGCTGCACCGCTCCACGGTCTCCACCTGCGCACCCGGCAGGAGCGCCAGGAGATCCGCGGCCGGCGCCCCCATGTTCTGGGCGCGCAGGTGGCAGGGGACGTGGTAGGTGATGCGCGCCGGCACTTCGCCGGGGAAGTCGGTGCGCAACGTACCCTCCTTGGCACGCCGGGCCAGGTACTGGCCCAGGTCCAGGGTGGCCGCCGCCACCTCCCGCGCCTCCTCCGTCCCGAGCAGGAGCGGGTACTCCTTCTTCAGCATGTACCCGCACGTGGGCTCGGGCACGAGGATCGGCCACCCGGCCCGGGCTGCGGGCAGGAGGGCCTCCACGTTGCGCCTGGCCAAGGCCTGGGCGCGCGCCATGTCGCCCCCGTCCAGGGCGGGCATGCCGCAACACACCTCGCCGTCCGCCGGATGGACGCGCACGCCGTTGTGCTCGAGCACGCGCACGGCCGCCCGTCCCACCTCGGGGTGCTGGTAGTTGACCAGACAGGTGACGAACAGGGCAGCGTCCGCCTTTGCGGCGACCGGTGCCGCCTCGCCCCGGCGCCCGAACCACCGCCGGAAGGTGACGCGGGCGTAGGGCGGCAGGCGTCGCCGGCGGTCGACACCGGCCACGCCCTCGAGGACGCGGCGCACCGGCCTGAGCCGCACGCTCCAGTTCGCCAGCGGCGCCGCCGCCCCTGACGCCAGCCGCCCCATGCGGTCTGGATCGCCCAAGAAGCGGTCTTCCGCCCGCACCCCCTCCCGGCGTGCGCGTTGCGCCCGCGCCCGGAGGATGAGGCGCGGGAAGTCGAGGTCGAAGCGGTGGGGCGGCTTGTACGGGCAGACGTCGTAGCAGACCTTGCACTGGAAGCACAGGTCCGCGACCCTCTCCTTCACCTCGGGCGAGAGGGCGGTGAGGGCGGCCGGATCGTCGGTGGCGTCGAAGGCGTCGAACATGGTGGGGAACGACGGGCAGAGGTTGTAGCAAAGGCGGCAGCCGTTGCAGATGTCGAAGATGCGGTCGGTCTCCCGCTCCAGGTCGGCGCTGTCCCAATACAATTCGGCGTTCGGATCGTAGACGGCCATGGCCTTCCCCTCCCTCGCCCGTCCTCGTGCGGCGGCGTGCGCCAAGGCGAGGGGTCCGGCGGCGGCGCCCGCCGGACCCCGCTTGGCGGTCGATCGCGCGCGCGATCAGGAGATGGCGTCGAGGCCCCTCTGGAAGCGGCCGGCGTGCGACTTCTCCGCCCGCGCCAGGGTCTCGAACCAGTCGGCGATCTCGTCGAAGCCCTCTTCCCTCGCCGTCTTGGCGAACCCGGGGTACATCTCGGTGTACTCGTACGTCTCGCCCTGGATGGCGCTCATGAGGTTCCGCCGGGTGTCGCCCACGGGCGCCCCCGTGACCGGGTCGCCGACCTCCTTGAGGAAGTCGAAGTGCCCGAACGCGTGCCCGGTCTCGCCCTCCGCCACGTCGCGGAACAGCCCGGCGGCGTCGGGAAAGCCCTCCACGTCCGCACGGCGCGCAAAGTACAGGTACCGCCGGTTGGCCTGCGACTCGCCCGCGAAGGCCTCCTTCAGGTTGGCCTCGGTCTTGCTCCCCTTGAGCTGCGGCATGGCCCTGCTCCTTTCCCCCGACTCTCGTCAGACGAGGTTGTACTTGACGAGGCGCGCGTTGACCTCGTCCCAGTCGATCGTCTTCATGAAGTTGTCGATGTACGGCGGGCGCTTGACGCCGTAATCGATCGTGTAGGCGTGCTCGTACGTGTCGAGCACCAGAAGAGGCACCGCCGCCCAGATGGCACCGACGTTGTGGGCGTCCTGGGAGTAGTTGTGCAGCCTCTTGTCGTCCAGGTCGAACGCCAGCACGACCCAGCCGCGGGCGGCGATCCCCGATGCCTTGAAATCTTCCGCCCACTTCTCGAACGAGCCGAAGTCGCGCTCGATGAGCTCCTTGATCTTTCCGGTGGGCTCGCCGCCCTTGCCGCCCATGTTGTAGAAGTACGCCTCGTGCAGCTTGACGCCGTTGAGGGCGAACGACTCCTCCGTCTTCAGGGCGCGAAACTCGCTGTACGTCTGGTTGGCTTTGGAGCGATCGACCGTCTCGTAGCCCTTCCAGATCTCGTTCGTCTTGTTGACGTAGCCCTCGTACAGCGTGTAGTGCTGGGCGAGCTGGTTCTCCGACAGGATGCCCGCGATCTCCCGGACCTTCAGAGGCTTCTTGTCCAACTGCTCGGCCACCGGATCGCCCTCCTTCGGGGTGTTGGGAACGCTTGCAACGTATCCCACCGAGGGCGATTCTAACCAGGCGACGGCCCCTAGTCAAGAGTCATTCCGATCTACGATTTGCTCCGCCATTGGCCGCGTCCGATCGCCACCTATCCCGCCGCCGCGGCCGGCGGGCCCGACAGCCACACGAGGGCCCCGCTCCCCGTGGCCGTCACCGTGACGCCGTCCACCCCCGTGAGAAACAGGTGGTCGGCGGGTACGGATTCCGGCCCCGATGCGGGGGGGAGGGCGCGCCCGACGGTGAGGTCCACCAGGGCGGGTGCCGCTGGCGAGGCGGGCGGCGTGCTTCCGGTACCCGGCGCGGGGGGATTGGGGAAGGCGGCCGCGGCCGTACCGGCGACCACGGTCCACACGCTTCCGCGCGCCAGCGTCAGGCCCGAGCCGGCCGTCAGGGCGCGCATGCGGCCCCCGCTCTCCGCCAGCACCCGATCGAGCGCGGCCGCCACGTACGACCGCGTCACGAGGGGGTCGGCGCTGGATCCCGGGACGGGCGCGGGGGCGGCCCCGCCCCGGGCGCCGATCCACACGCCCGCCAACAGGGCGCCGGCGACCGCCGCCGCCACGCCCGCATGCCGCACTGTCGCCTTCACGACGTCGCGCCTCTCCCCACCGCGCCCTGGTCCGCCCGCATCTCGAGGTAGGCGCGCAGGAACGCGTCCAGGTCGCCGTCCATCACCGCCTCGACGTTGGCGGTCTCGTAGCCGGTGCGGTGGTCCTTCACCAGGGTGTAGGGTTGGAAGACGTAGGAGCGGATCTGGTTCCCCCAGGCGATCTCGCCCTGGTCGCCGCGCAGTTCGCCCACCACGGTGCGCTGCTCCTCTTCCTTGCGCTCCAGGAGGCGGGCGGTGAGGATGCGCATGGCGGCCTCGCGGTTGGCATGCTGCGAGCGTTCGTTCTGGCAGGTGACGACGATCCCCGTCGGCAGGTGGGTGATGCGCACCGCCGACTCCGTCTTGTTCACGTGCTGACCGCCGGCGCCGCTGGCCCGAAAGGTGTCGATCTTGAGGTCCTCCGGCCGGATCTCCACCTCCGTGGGATCCGGGAAGTCGGGCAGGACGTCGACCGAAGCGAAGGAGGTGTGCCTGCGGCCGGAGGCGTCGAAGGGGGAGATGCGCACGAGCCGGTGCACGCCCTTCTCCGCCCGCAGGTAACCGTAGGCGTTCTCGCCCGCGATCTCGAGGGTGGCCGACTTCACCCCCGCCTCCTCGCCGGCCAACAGGTCGAGGACCTCGACCGTGAAGCCGTGACGCTCCGCCCAGCGCGTGTACATACGCAGGAGCATCTGGGCCCAGTCCTGCGACTCGGTGCCCCCCGCCCCCGCGTGCAGGGCGACGATGGCATCGCCCCGGTCGTACGGCCCGGACAGGAGGACGTCCATCTCCAACTGGCGCACGTCGGGTCGTAGGGAGGCCACCAGGGCCGCGGCCTCCGCCTCGAACTCGGCGCCGTCGTCCTCCGCCGCCAATTCCAACAGCGCACCCAGGTCGTCCAGCCGCGCCGACAGCGACTCGAGGCGGTTGAGCGGCGCCTCGAGGGCGGAGAGCTCCTTCAGGGTGCGCGCCGCCGCCTCCGCGTCATCCCAAAACCCCGGATCGCCCATGCGGGCGCGCAAGCGGGCGATCTGGGCACGGCGCTCCGGGTTGTCAAAGAGACCTCCTGAGCGGTTCGATGGCGGCCCTCAGGTCGCGGTGCGCCTGCACCCACTCGTCGTTCACCATGGCGGGCTCTCCTCCCCTTTTCAGCCTACGTCTACGCTTCCTTACCGTGGCACCGCTTGTACTTCTTCCCGCTGCCGCACGGGCAGGGGTCGTTGCGCCCGATGTGATCCACCCCCGGCCGCGGGAGGACGATCGGCACCGTCACCTGGGCCGGCGGCGGGGGCGCCGGCTGCGCTGGGCCGCCGCCCGCCGCCACCAGCTGGGCCTGTACCTCCGGCGGCAGCGAGAGGGTGGACAGGTCGACCCCGGGCGGCAGCACCACCTGCATGCCCGGCACGGGCACCCCAGGGAAGAGCGGCACGACGATGGGCGCCTGCGTCCCCGGCTCGTCCGGACCGATGGCCACCCCCGCCGGCATCACCCACACCTGCTGCAAGGCCTCGCGGTCGGGGATGGGCGTCTTGGCCACCCAGCGTACGGCGTCCTCCTCCAGGGCCTCGACCATGGCCTGGAACATGTCGTACGCCTCCATGCGGTAGTCGACCAACGGGTCCCGCTGGGCGTACCCGCGCAGGAAGACGCCCTCCTTGAGATCGTCCATGAGCGTGAGGTGCTCCGGCCAATGCTGGTCGACAGCCCGGAGCATCTGCTGGCGCACGTGCTCCACGTACTGGCCGGGGTCGTCGGTCAAGGCCACGACCTTGCGTTCCACCTCGGCGAAGACCGCCCGCGCCGCCTCCAGGATGGCCTCCCGGATGGCCTCGCGCCCGTTCTGCCTCAGCTCGGCTGGATCGATCGTGTGCGGCTCCAGCATGACGCCCTCGAGCGCCTGCACCAAGCCCTCCACGTCCCAGTCGTCCGGATGCACCTTGGGGTCGCAGTAGCCGTCCAGGCCGCGCTGGACGACGTTCTCCACGAACCCCTCGAAGGCGCGCCGCACCTCCTCGTGCGTGCCTGCGAGAATGCGGCGGCGCTCGGCGTACAGCACTTCGCGCTGCTTGTTGAGGACGTCGTCGTATTCCAGCAGCTGCTTGCGCGCCTCGAAGTTCTTGTTCTCCACCTTCTTCTGGGCGTTCTCGATGGCGCGCGTGAGCATGCCACCCTCGATGGGCTGGTCCTCCTCCACCCCGAGCCGGTCGAGGAGCCATTGCACGCGCTCGGCCGCGAAGATGCGCATGAGGTCGTCCTCCAGGGAGACGTAGAACTGGCTGCTCCCCGGGTCGCCCTGGCGCCCGCTGCGGCCGCGCAGCTGGTTGTCGATGCGCCGCGCCTCGTGGCGCTCCGTGCCGATGACGTGCAGTCCGCCCAACTCCGCGACGCCCTCGCCCAGGACGATGTCGGTGCCGCGCCCGGCCATGTTCGTGGCGATCGTGACCGCCCCGCGCTGACCGGCCTGGGCGATGATCCCCGCCTCACGCTCATGGTGCTTGGCGTTGAGCACCTCGTGCGGCACGCCGCGCCGGGTGAGCATCTCCGACAGGCGTTCCGACTTCTCGATGGATACGGTGCCGACCAGCACCGGCTGCCCGCGCTTGTGACGCTCCTCGACGTCGTCGGCCACCGCCTTGAACTTGGCCCGCTCCGTCTTGAACACGAGGTCGGGCAACTCCTTGCGGATCAACGGCTTGTTCGTGGGGATCGGAATCACGTCGAGACCGTAGATCTTCCGGAACTCTTCCTCTTCCGTCAGGGCTGTGCCGGTCATGCCGGCCAGCTTCTTGTACATGCGGAAGAAGTTCTGAAACGTCACCGTGGCCAGCGTCGGGTTCTCCTGCTGCACCGGCACGCCTTCCTTGGCCTCGATCGCCTGGTGCAGGCCGTCGTTGTACCGACGGCCAAACATGAGCCGTCCGGTGAACTCGTCGACGATGATGACCTCGTTGTCCTTGACCACGTAGTCCCGGTCGCGCAGGAACAGCTCCTTGGCCTTGAGGGCCTGATTGAGGTAGTGGGAGAGGTCGGTGCGGCTGTCGGCGTAGAGGTGCTCGACGCCGAGCATCCGCTCGACCTTCTCGACTCCCTCCTCGGTGGGCGCCACCGTGCGAAGCTTCTCATCTACCTTGTAGTCGACATCGCGCTCCAGCTGCTCGACCACCCGGGCAAAGCGCACGTACCACTCCGTCGACGCGGTCCCCAGGCCGGAGATGATGAGCGGAGTGCGCGCCTCGTCGATGAGGATGGAGTCCACCTCGTCGACGATGGCGTAGTGGAAGCCCCTCTGCGTCACGTCGGCGAGGGTGGGGGCCATGTTGTCCCGCAGGTAGTCGAAGGCGAACTCGTTGTTCGTCCCGTAGGTGACGTCGCACGCGTAGGCCGCCCGCGCCGCAGCCGGGTCGTGGTTGGGGTTGGTGAGGATGAGGCCCACCGACAGCCCGAGGAAGTTGTAGATCTTCCCCATCCACTCGGCGTCGCGTTTGGCCAGGTAGTCGTTCACGGTCACGATGTGGACGCCCTCGCCCGTCAGGGCGTTGAGGTACGCGGGCAGCGTGGCCACGAGGGTCTTGCCCTCGCCCGTGGCCATCTCCGCGATCTTCCCCTCGTGCAGCACCATGCCGCCGATGAGCTGGACGTCGAAGTGGCGCATGTTGAGCGTGCGCCGCGCCGCCTCGCGCACGGCCGCGAAGGCCTCCGGCAGGATGGACTCCAGGCTCTCCCCGTTGACCGCGCGCTCCCGGAAGCGCGGCGTGAGCGCCCTCAGCTCGTCGTCGGAAAGCGCCTGCATGGCGGGCTCCAGTTCGTTGATGCGGCGGACGACCCGCTCGTGCCGGCGGATCTCCCGTGCCGCGTAATCCCCCAGCAGAAGACGGGATACGGACTTCATCATGGTCTGGTCACCCGGAAGCGGTGGGATCCGGGTGCACTCCTTTCCTGGTCCGCCTATCGACGCGCCGCGCCGATGCCTGGGCGGGGTCGCCATCCCAACGGCGGGGACGCGCGACCCCCATCTCGCGCTGTAGTGTACACCGCCCGGGCACCCCCGGCAACGCGAACCGGCGACGGAACGTGCCGCCGCCGGCGGGACGGGCCGTCGCCCCCGTCAGCTCTGGGTGGGCTGCAGGACGGCGGCAGCCGCCCGGCGGCGACGGGCCATGATCTCCTGCGCTCGCACCCTCTGGTCGTACGAGGGCGGCACCTCCACGCCCTGGCTCTCGAGGAAGGCGCGCACCACCACCGGGTCGAACTGCGTGCCGGCGCACCGGATGAGCTCCCGGTAGGCCTCCTCCTTGCGGATGCCTTTGTGGTACGGACGGTCCGACGTCATGGCGTCAAAGGCGTCGGCCACAGCCAGGATCCGCCCCCCCAGGGGGATGTCCTCGCCCGCCAGGCCGCGCGGATAGCCCCGGCCGTCCCAGCGCTCGTGGTGGTACGACGTGTAGTTCATGCGCCGCACCGCCACGTCCACCCGCCAGAACGGGGCGGTGAACTGCTCGCTCAGGGCCGCGTGCACCTTCACCTGCTCGTACTCGGCGGGGGTGAAGACCGTGGGCTTCTTGAGCAGTTCGTCGCAGATCCCGAGCTTGCCGATGTCGTGCATGAGCCCGTTGTAGTACATGATGCCGACCTGAGTCTCGCTCAGGTGCATCTGGCGGGCGATTTGGGCCGCGTACTCGCCCACCCGGCGGGAGTGGTCGAGGGTGACCTGGTCCTTGGCGCCCAGCGCCGTGGCCAGGCTCTCCACCGCCGCCAGGAAGGCGCGGGTGTAGGCCTGGTAGCGAGCCAGGAAGCGGTTTACGAGGATCACAGGCACCACCAGGGCGATGAGGCCCGGACGCCCGAGGAGGGCGTAACTGACGAGGGCCAACGGACCCAGGACGGCGGCCCCCACCACGGTGAACGCCTCTTGACGGATTACCGACCAAATCTCAGCCCCGACGCGAGAGCCCCGACCGGCAGAGACGTATACAGCTGTAGCCCCGTTGTTCAACGTGGAATACACAACGAGCATCGCCACAAATGCGATCGCATCCCTCAACGACAACGAGGGCAGATGAGCGGCATACAGAGCGCGGTACACGAAGGAAGAGGCGACGGCGGACAAGCCAAGAGCTGCCCGGTTGTAGATCAGGGCACGCCACTTGCGCTCGGCCACCTGGCGCAGGATCACGGTCCCCACCGTTCCCACCACGAGTGCAGCGGCAGGGCCGAAGAGCACCCCCGCCACCACGACCGGCAGCGTGTCCGCCGCCATCACCACGGACATCCAGGAGACGCGCGGCGGCGACGCCGTGGCCAGAAGGGAGATCGCCACCAAGACGGCCACCGGGAACCACTGCCCCGTCAGCTCGCCCCCGTACCGAACGACGGCCCACGCGCCGACAACGGCGGCCACCGCCCCGACCGCCGCCGTCACCCGCCACGCCCGCTTCTCCAACACCGCCGTGTCGACCGTCTGCTCCACCCGCCCCATGTGATCCGTCCTTGCGAACATAGCGCCCGCCGCTTGCCTCAGAAGTCCACCTGCGAGGAGTTGGCGCTGCCCACGACGATCGCGACCAGCTTGGCGAGAACGCGAAACACCGACGGTCCGTCCCGTCCGCGAACATCAGGCCTGGGCCTGCGCGCGCGCTCCGCTCCGAGGGTCGGCAAGGCAAACTTGAACTTGGGAAGCCATCCGAGGTTCGACACCGTCTTCCCGATTCCTGCCAGGCCTGGAAGACGCCGGGCGCGGGGCGGCCTGCGCCGTCCCCGCGCCCGGATCCGCGCCCTCGCGGGGCGCTCAGGCTTGCGGCACCAACAAGCCGTAGCCGCCGCCGCGGCGGCGGTAGACGACGCACACCTCCTCGCTCTCGGCGTCCCGGAAGGCGAAGAAGTCGTGTCCCAGGAGGTCGAGCCGGAGGAGCGCCTCCTCCACCGTCATGGGCTTGGCGGGAAAACGCTTGACGCGCACGATCTCCCGCGGCAGTCCCTCCGCCTCGCTGTGCAGGCGAGGACCGCCGGTCCCCGTCCGGCCGGTGCGCTCGCCGTGGCCGTGATCGGTGAGCCGCTCCCGGTACTTCTTCAGCTGGTGGAGGAGCCGGTCGCTCACCTGGTCGATGGAGGCGTACATGTCGGCGCTCTTCGCCTCGGCCCGGAGCAGGCGATCGCCGACCGGCACCGTCACCTCTACCACGTGGCTCTCCCCGTCCACCGCCATGCGCGCCTGCGCGGTCGCGATCCCTGGGTAGCGGTCGAGCTTGTGCAGCTTCTCCGTCAGGTAGGCGGCCAGGGCCTCCGTCACCTCGAGGTTCTGGCCACGCACCGCGACGTCCACGGTGTACCGCCTCCCGCCTCTCCCACTCTTGGACGGGGAGGCTTCGCGTTGCCGCCGACCGCCTCCTTCCAGCGGCTCGCCCTCTCCGTAGCGGTCAGACGACCCCGGCGCCTCGTCGCATCCCCCGCCCCGCCAGCCACGACAGGACGCCGTCGACCTGCCGCGCCCCGTCCGCATGCCGGAGGTCGAGCACCAGCTGCGCCGGCGCCTCCGGCGGCCCGCCTGGGGCGGCGACGAGGCGCACCCCGGGGTGTCTCCGCGCCCACACCGCCGCCACCGCCCGCACCGGCCCGCTGGCCCCCTCGTCCACCACCGTCAGGCGCGCCACACCCGCCACGTGCGCGGCGAGCAGGATGTCCTCCAGACCGTCGGCCACGTCGCGCACCCGGACGACGAGCTCCAAATCGCGCGGCCAGGCGGGCCGCAGGCTGAGCACCAACGCCGCCGCCAGGACGGCGGCGAAAACGGACAACACAAGAGGCACCACGGGGTCTCCCCCCTTCGGTGCCCCAGGCTATGACGCGGTCCCCTCTTAGGCCGCGGGCCCTACCGCATCGCCCCGCCCACGGCGGCGTCGGCCCGCAGGGCCTCGGCTACGTCGGTCCGCTCCCACGGCGCCTCCACGTCCGTGCGACCGAAGTGGCCGTAGGCCGCCAGCGGCCGGTAGATCGGCCGCCTGAGCCCCAGGGTACGGATGATCGCCGCCGGCCTTAGGTCGAAGTGTCGCCGTACCAGTTGCTCCAGCCGCTCGTCCGTGAGCCGCCCCGTCCCGAAGCTGTCCACCCGCACCGCCACCGGTTCGGCCACGCCGATGGCGTAGGCGAGCTGCACCTCCGCGCGGTCGCACAGGCCAGCCGCCACCAGGTTCTTGGCCACATAGCGCGCCGCGTACGCCGCCGACCGGTCCACCTTGGTCGGGTCCTTGCCGGACAGGGCACCACCCCCATGCCGCGCGTACCCGCCGTACGTGTCGACGATGATCTTCCGCCCCGTCAGCCCCGTGTCCGCCTGGGGGCCGCCGACTACGAACCGGCCCGAGGGGTTGACGAAGACGCGCGCCCCCTCCAGGAACCGCCCCGGCACCACCGCCTCGACAACCTCGCGCCGTATGGCCGTCTCAAGCTCCTCGTTGCCCACGTCCGGCGCGTGCTGGGCGCTGACCACCACCGCCTCGACACCCACCGGCTCGTCATCCTCGTAGGCCACCGTCACCTGCGTCTTGCCGTCGGGCCAGAGGTAGGGAAGACGCCCGCTCTTGCGCACCTCGGCCAGGCGGCGGGCGAGGGCGTGGGCGAGGGCGATGGGGAGCGGCATGAGCGTCTCCGTCTCCCGGCAGGCGTAGCCGAACATGACGCCCTGATCGCCGGCGCCGAGGTCTCCCGCCGGCGCCCGTCCCGTGCGCTCCTCCAGGGGGTGCTGCACACCGGCCCGGATGTCGGGAGACTGCTCGTCGATGGAGGTGAGGACGGCGCAGGTGTCGGCGTCGAAGCCGAACTTGGCCCGCGTGTAGCCGATCCCCCGCACCGTGTCCCGCACGATGCGGGGCACGTCCACGTACACCTGGGTGGTGATCTCCCCCGCCACCAACACCAGGCCCGTCGTCACCAGGGTCTCCGCCGCCACGCTCGCCTCCGGGTCGAGGGCGAGGATCTCGTCCAGGACGGCGTCGGAGATCTGGTCCGCGACCTTGTCGGGATGCCCCTCCGTCACCGACTCCGAGGTGAACAGACGCCTGGCCATCGAAGCGCCTCCCTTCGACCCACACGCAAACGATCGGCGGCGACCGTCCGCCGCCGACATGGGCCGGGCGCCCACTGCCGCCCGATGTTGCGGTGAGTGTACCATCGCCCCCCCGGCCCGTCAACGGCGCACCCGGGCGCGACGCAAGCCGGCTGCGGGCGGCCGGGCGTATGGACGAACGGCCGACACTCCGTCAAGATGGCCGTGGGAGCGCCGCACCCCCGCGCGCCGCGCGGGGGTGCGGCCACGAGGCGAAAGGGAGGGACTTCGACTGGCAACCTATCTGGCGCCGGTGCTGGTGGCCTTCCTCGCCTCCACGGTGGAGATGGTGGAGGCGCTGACGATCGTCCTCGCCGCCGGGGTGAGCCGAGGCTGGCGCAGCTCGCTCCTCGGGGCGGCGGCCGCCCTGGCCGTCCTCTTCCTGGTGGTGGGCGTGTTCGGGCTCGAGGTCTTGCGCCTCGTGCCGATCGCCGTCCTGCGCGTGCTGGTGGGCCTCTTCCTCCTCCTGTTCGGGCTCAAGTGGCTGAAGAAGGCCATCCTGCGCCAGAGTGGGCGCAAGGCCATGCACGCGGAGGACGAGATCTTCGCCCACGAGGTCGCGGCCCTGTCGGGCCGCGAAGCGCGCGCCCGGGCCATGGGCCTTGACGGGGAGGGCTTCGCCACCGCCTTCAACGGCACGCTTCTGGAGGGGTTGGAGGTGGCGCTCATCGTCGTCGCCGTGGCGTCGGGCGACCGTATTCGCGGTGCCCTCGGACTCGCCGCGGCGGGGGCGGCGGCCGCTTTCGTCATCGTGGCCGCGCTGGGGGCCGTCCTGCGGGCGCCCTTGGCACGGGTGCCCGAGAATCTCATCAAATTCGTGGTCGGCCTTATGCTGACGACCTTCGGCGCCTTCTGGTCCGGCGAGGGGGTGGGCGTGCGCTGGCCCCTGGGCGAGGCCTTCGTGCTCGTGCTCCTGGCCGCGTTCATCGTGCTGTCGCTCGCCCTCGTGGCGGCCATGCGGCCGCCCGCCGCCGTCGGCCGGGTCGGCGCCAGTGCGGGGCGGGCGTCGTGAAGGCCGTCCTCTGGCTCTACCGGTTCGTGGTCGGCGACCCGTACCTGCTCGCGGGCGGGGTGGCGCTTCTGGCCCTGGCGTGGCTTCTCCACGGCCTCATCGGCGCGTGGGACGCCGCCGTCATGCTCGTAGGCGTGTGCGCCGTCCTCGTCCTCAGCCTGGTCCGCCGCCCAGAGTGAGGCTTGCCCCGCTCAGGACTGCATCTCCCGCTCCAGGAACTTCTTGCGCGTCGCCTCGCCACCCCGGATGTGGCGCTCGGACTTGTTGTACTCCAGGACGTGCTTGACGTCGGCCGCCATCTGGGGGTTGATGCGGGGAAGGCGCTCGGTCAGGTCCTTGTGCACGGTGCTCTTCGACACACCGAACTGGCGCGCGGCCTCACGCACCGTCTCCCGGCTGACCAGGATGTAATCGCCGATTTCCAGCACGCGTTCGCCTTGCATCCGGCATGTCCCGCACCGCGGGCGGCATAGGCTCCTGGCGAACGATGCGGCTGGGGGGAACGGCGTTGGAGACGGTGGTAGCGGAGCTCGACGTCCGGGAGGAAGATCGCCTTCGGGCCTTGGAGCGCTTGGTGCGGGCATGGTTGCGCCTGCGCGGGCGCGACATCGCGCAGCCCGGCGGCGATGCCCGAACCGACGCGTCGGCCGCGCCGGACGCCCCACGCCCGTGAGGGAGCGGGCCGCCGCGCTCTATGCGCGGGTCTCCACCGAGGAGCAGGCGGAGCACGGCACCAGCTTGGAGGCGCAGCTCGCGGAGTGCGAGCGCCGCGCCCGCGAGCTCGGCGCCACCACCTGCCTGGCCTACGTGGACGCCGGCCAGTCGGGTACGGACCTGGACCGCCCGGCGTTGCAGCGCCTGCGGGAGGACGTGGCCGGCGGGCGGGTCGATCTCGTCGTCTGCCTCGACCCCGACCGCCTGTCGCGCAACCTCGGCCACCTCCTGTCCCTTGTGGACGAGTTCCGCGCCCGCGGCGCCGCCGTGGAGTTCACCAACCTGGCCCTGCAGGCCAGCCCCGACGGCCGCCTTTTGTTCGCAGTGCGGGGCGCCATCGCCGAGTTCGAGACGCACAAGATCCGCCAGCGCATGACGGCGGGCAAGCTGGCGCGGGCGCGGGAAGGGCGGCCGGTCGGAGGCGGGCACCACATCTACGGATACGCCTACGATCGCGCCGCCAAGCGGTTCGTGCCCGACCCCTCGGAGGCGCTGGTCGTACGCCGGATCTTCCGTCTGGCCGAGGAGATGGGCACCCACGGCATCGCCGCCGCCCTCAACGCCGCCGGCGTCCCCACACGCCACGGCGGACCGTGGTCGCAGACCAGCGTGTACGGCATCCTGCGCAACCGCACCTACCTGGGACGGATGCCGCAGATGGGGGGCGCCGGGCACGTCGCCGTTCCGCCCCTGGTGGACGCCGAGGCGTTCGAACGCGCCCGCCTCGCCCTCGCGCGCCGCCGCAACCGCCCGGCGGGCCCCGCCCACCACGACTACCTCCTGACCGGCCACCTGCGCTGCGGCGTGTGCGGGCGCCGCATGGTCGGAGGCTACGGGCGGCGCCGGCCCGGCGGTTACGTGACGCGCTACGCGTGCGCCGGCAAACGCGCCCGCCCGCGCTGCCCCTCCCCGTACTACCGCGCGGCCGTCGTGGACGAAGCGGTATGGGACCGGCTCAGATCCTGGCTGGAGGATGCGGCCGAGCGGTCCCGCCTCGCCCAGCGCCTCACGCCCTCACCCGCCAGCAACCGTCACGTCACCCGCCCCGCGTGGGATGTGGACCGTCAACGCCGGCGGCTGTGGCGTGCGTACCGCAACGGCCTTCTGGGCGAAGAGGATCTCCGCCGCCAGCTGGCGGAGATCGCGGCCGTCGAGCGGTGGGCGTCCGGCGGCCGTCCGCCGAGCGCGCCCGCCGCCGAGGCGGCAGGCGAAGGCGCGTGGCTGGCGGAGGTTCTGGACCGCGCCGCCGCCGCCGCCGAGCCCGCCGACCGCCGCCTCGTGGTGGAGGCCCTCGGTCTCGAGGTGGTGGTGGGACCCGAGAACGGCATCCGCATCACCCTCGCGCCCTGGGGCGAGGGCGACGGCGGCCGCGGGACGTGAGCGCGGGCGGGTCACCCCGCCCGCTCTCCTCTACCCACCCGCCAGCGCCGTGCGGCAAGGCGAACGTCCGCCTTCCAGCACACGCTTCCAGATGTGGTCTTTCACCCTCGCGGCCCCTTCCTCGGAGTTTGCTCCCAACGTATGCGCCGCCGCCAAGCGCCATGCCGCTCGACGGCGGCCGACGCCGCGGGTGCGAGGGCCGTCGACCGCTCAGGCGCGCGTGCCTCCCGGCGCGGTCGGCGTCGCCTGTGCGGTGGTCTGGGCGTTCGGCACCTCTCCCAGGAGCGCGGTGGGCGACACGGGCTGTCCGCCCACGGTGAGCTCAAGGAACAGGTGCGGCCGGCTCACGCCCGATAGCTTGCCGGGAGGCCCGACGTGCGCGAACACCTCGCCGGCCCGCACCGCGGTGCCCACCGCCGGGCCCGGCGAGGCGAGATCGCCGTAGATGAGGGAATCCCCGTTGGCGCTGTCGACCACCACCTCGCGCCCTTCGGTGGGATCCATCCAGTTGGCCACCACGCGCCCGCCGATGACCGCCCGCACGGGCTCACCCTCGCGCGCCGCCAGGGCCCATCCGGGCACGTCCCTATAGAGGCCGATCGCCTTTTCGTACTGCCAACCGAAGGGCTCGATCACCGCCCCGGTCACCGGACGGACGGGCGTGCCCACCGGCGGGTAGTACGCCGCCGCCTTGCCGGACGACGTCGTGCCCGTCGCCGTATGGGCGCGCGTCACCACCCGGGGATGCTCACGCCGCCCGTGGTGCGCGTGCACCCGGGCGGACGTGGCGGTGGAGCGGTGCTGCAGGTACATGTAGCCTGCCGCCCCGCCCGCCACGACCACCATGGCGGCCACCAGAACCCAAGACGCGAGGTCGATCGGGCGCCGCCGCCCGCGCCGCGCGTCCCCGCCGCGACCGCCGTTGCCTGCCGCCGGACCCATGGTCCGGGGCGTCTCGTCTGCCACCAGTCGATCCCTCCCTGCCGCTTGCGCGGTGCACATGTGCCGCCTCAGGCCCAGCTCCGACCGGAGATGGGGAGGACGAACGGAAACCCGACTTCCACCAAGAGGCCATGCGCTCGTCGTGCGACGGCGATCTCCACGTTCAGACGGCGACCGGCTACCGCCACGGCCGGCGCGCCGCGAAGGCGCCCGAAGACGTCCGCCGCCCGCTCGCCGGCGACACCCTCCACGTACCTGGCCCCCAGGCTCCGCAAGAGGATGGCGGCCACGGTGCGCGGCGGCAGCGTCGTCCGCGCCGTGCCGGACAGGGTGACGCCCACCTGGGGGCTGCCCCATGCCGCCACTGCCCGCGCCAGGACCTGCAAGCGGGTTCGGGCCGTACCGGCCGGGCCGACGGCGACGGCCGCCACGGCGAGCGACGGCCGGCCCCGTCGCGCCTCCGTTGGCGGCAGGAGCGCGACCTCCGCCCAGGCGCGGGGGGTGCGCACCGTAGCCCGCTCCACGCCTCCCGTGGCGGCGAGGGCGACCTTGGGTGGAGACGTGCCCAGGCCGGCGCTGCGCCACACCTTGGCACCGGCGCGGCGCAGCGCGGGCGACGAGAGAAGCCCGCGCCGCTCCGCCGTGGTCCAGGCGGCGACGGCGGCGGTGGACAGGGTCAGCGCCAGGCCCGGCGGCGGCGCCTGTGCCAACCCGACCAGGGTTGCCGTGGGATCGGAGACGGACGCCGCGGTATGCGCGCCGCCCACGGCAGCGATGACTGCCGCCAGGGCCACGAACGCGCCGACTCGGGCGCGCCGCGTGCGCCGCAGGTCGACCACCTCCTCCCACGGGGACCAGATTTCCCCAAGGGCAGGAGGTCTATGCATGCGCAGGGCATGCGCATGGCCGAGCGATCCGCGCCGCTCGGCCGAGACAAGAAAAGGCCCCGCGGCCCTGTTGGGGCGTGCGGGGCTTAGGGGATGGGGTCGTAGGGTGGATGGGGTGAAGGGTGCTCCGGCGGCGACCTGCTCTCCCGGGCGGCGGACCGCCAAGTACCCTGGGCGCTGGAGGGTTTCACGGCCGTGTTCGGAATGGGAACGGGTGGGTCACCTCCGCCATGGCCACCGGAACGGTCAAATCTTCTCTTCCCGCTTCCCTTGCCAATCCAAGGGCGGGGCATTGGCAACCGCACAGCGCAGACAGGCTCGACCGATTAGTACCGCTCCGCTCAGACCCTTGCGGGTCTTGCACGCGCGGCCTATCCACCTGGTGGTCTACCAGGGGTCTTTCCCCTTGCGGGCAGGAAACCTCATCTCGGGGTGGGCTTCGCGCTTAGATGCCTTCAGCGCTTCTCCCTTCCGGACTTGGCCACCCAGCGCTGCACCTGGCGGCACAACTGGTACACCAGCGGTCCGTCCATCCCGGTCCTCTCGTACTAGGGACGGCTCCCCTCAAGTTTCCGACGCCTGCGATGGATAGGGACCGAACTGTCTCACGACGTTCTGAACCCAGCTCACGTACCGCTTTAATCGGCGAACAGCCGAACCCTTGGGA
>JAILZS010000066.1 GCA_023512375.1 Bacillota bacterium | reverse complement strand
ATCCCCCCCAACAACTCCCATGATAGCCAAAGTTGTTTGTCCGGCCAAGGGGGCTGGACGTTACGGTTTGCTTACCGACGTCTTCCCATGCCGCCGCGCGCATACCTTGGACGCGAACCCGGGCCGCGCGGGGGTGATCCCGGTGGGGCAGGGCGGCGTGCGCGCCCTGGCGGCGGCGGCGCATCTCGCCGTCCTCGTCTCGTATCCGGGCCTCGTCGCGTCCGGCGCCCTGGCCCTGTACGGGCGCGCGCGCGGCCTTACGTTCCTGGCTGACCAAGGGGCGGAGGCGTTCGTCTACCAGGCGGCGGTGGCCGCGACGCTCGGCGCGCTCGACCTCGTGGGGGCGCAGGCGCTCTTGGGCGGCGCGGCGGTCGGCGCGCTCCACCTCGCCGCCATGGCGTACGGTGCGTTCGGTGCGTTCTCCGCCCTGGACGGACGGCGCTTCCGTTATCTAGGGCGGCGTTAGGGCGCCGGAGCCGGACGGCGCCTTCCTTCGCCGCCCCGCCGTCCCTACGGTGCGCGGCTGTCTCCCATCGGCCCGGGCGCGCCTTGCTCAGGGGGCGTCGGACGACGCGCGCGCGCTCCAGGCGGGCAGGGCATAGCGCGCGCCCCGCCGGGTGCCGCTCTGCACCACGACCTGAGCCTCGAGCAAGGCGCGGATGGTGCGCATCCACTCCCCTTCGGGCACGCCGGTGCGCTCGAGGATCTCCCCCTTGCCCAACGGGCGCCCGGCCTCCTTTAGGCACCGCAGGACGGCGGCGCGCCAGGTTCCCTCTCCTGTTCCGGGAGCGGGCGGCGGGGTGGACACGAGGGGGACGGGCGGCTCCGCGGCCAGCGCCCGCGCCTCCTCTTCACCCTCTCCGTCCCCGCCGCCGCGGTCGCGCTCCACCCGCACAAACGTTGCCCCGCTCACCCACCGGTAGCGGTCGGGGACGCACGTGAGGAGGATCACCTGGCCGCCGTCGGCGACGTCCCGCAGCACCGACCCGAGGCGCTCCAGGCGGTCGGGGTCGGAGTAGCCGAAGGCGTCGTCGAGGACGAGCGGCACCCCCTCGCCGTCGGCCGCGGCCAGGCGGGCGCAGGCGGCGCGCGCCAACACGGCCAGCTGCTCCTGCGCCCCCGTGGACAGACGCTCGAACGGGATGGCGACCCCCTCTTCCACCAGCTCCCTCACCGCCATGTCGTCGTCCAGCTCCACCCGTGTGTCGGGGCCGAAGACGGCGCGCGCGTAGCGGTCCAGGGCGCGCCGGTACGGCTCGCGGTAACGGGCGAGGGCCTCCGCCCGCTCTTGGGCGAGAAGCTCCACCAGCCGCCGGGCGGCCTTGGCCCGCACCTCGGTGCGGCGCAGCTCGGCGGCGGCACGCTCGAGCGTCGCCTCCGCCTCGGCCAGCCTCTCGTCCAGGCCGTCGCCCCCCCGCGCCTCGAGGGCGCCCCGAAGCCGCTCAATATCGGCCCGAAGCCGCTCCCCCTCGCGCCGCGCGCTCTCCACCAGGGCGCGCGCGTTGCGCAGGCGCATGGCCGCGGATTCGGGGTCGAGCGCCTCCAGGGCGGCGGCGGCGCGCCTCTCCTCCCCCTTCGCCGCCGCCAGCGCGTCGGCCGCGGCCGCCGCCTGCCGTTCGAGGTCGGCGTCCTCCTGCCGGCGCCGCTCCTCCTCCAGGCGGGCCCGCAGCACGCTCCGGTGCTCCTCCGCCTCCTGCCGGCGGGCGGACGCCCGCTCCCGTGCCATGGCGGCCTCCTGTACGCCGGCCTCCTGACGGCGCAGGGCCTCGAGGCGTCGCTCCTCCTCCTGCCGCGCCGTCTCGGCCGCCTCGGCCGCCGTCCGGCGCGCCGCCTCCGCCGCCTCCAGCCCATGGGGCGGCGGGCGGTCGGCCGGTCGCGCCGCCTCAAGCGCCTCCGCCCGCGCCCGCGCCCCGGCCAGGCGCGCCTCCAGCTCGGCCGCCGAGACCCCCTCGAGCGCCTCCGCCCTCTCCGCCCGCAGGCGCCGGGCGTCGGCCTCGGCCTGCGACCGCCGCTCCGCCAGGGCGCGCAGGGCGGCGACCGAGTCGGCCCCGGCCCGGCGCAAAAGGTCCGCCAGCTCCTCGGTCAGGCGGCGGCGCTCCCGCCCCTCCTGGGCGGCGTCGACGCCGGGCACCAGGCGCGCCCGCAGGTCGCCGTGGCGCACCTCGAGCCGCTCGACGACCCGGCGCGCCCACGCCTGGCCGGGAAGGAGTCGGATCGCCTCGCCTTCCACCTCGAGGGCGAGGGGCGCCGCCGCCTCGAGCTCCAGCCGGGGCGCCTGGGCGTCGAGCCGGGCGTCGATGCGGGTGAGCTCCGCCTGCACCTCCTCCGCCCGCGCCAAGAGTTCGGGCACGGCGGCCAGGCGCCCGAGCTCCCCCTCCGCCCGGGCGAGCGCCTCCCCGAGGGTGCGCACGCGCTCGAGCCGCCGCGTCCACCCCTCCACCTCGGAGCGGGCGCGCACCAGCGCAAGGTCGTCCTCCGCCGCCCGAAGCTCCTCGCGCGCGCGGGCGCTCTTCCGCCGCGCCTCCTCGTACGCCCGCTCCGCCTCGGCGCGGCTGGCCTCCGCCTCTTCCGCCGCCCGGGCCGCCGCCTGCGCCTCACCGTCCGCCTCCTCCGCCCGCTTCGCCGCGTCCTCGGCGTCCTTGGCGAGCGCGCGCCGCTTCATCAGCTCCGCTTCCGCCAGCCGGTAGTCGCCCTCCGCCCGAGCCAGAGCCTCCTGGGCCCGGGCGAGGGCGGCCTGCGCCTCGCCCACCCGCCCTTCCTGTTCCTCCGCCCGGCGTGCCCCCTCCACTGCCTTCGCCAGCGTCTCCTGCTGGCGCCTCAGGTCGGCCTCGTCCCGCACCAGGCGGTCGGCCCACTCCTCCACCTGCCGCCGCTCGTCCCCCAGCTGCCGGCACGTCCGTTGCGCCTGGGCGTGCGCGTCCATGGCCTGCCGCAAGGGGCCGCGCGGGCGCCACTCGCGCTCGGTCCAGTACTGTGCCGCCTCCGCACGGGCTCGCGCCAGGAGCGTCGTGCCCTCGTCCCCGTCTGCCCCGCCCTCCGCGCCTTCCAGCAGGCGCATGAGGCCGGGCAGCCGCCCCGGCTTCACGGGCGTCCAGCCCTCGCCCTGCATGACCTGCAGGGCCTCCCACAGGGCCGGGTCGACGTGCGCCTCGAACAGCTCGCGCATGCGGTCGTGGGCCTCCCCCGCCCCCAGGCGCTCCGTCCGCCCGCCGTCGTGCTCTAGGAGGAGCGAGGTCTCGGGGCGCACGAGCCACCGCTTGCGGTAGACGGCGCGCACCGGGCCCAGGAGGATCTCCGCCTCCACCTCCGGGCCGTGCTCGGGCCAGCGCTGCGAGCGCAAGGCGCGGATCTCCTTCGCCTGCGACCCGTCCTGGGTGGCGAGGAGGTGGCGCAGCGCCATGAGCAACGTCGACTTGCCGCTCTCGTTCGGGCCCTCGACGATCGTCACGCCGGGGCCGAAGGTCACCTCCCGGGCACGCACGCCCGCCACGTGGCGAAGGCGCAGGCGCTCGATCCTCACGCTCCCGCCCCCAGCCGGAGGAGGAGGGCGAGCGCCGCCTCCGCCACCGACGCCTGCTCCCGGTCCTCCCCCGCCATCTCCGCCCGCAGGCGCTCGGCCACCCGGCGGGCCAGGCTGCCGGGAGCGAGGGACGTGAGGTCCTCCTCGTCGGGTCGCACGAGGAGTCCGCTCGTACGCAGGTCCAAGCTGGCCAGGCCGGCGCCCGCATCCTCCAGCGCCTGGTCCAGGCGCCGCCTGCCCTCCAAGGTGACGGCGCCCGTCACCTCGAGCCGGACGGCGGTACGCTCCTTGTCCGCAAGGCGCCACAGCCACTCGGCCAGGGCCTCCACGTCCTCCCCCCGGGCAAGGTCGAAGCGCTCGGCCACGAACCGCCACGTGGCCACGCGGACGGGCCGCACCGCCACGCCCGCCGCGTCGATGTCGACGACCAGAACGTTGCCGGGGTCCACCTCGTCGAACGCCGTCGGCTCCGGCGTCCCCGCGTAGAAGATGCGCCCCTCGCCGTCCAGGCGGGTGGTGGAGTGGCGGTCGCCCAAGGCGACGTAGTGGACGCGCCGCTCCCCCACCGCCTGCCGGAGCGCCTCCAGGCGCAGGATGTCGAGCTCGTCCCGCCCTCCCACCGCGTCGACGCCGCCGTGTCCGACGGCGATGCGCACCGCCCCGACGGCCGGCGGAAGGTCGCGCAGCGCGGCGTGCAGGGGGTTGTCCGCCGGATGGCGGCTGGTCCACGGCGCCGCCACCACCTCCACGCCCGGCGGCAGGACGTCCGCCAGATCCGCCTGCACCCCGGGCTCGGACAGCACGCGCACGTTGGGCGGCAGCTGGGAGAGGAAGTCGGGGCGGCGGTAGATCGTGGTGGGGTCGAGCGGGTCGTGGTTTCCCGGCAAGAGGAGCACCGGCACGGGGATTCGGCCCATCGCGGCGGCGGCGCGGGCCACCGTCTGGGGCGACAGGAGGTTCGTGTCGAACACGTCCCCGGCCACGACGACGAACGCCGCCCCCTCCCGGGCGGCCACGTCGCCGATGCGCGCCAGGGCGTCCAGGCGTGCCTGCTGGAAGCGCACGGCCGCCTCCTGGGCGAGGAAGTGGGCGGGCATGCCCAGCTGCCAGTCGGCGGTGTGGATGAAGCGCACGGCCGCCTTCTCACCCCCGCCGCCCTCCATTCCATCGCCGGGAGGATTTTCCTGCCATCGCTCCTGGCGGCGGCCCGGCGCGCCGGGGACGGGGGCGAAAGGCGCCGGACGCGCAACCCCGCAGGAGCCTGCGCCCGTCGCGGGGAAAGGGAGGTGCTACGACCTTATCCGGCCCAGACGCGGGTGGGACGCCCAGGGGGGAGGTGCGGCGTGGAGAACCAAGCGGGGGCGCAACCGCAAGGCCGGCCGGCCGCCGTTGCGCTGTTGCGCGAGCCCGTCGTCGCCCTGCTCCTCGCGGGCCGTCTCATCTCCGGCGCAGGCGACACGATATTCGAACTGGCCGCCTACTGGAGCGTGTACGCGGCGACCCACAGCCGGGCGGCGGTGGGATGGTTGGGCACGGTGGGCGGGCTCGGGTACCTAGCCAGTTTGGCAACCGGGGTTCTGGCAGACCGGCTCGACGCCCGCCGCCTGCTCATCGCCACGGACCTCGTTCGTGCCGTGCTCGCACTCCTCTTGGTCGTGGCCGGCGGCGAGACGAGGGGTGTCGTTGGGGTCGCACTTTGGCTCATGGCCATGTTCCTCTTTACGTCGCTCGGCGCGATGTTCCGTACGGGCCGCGCGGCCCTTTGGGTGCGTGCGGTGCCGGATGCGGTGCGACCAACCGCAAACGGCCTTATGCAAAGCGTGTCGGGCGCCGCGCAGTTGGCTGGCGCCGGACTCGCGGGCGCGCTCCTCGGCTTTGCCGGCGTTGGCTGGGCACTGGTCACCGACGCCGTCGCGTTCGCCCTTTCCGCCCTGTCGCTTGGCTTGGTACGGATCCCACCCCGACCCCTGCCGGAGGGCAGTCGCACGGCGGTTCCCCGGGTCTCCTTCGTGCCTTCGTTCCTCGAGGGGCAGAGGACAGTTTGGGGGATTCCGCTCCTCCGCCGGGCGGTCGGCGTAGCGCTTCTCATCAATCTCGCCGGCACATCCCTGGAAGTACTCCTCGCCGCGTGGGTGAAGGGTCTGCTCCACGCCCCCGCAGCCGTGTATGGAGGTCTCGGCGTCGCGCTGGTGGCCGGCACGATCGTGGCCGGGCCGACCTACGGAGCCGTGGCCTACCGCTTCGGTATCCGCCTCACGGTGGGCGCAGCGGTCTTGCTCATGGGGAGCGCGCTCGCGACCTTCTCCCGGGTCGACGCCGTTGCGGGAGATGGGCTGTGCCTGTTCGCCTTCGGTTTTGGTGCGGGGATAGCCGGCACGGGACTCACCACCCTGATGCAGTCCACCACTCCCAAAGAACGCATGGGTCGTGTGGGCGGTACCACACAGGCGCTCTCCGCCGCCGCGAACCCCGTCGGGGCGGCGCTGGTGGGCAGCGCGTTGGCGGGCGTGCGGCTGCCCGACGTGTTCTTGGGCGCCGGTGCCCTCATGCTGGGCGCTGCGGCGCTCTGGCTTGGCCTCGCCGGCGTCCAGGGACGTCCGGCCGCCCCCGTGGGTGCAGCGTGACGTGGGCCATGGGGCGCCATGCTCGAGGCCGTACCGAGAGATGGCAGCTGAAGTCCCCGTCAGGCGCAGGCGCACGCGAAGAAAACGGCGGGGTGAGCAGCACCCCACGCGCATGGAATCCTCCCAGGCGATCCGTATATCGCGACGCTCCAGGGCGTGAGCCGCAGGAGGGCGGCGCTCGAGCCGGTCGGCGTGACGTTCGGCCCAAGATCCGCTGGCCAGACTCCTCGGCACTACGCTTCCTCTGGGTGATGTTCGATGGCGCCTTGTCGGACGCCGTCGCGCTGTCTTCCACCACCTCCGGCGGCAGCGCGGTCCCGCTCGGGCCAAGCGAGACGTTGGAAGCGCACGCCCTACGCTGGCGAACCTCTTCTCCCAGCGGGCATGTTTCAGGGTTCTGGGCGCCGTGGCCGCCTCTTTCCCGGTGACTTCCGCTGGCATCGTGTCCGTAGACCTTGACCCGATCGGGGCGGCGGCGCTGCCGACGGCATCATGGCCCTCGGACGACGCGATGCTCCGCCCGCTCGTACCAGCGTACGAGGCGGACCCTCTCGGCCCGCCTCGCCTGTAACGTCACGCACCCGGCGCGGATGGTCACGCCATCCTGAGCACCCGCTCGAACGCCGTCGCCGCCGTCCGCCCCTCGGGTAAGGAATCGTCTTGCCGCTCGAGATGGAGCCCGAAGCCCCCCCTGTGACCCGCGTCGTGCCGAAGGGCCGACGTCGCGGTCAGGAGGCCTGGGCCGGCAGGGTGCCGCCGCGCCCGCGCAGGTCGCTGAGCGCGGCCGCCAGGCGCTCTTTGGGGCTTCCTCCCACCACCTGCGCCGCCTGGCAGAACAGGTCGGAGAAGGTGACGAACACGCGGCGGGAGCGCTCGCCCACCACGAACCCGTGGCGGTGCACACTCGCCACGATCCCCTCCAGCCGCGTCGTGCCGCGCTTGTTGAGCGCCTTCATAACCACCTGGATGGGCGCGCCCACCTCCTCCGCCAAGACGCCGTGCAGGACCTCCTCCACCTCGGCCGTCGTCAACGCCGTCGCCTCCTTCGCGCCGGTCCGGACCCCCCCGACTCCATGGTCGACGCATCCAGGAACAGCATAGGACCGGCGCGCCTCTGGTGGCTTAAAGCACGTTTAGAGCTTCCTCTGCCCGCCATGAGAATTGCCTAAGCGGGGCGCGGTGCCGGCCGGTCGTCGCCGCCGTGGCGGGGAAGGTGGAGTTCGGCCCGCGTGCCGCCGCCGGGCGCCTCTCCCAGTCGCACCGTCCCCCCCATGGCGGTGGCGAGAGCGCGGGCGATCGCCAGCCCCATGCCGAGACCGCCGCCGATGCCGGTGCGCGGGCCGGTGGCGCGGGCGGCGCTGCCGCGGTAGAAGCGTTCGAACACCCGCTCCCGTTCCCCCTCCGGGATGCCGGGACCGGTGTCCTCGACCGCCAGCCACACCCCCTCCCGGTCGTGTCCCGCCGCGAGCCGCACCCGGCCGCCGTCCGGCGTGTAGGCGAGGGCATTCTCGAGAAGAGTCCAGGCGATGCGGCGCACCGCCTCGGGATCGCCGGCGGCCACTACGCCCGCGCCGGCGTCTGCCGCCGCCTCCACGGCGAGACCGGGGGCGAGGGCGGTGGCGTCCTCCGCCAGCTCGGACGCCAGGGCGGAGAGGTCGACGGGCGAGGCGGGGGCGAGGGAGGCGCCGGCGCGCTCCAAGGTGAGCAGGTCGTCGACCAGGCGGCGCATGCGCCCCACCGTGCGCTGCATGACCTCGATCGACTCCGCCCGCACCTCGCTGTCGTCCCCTCCCCACCCCGTGAGCAGGTCGAGGTTGCCGCTCAGGACGGCGAGCGGCGTGCGCAGCTCGTGTGCCGCCTCGGCCAAAAAGCGCCTCTCCCGCCGGCTGCGCTCCTCCAGACTCGACACCAGCCGGCGCAGGAGGTCGGCCAGGCGCGTGAACTCGTCGGGCTCGTCCGGCAGGGAGGGGAGGGAGAAGGGTGCGCCCGTGCGCACGGCGGCGGCGGCGGCGGCGGTCATGCGGTCCACGGGGTCGAGGACGCGGTGCACCGCCCACCGGCTCACGACGGCGCCGGCCACGGCCGTGGCCGCCACCCCGAGGAGGAGCACGAGGACCAGCTGGCGCAAGAGCGACAGGTCGGCCTGCATGGGCCAGTCCACGACCACGCGGTAGCCGCCGGGGCCCGGCGCCTCGGCCCGCCACCGGCCGAGGGAGAGCAGAAGGCCGCGGGCGGAGGGGCGGGGCGGGGCGGCGGGCGCGTTGGGCGAGCGCAGGAGGACGCGGTTGCGCCGGTACACCCACACCTGGGGCTGGTCGGGGGCGCGGAACTGCCCCACGTCGTCGAAGTCCGGCAAGCGCAGGTTGCCCACGCCGCTGGCGCGCCCGTCGCCGCGGTCGGCGGCGGGGCGGAAGGCGTGCCCCACGACGTCGGCGGCCAATGTGCGGGAGGCGCCGGCCGCCGACCCCATGACGTGGAGCGCAGCGGCCACCAGGGTGGCGGTGGCGAAGGCGAGCACGAGCACGGCCACCACCGCCGACGTGGCCAGGGCCAGGCGGCGGCGCAGGGGCAGGGCGTGCCGCCTCACCCCTCGCCGCCCTCGCTCTCCCGCAGGACGTAGCCCACCCCCCGCACGGTCTGGATGAGGTTGGGCCTGCCGTCCACGTCGAGCTTGTTGCGGAGGTAGCCCACGTACACGTCGACGATGTTCGTCGAGCCGGCGAACCCCCACCCCCACACCCGCTCCAGGATCATGTCCCGGGTGAGGACGATGCCCGCGTTCTCCATCATGTACGCGAGAAGGTCGAACTCCCGCCGCGTCAGGTTGATCGGCGTCTCTCCCCGCCGCACCTCGCGCCGGGCGGGGTCGAGGCGCAGGTCGGCGAACTGCAGGACCTCGGGCACGCTGCGCCCACTGCGGCCGCGCCGCAGCACGGCGCGCAGGCGGGCCAACAGCTCCGACGGGGCGAAGGGCTTGACCAGGTAGTCGTCGGCGCCGGCGTCCAGGCCCGCCACCCGCTCCGCCAGGTCGCCCCGGGCCGTGAGCATGACGATGGGCACGTCGGAGACGCGCCTGAGCGTGCGGCACACCTCCAGGCCGTCGATGTCGGGCAGGGTGAGGTCGAGGAGGACCGCGTCGGGCGGATGGCCGATGGCCTCCGCCAGGCCGGCGCGGCCGCTTTCCGCCGCCGTCACCTCCCACCCCGCGTGGCGCAACTCGAGGGCCACGATGCGGGCCATCTGGGGATCGTCCTCGATCACGAGGGCGCGCACGCCGCCACCTCCCGCCCGGGCGGTTCGCCGTTCCTAGCGTACACCCCGCCCCGATGCGCCGTTCTCATGAAACCCTCATCCCACTCCCAGGCACTCCCCAGGAAGGCGCGCGCCCCGCATGCCGACAATGGGGGCGAGCATGGGCCGCGCTGGCGGCCGCGGGAGGGAAGTCGGATGCGCACAGGGGACGCGCTCGCCGCCGCGAGCCTTGTCGCCGGGGCGGCGGTGGCGGCGGTGCTGGGCCTTCGGGGCGTGCGCCACCCAGGCCTGATCGCGGCCACGCCCACGGGCGGCCTGACCACGGCCGTATCCACCGCCGCCGCGGCGGCCCCGCCCTCCCGGGCGGACGGCGCCCACACGGCCCAGACCGGCGGCAAGGCGGCGCAGGGCGGCGGCGGGAGGCGAGGGAGCGGAGGCGCCACTGCGCCCTCGGCGAGCGGCCTTCGGCCCACCCGCATCCTCCTCGCCCAAAGCCCCTACGCGCCCTACGCCGTGCCCGTCTACCCCCGCCGCGCCGCCCAGGCCGCGCAGGCGCTCGACGGCTTCGTCCTGCGGGTGGTGGCGGCGGGGGCGCTGCGCACGGTGGAGGTCTCCATCCCGGGGGCGGGCGTCGTGTACAGCCAGAAGATCGACCCTGGCGACCGGGTGTACTTCGTCGAGGGCCAGATGAGCGACGACGCCCCGGGTACGGACGTGAACGGAGGCGACGACGGCGTGATCATCACCGACGCCCGGGGGTACATCCTGCAATGAGCGCACCTCCCACGCCCGCCCGGCCGTGGGCGCTCACCCTCGCCCGCCTCGCGCTGGCGGCGATCTTCTTGTACTTCGGGGCGGGCGAGCTGGTGCAGCCGGGACCCTGGGTGGGCTACCTGCCGCCCCTGTTCGCGGGCCAGGTGGCCGTCGACCTCGTCCTCGTCCACGGCTTCGTGCTCTTCGTCGCCGGCGCAGCCCTAGCGGCGGGCGCCTACCCGCGCGTCGTCCTGCCCCTGTCCGTGCTCCTCATGGCCACGGTGGCGGCCGACCTGCTCCTGCGCTCCGGGCCCAGCGCCATCTGGATGCGCGACCTCGGCCTCACCGCCCTGGCCCTTGCCTTGTGGGCAGACGGCGGCGGCTGGACGGTGCACGACCTGGGGGCGCACCCCTCCTCCCCCGCCCACGACCCGGACCGGCGCCCCGGCGCCTTGGCCCGCTGAACCCCCCGGAGAGGACGGTCTCGGCATGGAGAAGGCCCTGGTCGGATTCTTCGCCCGCCACCTGCCGCCCACCATCCACCCCACGGTGGTCCACTTCCCCATCGCCATCGTCTACCTCGCCGCGGCGGTGGACCTCATGGCCTGGATGGCGCCGCCCGATACGCGCCGCTTCCTCACGCGCGCCGGGTGGTGGCTCATCACCGCCGCCTGCGTCGCCATCATCGCCGCCATAGCGGCCGGCATCGTGTCGGAGCAGAGCGTGCATTGGACGCCGGCCACCGCCCGGCTGTTGTCGACGCACCAGCACTGGGCCTACCTCACCGGCCTGTTCGCCGGCGCCGCCTGGCTCTTACGGTTGGCCAGCCCTTTCCGCTCCGCCCAGGGCCGTGTCTCGGGGACGTGGTCGGTGTTGGGGACGGGCCGGGGCAACCTCAACCTCCTGGCCACGGCGTGCGTCGTCGGAGCGGCGGTCTGCATCACGGTGACGGGCAGCCTGGGCGGCCGCATGGTCTACGACCACGGCGCCGGCGTGCCGGCCGTGGCCGTACGGCGCTAGGCCGCCAAAGGAGCGATAGGGCCGGCGGTCGCCCGCCAGCGGCCGCTGGCGGGCGCGGCAAGGCCGTAGGGCGCCGACCTTCCCGGACCGTGGCTCGACCGCCATCCGAGGCGGCGCACCGTCACGGTGCGCGCCCCCCTCGACCTCGGCGGCATCGGCAAGGGGCTCGCCGTGCGGTGGGCCGCCCGGCGGATCGGACGAGAGACCGGTAACTACCTCCTGAACGGCGGCGGCGATCTCATCCTCGACGGCCCGGGGCCGCAGGGAGAGGGCTGGCGGATCGGCGTGGAGGATCCGCGCGACGGCGACTCGCTCGTGGCCGCCCTTCGCCTTGGGGGGCGGGCCGCCGTCTGCACCTCGTCGATCGCGCGCCACGCGTGGGAGTCCGCGGGGCGGCGCGTCCACCACCTCATCGACCCGCGCACGGGCGATGCGGCCGCGTCGGGCCTGTTGGCCGTCACGGTGGTCGCGCACGACCCCGCCTGGGCCGAGGTGTGGAGCAAGACCCTGTTCATCCGCGGCAGCGCTGCCATCGCCCAGGCCGCGGGGGAGCGGGCGGCGCTCTGGGTCGATAGCGGCGGACGCCTCTTCGCCACCGCCGCGGCGGAGCGCCTTCTCTTCTGGCGGGCGCCCGGCGCCAATTGATCGCGGCGGCGCGTCCTCGGACGGCTCAGGCCGGTTCCCCTGCCGCCTCCGGCGCGGGCCACGCCACCTCCCCCACCTCCGGGAAGGCGGAAAGCACGGCGGAGAGGGAGCGCTCGATCGCCTCCAGGGCGGCCACGCTGTCCGCCTCCGCCCGGAGCACCAGGACCGGCTGGGTGTTGGAGGCCCGGATGAGGCCCCACCCGCCCTCGAACCGGGCGCGCACGCCGTCGACCGTCACCACCTCGTGCTCGCGCGCCAACGCCTCGGCCGCACGACGCACGACGTCGAACTTCACCCGGTCGTCGCACGCCACCCGCACCTCGGGTGTGGCGGGCCGGACGGGCACGTCGGCGGTGAGGGCGGCAAGCGACCGCCCGGGCGACGCTGCCAGGCGGAGAAGGCGCCCGGCCGCGTACAGGGCGTCGTCGTAGCCGTAGAACTCGTCGGCGAAGAAGAAGTGGCCGCTCAACTCGCCCGCGAACACCGCCCCCACCTCGCGCATCTTCGCCTTGATGAGGGAGTGGCCCGTGCGGTAGAAGAAGGGCCGCCCGCCGGCGCGCTCGATCTCCTGCCACACGGTGTCGGAGGACTTCACCTCCACGATGGCTGGCGCCCCCGGGTGGCGGGAGAGGACCTCCCGCCAGAACACGACCATGAGCTGGTCGCCGGTGACGATGCGCCCGCGCTCGTCCACCGCCCCCAGGCGGTCGGCGTCGCCGTCGAAGGCGATGCCCGCGTCCGCCCCGCTCTCCCGCACCGCGCGCATGAGGTCGCGCATGTTGCGCGGGTCGGAGGGGTCGGGGAAATGGTGGGGGAAGCCCGGGTCGGGATCGCAGTACAGGGGCACGACCTCCACGCCCAGGCGGCGCAAGAAGCGCGGGCCGAACAGGGCGGCGGTGCCATGCCCCGCGTCCACCACCACCTTGAGCGGCCGGTCGAGGCGGATGCGCCGGACGAGGTCGTCCAGGTAGGCGGGCACGGGATCGGCCATGTCGAGCCGCCCTTGACCGGAGGCGAACCTCCCCCCCTCCGCCCGCCGGCGCAGCGCCTGGATCTCCTCCCCGTAGAGGGTGGCGGTGCCGATCGCCACCTTGAGGCCGTTCATGTTCGCCGGGTTGTGGCTGCCGGTGACGACGGCGCCCGCCGGGTAACCCAGGGCGTTCAGGCAGAAGTACAGGGTGGGGGTGAGGATCACCCCCAGGTCGTCGACGTCGACGCCCGTGGCCAGCACGCCGTGGGCGAAGGCGCGGGCCAGGGCGGCGGAGGAGGTGCGCAGGTCCCGCCCCACGCCCATGCGCTGGATGCCGCGCTCCCTCAGCTCGGTGCCGAAGGCGAGGCCCAGGGTGTGGAACACCTCCTGCGTGAGCTCCCGCTCCACGTCGCCCCGGATGTCGTACTCGCGGAAGATCTCGGCCGGCAACGACACAGCCATCCCC
>JAILZS010000065.1 GCA_023512375.1 Bacillota bacterium | reverse complement strand
ATGGGAAGGAAGGCGTGGCTGTTCGCCAACACGCCGCGGGGCGCACGGGCGAGCGCGGTGGTCTACAGCCTGGTGGAGACGGCGAAGGCGAACGGGCTTGTGCCGCGGCTGTACCTGGAGCACGTGCTCAGCTGCCTGCCGAACCTGGATCCGCAGGACAAGGCGGGACTTGAGGCGCTGCTCCCCTGGTCCGATGCACTCCCTCAAGAGGTCCGAGCAAGGGCGTAGACCGCCGCCCCGCGCCCGGTAACCCGCGATGACCCTCCCCACGCCAGTCGTCCCTCCCGCGAGGAACCCCGCGTGGGAGATGATCCCATGCCCGTACCCGTCGGACCCAGGTGTGCTGGATTTGACGGATACGCTCCTTCCACCCGTCTCGGCGCGTAAGCGCGCATGGCGCTTTATCGGCCGCTGGGTGCGCTCAAAGGTATGAGCAATAGGACTGCTCACATATGCACTGGGGTCCCATGGCGCAGGAGTTGGGACTCGCCGCGGCGGCCGTAAGAGCCCCCGCGATCGTCACAGCGGCGACACCGCCATCTTCGCGGGGAATCGCGTCCATACGCACGCCACCCCTCTGGGCGTCGGCTTCTCCAGCAGCTTCCTTCCCTCCTTCCCATACGCGGTTGGCGGTCCGAGGGGGATTTCTTCGGCGGCGTTCCGCCAGGCGCGCGCCCCGCCGCCTCTTTCCGGCGGCGACGGCCGGCTCGATGGCCGAGCACAGCGGCAAGGGGCTCGCCTGAGGCCGGCGGGTGCCGGAGCGCATCGACCCTTGCCAAGCCGCCACCACCATGGTATGCGGATGCCATGCGGAATTCCTGACCCAGCCCATCCGCGCCATCGCCTACGCGCATCCTTCGCCCCGCGGGATGGCACGAGGAGGCCGAGGCCTTGCGCACCCGCCGTTACGATCCCGCCGCCTTCGTGTCCCGGGCGACGCCGTTTCTCGTACGCCAAGAGGCGATGAACAACCTCGTCCTCGGCCTCGCCCACACCCTCGCTGCCGTGCCCGGCGCCTACGACGAGCCGGCCTACCTGGCCACAGTGGAACAGGGCGCCGCCCCCGTGCTGGCGGCCGTTCGCACGCCGCCTCACCACCTGGTGCTGTCCACGGTCGACCCGACGGTCGTGCCGGGCGACGCCCTCGCGTTCCTGGCCGACGACGTGCACGGGGCGTTTCCCCTCCTCCCCGGCGCCATCGGGCCGAGAGAGGTGGCCGAAGCCTTCGCCGCGCTGTGGTGCCGGCGGACGGGGGCGACCTTCCGCCTCGCCGTGGCGGAGCGCATCTACGAACTCACCCAGGTCCGGCACCCGCCCAAGCCCCCCGGACGGATGCGGCGCGCCACCGCCGCGGACCGCGACCTCTTGGCCGAATGGCTGCGCGCCTTCTACGCCGAGGCCGCGCCGGAGCAGCCCGACGTGGAGGGGACGGTGGCGCGGACCCTGCGCCAGCGCCTCGGCGCCGCCGACGCCGCCTTCTACCTCTGGGAGGACGGCTCCCCTGTGTCGCTCGCCGGTTACGCCGGTCCAACGCCGACCGGCATCCGGGTGGGGCCCGTGTACACCCCGCCCCACCGCCGCGGCCTGGGCTACGCCTCCGCCCTCGTGGCGTCCTTGAGCCAGCGCTTGTTGGACGAGGGGCGTGCCCGCTGCTTCCTGTTCACAGACTTGGCCAACCCGACGTCGAACGCCATCTACCAGCGCATCGGCTACCGCCCCGTCGGCGACGTCCACCACTACGTCCTCGAGGCGACCGCCCCCGGCCCGTTCCCACCCCCGGAACGTCCCTAGGGCTCGGTCGACGGCGCGCCCCCCCTCCCCGGTCGCCGCTCCCCGGCGCCTTGCCCTTCGTCGCCCATCCGCACGGTACAGGGCCACACCCTCGCCGCAGATCTCCCTTGGGCATGGGAACCGGGTCCACGCGCCGGACGTCCGACGCCCTCGCGACCGGTCGGACGTCGCATGGCCGAGCCATGGGAAGGCCCCCGTGCCCCTCACCGCACACCCGGGACCCGAGGCCGACATGCCTTCAGGTCCGCGCCCCGGACGGGCACCGCCGCGGCCGGCCGGTGACGGGGATGGCCCACCCGCGGGACGCGTCGCGCGCTCGGGCGAACACCCGTCGCCCTCAGGGGCGAACCGCCCGCACCGCGGAACGGCCCAACATCCGGCCGCCGGCGCCGACCGCCGCCACGGCCGCGTAGGACGGCGGGCGGGTGAGGCGGATCGCCGTCTCGAACCCCGCCCTCGGGGCGGCGGCGACAGGGCGCAGGCGCGCAGGCGACTCGCCCCCCAGCACCACCCAGCGCTCGACGTCGGTGGCACCGTTCCAGCTGGCGAACACCGTCACCCCGTCCCGTCCCGCCTCCACCGCCATGTCCGGAGGCCTGGCCGGCACGCCGTGCCACGTCTGCTTGAACGCCCGGTACGACTCGGTGCCGGGGGCCAGCCGGCCGTCGAACCGTACCCGTCCAGAGGCGTCGTACTCCGTGAAGTAGGACGACGTCCCCCAGCCGACGAAGCGGTGGCCGCGGGGAAGGTCCTGCACGCTCCCCAAGGCGTCCGACAGCACGGGCGGGACGTGGCGGTACTGCCGTAGGAGCGTCGCCGTGCGGGCGCGCTCGTCGAGGGAGAGCACGAGGGCGCGGGACTCGCGCGCCTCGGCGGGCGGGCCGGCCTCGTTGTCGAACACGGTGAGCGTCGCGTCCGGCCAGCGCACGGCGTGGTGCTGGAAGGCGAAGCGCGCGCCCCCGTCCAGGGGGAAGTCGCTCGCCTTGCCGCCCAGGCGCCAGAGCACCCGGCCGCTCGTGCGGTGCACCTTGTACACCGTCCACACGTTCCGCCCGGAGACGATGAGGTTTCCGTCCGTCGGGTCGACGCACACCGAGTTCACGTGGAAGTAGTCCCAGGGGGCGCCCGAGGAGGGCGGCGGAAGGTACGACTCGGCCAGCGGCACGTGCTCGTCGCTGCGCCACTCGAACAGGAGCCTGCCGGTGGCGACGTCCACCTCCTGGACCACGCCGTACCAGTACGCGCCGGACGCCGGCCCGCCCAGCGCCGACAGGTCGGCGGCGGCTTGGCCGTAACAGGTGAGAAGGGCGGTGTCGCGCTCCGTGAGCACGAACTCGTGCAGGTCCCCCCGGTAGCCCCCCTGCGCCGACACCCGCGCCACCTGCCGGTAGGACGAGTCGTACAGGACGTACTCCCCCTCGCCGTGCCCGGCCACGACCCTTCCCCGCCACATGGTGATCACCGGCCGCCCGCGGTAGGTCTGCACCCGCACGTTGAACGCCCGGTAGGCGGCCGACGGGCCCGACAGAGGCAGGAACCAGACGACCTCGCCCCGGCCGTCGAGCACCAGGGCGCCCTGTTGCCCCGGCCCGAAGTGCGCGTCCGTGAACACGAGGCCCGGGTCGGCGTCCGGTGCCGAGGGGACGTCGACCGTGACCCGGGGCGGGCGGAGGTCGGGGCGGGAACGAAAGCGCTCAACGTCCGGCGCGGGCGGCGTGCCCAGGGCGGAGGCCGGATCACCCCGCCTGCCGACCGCCCAAGGGCGTAGGGCGGCCGCCGCGCCCACCGCCGACGCCGCCCCCGCCGCCGCAACCAGCCGGGCCAAGAGCCAGCCGAGCGCCTCGCGCCGCGTCATGGCCCGGCGCCCTCCCGTCCTCCGTCCGTCGCCCATCCCCGCGCCCCCCGTCCGCCGCGCTCGCGCCCAGTATGCGCCAGTGGACGGCCCAGGGCGCGCGAAGCGCGAGGCTAGGGCAAAGGCGCAGGCGCGTCCGCCGCCCCGGCGCTCGCGGCGCCCACCGTCCGCCCCCCCGCCAGGCCGGCCATGAAGAAGGCCGCGGCCGAGGGCACGAACGCCATCCACCACGTAGCCGTCAGGCTGACGCTCGCCACCGCCGCCCCCACGAGCGGGCCCAGGAACCAGCTCATCTGCATGGGAAGAAGCGAGAAGTTGAGGACGCTGGCGCGCCGCTCGGCCGGCACCCGCAAGGCGAGGAGGGTGGTGGTGAGCGCCCCCACCCCTCCCTGGAAGGCCGCCTGCACCACCCGCGCCGCCCCCAGGGCGAGGACGCTGGGGGCGAGCGCCTGCGCCGCCATGGTGACGGCGATGGCGGCCGCGGCCAGGCGCAGGGCACGCACGTAGCCGAGGCGGTCGCCCACCCGCCCCCACAGGGGGGTGGCCAGGGCCAGGACGACGCCCGAGGCCGTGAGCACCGCGCCGATGGCCGTGGCGACGTGAGGTCCGCGGTAGAGGCGGGCGACGAGGATGGGCAGGAACGAGGCGGTGGCCGTGGTGCCGAACGAGCCGGCGAATGAGAGGGCGAACAGGGGCGGGACGCCCGGGGTGGTGGCGATGGTGCCCAGGGCGCGCCGCACGTGCTCCCATGTCGACCCCTGGGCGGCGAGGCGGGGGCGGCGGTCGTGCAGCCACAGGGTGAGGGCCAGCCCGGACAGCAGGGAGAGGCCGGCGTCGATGCCCAGGAGGGCGCGCACGCCCCAGGCGCCGATGACGAACGCACCCAGGAGCGGGCCCACCGCCATGCCCACGGGCGAGGCGGCGCTGATGAGGGCCACCGCCCCACCCAGGCGGTGGCGGGGCGTAACGTCCGTCTGCATGGCGAACATGACGCCCGTGTTGCCCACCACGAGCCCCGACAGGAGGCGGGCCCCGGCCAGCACCCACACGTTGGGCGCCATCGCCGCCAATCCGAACAAAAGCGCCTCCACGTAGGCGCTGCGCACGACGACGAATTTGCGGCTGACGGTCTCCGCCCACACCCCCCACAGGGGGATCATGGGGATGCCCACCACCCAACCGATGGCTCCCAGAAGCCCCGTCCAAAGCGGGACGTGCGCCGCCGGCACGCCCAGCTCCCCCAGGTACAGGGGGGTGAACGCCCCCAGGTGCCCGAAGCCCATCGACTCGAACACGCCGGCGGCGAAGAACAGGAGCATCCACCGAAGCCACGTGCGCTCCCCCGCCCGGGCCGCCTCCCCCGCCGTCGCCCCCAACGTCCGCCCGGTCCCCCTCACTGGTAGGGTCCGGCCCCCGGTGCCGTGCCCGCCGGCCCCTCGCCCGGCGCCCACGTCACCCCTCCGCCCGGCACCATCGGCGGCGGCGGGGTGGGGAGCACCTCGCCCACCACGTACCCCCCCACGGCGCGGGCGCGGATGCGCGCCAGGACGTCCTGCGCCGGGTCGGAACGCCCGAGGGCGAGGTAGTCCTCGCGCGTGATGACGAACGCCGCCGTCTGGCTCGGGGGCGCCGCCGAGAGGAGCGTGCGGGCGAGCGACCGTCCCACGTCGGCCGCCCCGGCGGGGCGGGCGTAGGGGTCGCCGACGAACCGCACGCGGTAGCCGCGCAAGGCCAGCACCCAGCCTACCACGCCGGCGCGGTAGCCGCGCGAGTCGAGCAGGACCACCGGGTGGCCGCGGGGAGGGGCCCCCACCCGGGCCAGGGCCTCCAGCACCTGGGGGGAGGGGGGGGCGGAGCGGTCGGCGCGCAACAGGTGGCCGTAGTGCGCCCCCAACCCCAAGAGGGGAAGAAAGCCGATGACCGCCGCCGTGAGGGCGGCCACGGCGCCGTACACCGCCGTCGGAACGTGGCGGGCGAGGCGGCGGGCGCCCCAGCGCGCCGCTCCGGCGCCGAGGACGGCGAACAGGGGGAGGAGCGCCACCGCCCCCCCGTCGCCGCCGTGTCCGCCGATCGGACCCAACGCCAGTGCGCCCAGGAGGGGGAGCGCCACCAGGCGGCCGCGCCGGCTGCGCAGGCCGTAGGCCAGCGCCGCCACGAGCGCCGCCAGGACCGCCGCCCCGAGAAGGGGCTGGACCGCCGTCGGCACAAGGGTGAGGTCGCCGGCCGCACGCACCAGGGCGTCGGCCGCAGCGAACGGCTGGGCGGGCCGGAGGGGACGGCCGAACAGGACCAGCGTCGCCGCCAATAGGGCACCCAGGAGGGCGGCGGGCCGGGCCGTGGCCGGGCGGCGGGCCACCGGCGCCGCCGCCAGGCCCCCCGCCAGGACCAGCGCCGCCCCCGGCACCGCGGCCACGGCCCACGGCCCGGCAGCCCACGCCACGAGCCAGAGTGCGCCGGCCAGGGCGAGAAGGCGTCTCGAGCCGTCCAGGGCGCGCACCGTCGCCCAGCCGGCTGCCGCCACGGCGGCGGGGGCCGCCACCCCCGGGACGGCCACGTGGGAGGCGAGGACGGAGGGGCCGTTGGCGGCCACCACCAGGGCGGCCAGGAGTCCCGCCAGCGCCGAGCGCCACAGGGCGCGCCCGAGGAAGAACGTGGCCGCCACCGCCGCCGCCGACAACAGCACGGCGAGGACGCGGGGCTCGCTCAGGGAGGGGCCGGTGAGGCGGAAGAGGCCGGCCAGGACGACGCCCAGGAGCGAAGGCGGCGTCGCGCCCAACCGCCCTGCGGCCAGCAGGGCGGCTGCGTGGGCCGTCTGCCATTCCTCCGCGCCCAGCGGCAGGGAGAGCAGGAACGGTAGGCGAAGGGCGACGCCGAGGGCGAGAAGGCCCGCCAACGGCAGCACCGGATGCTCGTGCAGGAGGCGGTGGACGGCCGGCGGCAGGCGCAGGGCGCGGGGCGCCGGGCGCGCGCCGGCGGCGGGGACGAAGACCACGCTGCGGTAGAGGACGAACGTCCATGCCAGCGCCGGCACGGCGGCGGCGGCGCGGGCCAGGTTGGCCGCCACGTAGCCATGGTTGACGCCGGCGGCGATGAGCACCTGCCAGACGAGGTACAAGGTGGCGTTCTCGATGAAGAAGCCGGACAGGCTGACGGCGGCGTAGGGGAGAAAGCGCTGGCCGCCGCCGCGGTCGCGGAAGGTGAAGTGGCGGTTGCCGAGATAGCTCACGAGCATAGAGGCGAAGAACCCGAGCGTACTGGAGACCAGGACCGCCGGCGTGGCCCGGGTGCCGAGGAGGTAGAGGGCGCCGTTGTACACCGCCAGGTCCAACAGCGCCGTCACCACGCCCACGGCGGAGAAGCGTACGAGCTCGCCCACGGCGCCGGCGGGCCCGAAGGCGGCGCGCAGGCGGCCCGGGGGCGGAAGCGTGGGGGGCGAGCCAGGCGAACGCGTCATGGCCAGTCCGTTCTCCTCTCCCCGGTACGGTTTCCTTCCGTTCCCGTCTGGAGCATTCTGCCGCGCGCGCCAACGCGGGGCACACTGGGTGCGAACGCCGCCGCCTCCGCCCCACGGGTCCCGCCCGGCGGCCGCGTGCGGCCCCGACCGATTCGCCGACGCCGTCGAGGGGGGCTGACCTTGCACTCGCATCGCCCGGCGGCGCCGCTTCGGCGGCGTCCGGACGGCACGTGGGAACTAGGCGCCGAGGTGCGCGGCCTAAGCGACGACTCGCGCACGCTTCGGCCGGGCGAGGTGTTCGTCGCCATCCGCGGCCGCTCCGACGACGGCCACCGCCACCTCGCCGAGGCGGCCGAGCGGGGCGCCGTGGCGGCGGTGGTCGACGACCCGGCGCTGGCCGCCCACGCCCCGCCCCACCTGCCGCTCGTCCTCACGCCCAGCTCCCGCCGCGCCCTGGGCGAGCTGGCGAGCACGTGGTACGGCCACCCCACGCGCCAGATCGACCTCGTGGGGGTGACGGGCACGAACGGCAAGACCACGACCGCCGTCATGCTCACCGCCATCCTGCGCCAGGCCGGCCGGTCGGCGCATACGGTGGGCACGCTGGGGCCGTTCGAGTCCGACGCCAGCTACCCCCTCACCACACCCTTCCCCCTCCAGCTCCAGCGTACCCTGCGCCGCCTGGTCGACGCCGGCGCCGACGCCGTCGTCATGGAGGTCTCCTCCCACGGCCTCGTACAGCACCGCGTGGCCGGGTGCGAATTCGACGTCGCCGTCCTCACCAGCCTGGGGCGCGACCACCTCGACTACCACCCCAGCCTGCGCGCCTACTGGGCGGCCAAGACCCGCCTGTTCAAGCTCCTGGCCCGCCCGGGCCGCACCAAGGCGCGCACGCCCGTGGCCGTCCTGCCCCTGGAGGGGGAGGGGACGGCGGCGGTGGCCCGCCACGTGCGCGTCCCCTGCCTGCGCTTCGCCCTCGGGCGACGGGGCGACGTGCGGGCCACGCGCCTTCGCCCCACCGCCTGGGGGAGCCGCTTCCTCCTCCACATGGGGGGGCGGTCCGTGCCGGTGCGCCTTCACCTGCCCGGCGCCTTCAACGTGGCCAACGCCCTGGCCGCCGCCGCCGCCGCCCACGCCCTCGGCGTCTCGCCCGAAGACGTGGCAGGCGGCCTCGACACCGTCCGCCACGTTCCCGGACGGTGCGAACGCCTCCCCTTGCCCGGCGGCGGGTTCGCGGTCGTCGACTACGCCCACAACCCCGACGGCCTGGCGCAGCTGCTCGAGGCCGTGCGCGCCGGCTCCCCCCACCGCCGCCTGGTGTGCGTCCTGGGCGGTCGCGGCCACCGCGACCCCGGCAAGCTGCCGGGCATGGGGGCGACCGTCGCCCGCTACGCCCAGGAGCTCGTGCTCACGACCGACAGCCCCCTGGACGAGGACCCTCGCGCCCTGGCGCAGGCCATCGCCGCCGGCGTGCCGGCGGGCGCATCTTTGCGCGTCTCCTACGTGGAGGACCGGGCGGAAGCCATCGCCCGCGCCGTCGAGGCGGCCGGACCAGGGGGCGTGGTGGTGGTCACCGGACGCGGCCACGAACCCCAGCAGTGGGTGGGCGAACGGGTGCTCCACCGCCTGGACGCCGACATGGTGCGGGAGGCCGCGCGCCAACTGCGGCGGGCCAGGAGGGGTAAGGCCGAAGCCCTCGTCCCCCAACGCCCGCCGCCCGCCATCTGGTAGGATGGACGCGACGGCCCGGCCGCCCCTACGGCGGCCGGCGCAGGCGACACAGGGGGTGGCGTGAGGGTGATCGTGCGGGAGAGCCGGGCGCGGTGGCAGGGCGGCCTGCGCGCGGGCGAGGGCAGGATGGAGCTGGGCAGCGGCGCGTGGGCCGGTCCGTTCACGTTCGCCTCCCGGTTCGAGACGGGCGACGGCGCCAACCCGGAGGAGCTGTTGGGCGCCGCCCTCGCCGGGTGCTACAGCATGGCCTTGGCGGCGGCGCTGGAGAAGGCCGGCCACCCCGCCCGGGAGGTGGACACCGCCTGCCGGGTGGAGTTCGAGGGCGGCATCCGCCGCTTCGCCCTCACCTGCCGGGTGGACGCCCCCGGCGTCGGTGCGGAGGAGTTCGCCCGCCTGGCCGAGGAGACGCGGCGCGGCTGCCATGTGGCCAAGGCCTTGGCTGCCGTGGACATCGACCTCGACGCCCGCCTGGCGTAGGCGCAGGCGCCCAGGCGGGCGCCTTGCCCGCAGGGCGTCGTTTCGGATATCCGAATGAACGGGGGGACAGACGGCGGACGGCGGTGTGGAGGAGGCCCTGGCGGTGCTGGAGGCGTTGGAGCGGCAGGCCTTCGCCTACATCGTGGAGCGGCGACGGCGCCGCCCCCGCCGCGCCCCCACCCGGCTTCAGCTGTTCGTCCTGCGCCAGGTCGGGGAGGCGGGCGGGCTGAGCCTGCGCGACCTGGAGGGCGCGCTCGGCGTGGGTCCGGCGGCCGCAAGCCAGCTCGCCCACACGCTGGTGGCGCGCGGCTGGCTGGCGCGGGGCGAGGACCCGGCAGACCGGCGCCGCCGCCTGTTCACCCTCACGGCGCGGGGGCGGCGGGTGGAGGCCGCCATGCGCCGCCGCCACCGCATGCTTCTCCGGCGGGTGCTCACGCTGCTCGGGGCGGCGGAACGCAGGCAGCTCACGGACATGGCGCGCCGCCTCATGGCCCGGTCCGGCGGCGGAGGGGACGGGGGGGAGACGGGCGATGGCACAGCCTGAATGGGCGGTGGAGGTCGAGCACCTGGTGCGGCGCTTCGGCCCGGTGGAGGCGGTGGCGGACGTCTCGTTCCAAGTCCGCCGGGGCGAGATCTTCGGCTTCCTCGGCCCCAACGGGGCGGGCAAGTCGACCACGATCAAGATCCTGGCCACGCTCCTTCGGGCCACGTCGGGGCGCGCCCTCCTGGCCGGCTTCGACGTCGCCACCCAGCCCACCCAGGTGCGCCGCTCCATCGGCATCGTCTTCCAGGACCACTCCCTGGACGACCGCCTGACGGCGTGGGAGAACCTCTACTTCCACGCCCTCCTGTACGGCGTGGGGCGCGACGAGTTCACCGATCGGGCGCAGGCCCTGCTCGCCATGGTGGACCTCCTCGACCGGCGCGACGACGTCGTGCGCACCTTCTCCGGCGGCATGCGCCGCCGCCTGGAGATCGCCCGCGGCTTGCTCCACGCCCCCGCCGTCCTCTTCCTGGACGAGCCCACGGTGGGCCTCGACCCGCAGACGCGCAGCGCCATCTGGCAGCATGTGCGCCGGTTGCGCGACGAGCGCGGCGTCACCGTGTTCATGACCACCCACTACATGGACGAGGCCGACCACTGCGACCGCATCGCCGTCATCGACCACGGGCGCATCGTGGCCCTGGGGACGCCGGACGAGCTGCGCCGCCAAGTGGGGAGCGAGGCGGTCCTGGTGGGGGCGCCGGACGCCGCCCGCCTGGCGGCCGAGGTGGCGGAACGCTACGGGGTTGCGGCCCGCGCCACGGGTCCGGGCGAGGCCCGCATCGAGGTGGCGGACGCCGCCGCCTTCCTCCCCCGCCTCGCCGCCGACTTCGCGGGCCGCCTGGAGAGCCTGCGCGTGCACCGCCCCACCCTGGACGACGTCTTCCTCCACCTCACGGGGCGGGAGATCCGCGACGAGGAGGCCAGCCCCCTCGATGCCATGCGGCGGCGCGTGATGGGGAGGCGGCGGGCGTGAGCCGGGAGGCGGCAGCGGCGGCGCGGGTGGTGTACGCCATCGCCTACCGCGAGGTGATCCGCTTCCTCAAGGACCGAAGCCGCTGGCTGGGGTTCATCGCCCAGCCGCTCCTCTACCTCACCCTCATCGGCTACGGCATCGCCCACTCCATGACCTTCCGGTCCGTGCCGGCGGCCGCCCACGTGAACTACCTGTCCTTCATGTACCCCGGCATCCTGGGCATGTCCGTCCTGTTCACCGCCATCTTCTCCGGCGTCGGCATCATCTGGGACCGCGAATTCGGCTTTTTGCGCGAAGTGCTTGTGGCGCCCGTGCCGCGCTGGGCCGTGGCCGTGGGCAAGGCGTTGGGCATCGCCGCCATCGTCGTCGTCCAGAGCGCGGTCCTCCTCGCCCTCGCCCCCGTCGCCGGCATCCCCCTGGGCGTCGGCATGGCGGCGGGGGTCCTAGGCGTGGCGGCGGTCATGGGGTTCGGCCTGGGCAGCCTGGGAATCGCCATCGCCGCCCGCATGCAGAGCATGGAGGGCTTCCAGTTCGTCATGAACGTCCTCACCATGCCCATGTTCTTCCTGTCCGGCGCCATGTACCCCCTGCGCGGCCTGCCCGTGTGGCTTACGGTGCTCACGCGCGTCGACCCCTTGGCGTACGGGGTCGACGCCCTGCGCAACGTGGTGTACGGTGCGGGGCAGGAGGTACGCCTGCTCGTCGAGTATCCGGTGGGGCTCGACCTGGGCGTCATGGCGGCCCTGGCCGCGGTGCTGGCGGTGCTCGGGGCGTGGGCGTTCGAAGGGCAGGAGACGTGAGGCCGAGGCGAAGGGAGGCGGTCGGCATGGCGAGCAGGCAGGCAGCGGTTCCGGCGCGCGGTGGGGACGGTGCGGGGGCGCCCGCCTCCCGGGGGGTGCACGGGGCCGTGGTGGCCGGCGGCCTGGTGGCGGTCGCCCTCGCGGCCACATGGGCCATCGCCCACGACGCCGCCACCGCCAGCCCCGTCATGTCGGTCGCCGCCGCCCGCCCCAGCCCGCCCCCGAGCGGAGTGGCCGCCGCCCAGCGCGCTACCCTCTCCTTCGTTCCGGAAGGCAGCGCCCTTACCGTGGGCACGGCCATCGCCCAGGCCACCGCCAGCGCGCCCGGGAGCTGGCGCGTCTCGACCCGGCGGCTCGGGAGCGGGGGCTGGGCTGTGAACGTGTCGGCGCCGGTGGACGTGGCCCGGCTCCTCGCCCACGGCAACATCGCGAAGGGCGGCGGGGCGGGCGGCTCCGACCCAGGGCGGGGCCTGGTGGACGTCACCGCCGACCAGATCGAGTACGTCCTGCGCTTCGACCCCGCCACCATGATGCGGGAAAGCGAGCTGCGGCCGGGGATGAGCGGGTGGGCGAAGATCCGGTGCGGCCGCCGGCCGCTGGGGGCGGTCGTGCTGCGGCGGGTGAACCGGTATCTGCGCTCGGAGGTCTGGAGCTGGTTCTAACGGGGCCGGCGATCTGCGCGAAGGCGGCCACGACGTAGAATGCCACGGACGCCATTAGGTCTCCCGCCCAACTGCCCCTTAAACTCCTGTCCGGCCGAAAGGATCGTCCCTGTCGGCGCACGTGCCGTCGGTCGTCTTACGGTTCATCGGGCGAGGTTCGCTTTACCTTCGCGCGGACGTTTTGCTCCCGGCCGCGCGGGTCGCGGTCGGGGTGTGGGCCCAGGTAGACGACATGGACTGTTCGCGCCGCCTTGTCCACCAAGTAGCGGAGACGGTAGCCGTCAGGGAGGTGAAGCTGCCAGAGGTCCCGGTCCCGCATCTTCTTCAGCCGCCCGCGGGGGAGCAGGAAGCCGACTGTGGGGGAATACGGCAGGAACTCGGCGAGCAGGTGTGCCGTCGCCCGCTGTACGGCGGGCGACGCGCGCTCCAGGGCCTGTCGATCCTGCGGGCGCAGGTCGACGATGAAGGCGCCGTCGGGCGCGAGCGCGCCAGCGCGGAGCGTTACGTCCTCCCAGCCGGCAACCTCCGCCCACTCTTGAAGGATGTTGCCGATCTCCCGCCAGTCGAGGGGCTCGCCGGTTGTCTCCGGCTCCGAGAGCACCACCGCCAGGTCCTCGCGCAGTCGGCGCTGGTCAAGGGGGGAGAGCCGCCCGACCCACGGGAGGAGCTCTTCCTCACCGCGGCCCTGGGCGAACGCTTCCAGCCGCGCGCGCAGCGTCGGGTTGGCGAACTCCGGCTCTTCGTCGCGTCTCATCGGGGCTGACGCAGGAGCGGCTCAACGGTGGCGGCGAGCTTCGCGTACGACTGCGGCACGAGCAGTGGGCTGCCAACTGGCTTCCCGTCTCGGTCGAAGAGGTAGGTGATGGGGACGGCACCGCTCCAGTTTTTGTCGAAGGCGTTGATGAACGCCTCCACGTCACCTGGCTTGCGACCATAATTCAGAAAAGTGGCCTTCTGTCGCGCCAAGAACGGCGCGATCTGTCCATGCGTCTCCGGCTCGTCCACCGACACCG
>JAILZS010000064.1 GCA_023512375.1 Bacillota bacterium | reverse complement strand
GCGCATCCAGTACAACTAGGCCGTCCGCGCCCGGCCTGGTCGGGAGGCCCCGCCATGGTGCGATCCACCCGCCCCGCGCTCGCCCCGGCGGCCGCGGCCCTGGCCGCGGCCGCCCTCCTCGTCCCGGCCGCGGGCCGCGCTGCCGCCCTGCCCGACACCGCCACCGTGCCCATCATTGCCGACCCTGGCAGCATCAACCCCATCCTGGCGTCGGACACCTACGGCCGGGCCGTGGTGAGCCTCCTCTACCCCTCCCTCACGGCGGTGGGGCCGGACGGCGTACGCCGGCCGCTCCTGGCCCGCACCTGGAGCCTGTCGGACGGCGGCCGGACGGTGCGTATCCTCCTGCGCACCGGCCTGAGGTGGACGGACGGCAGGCCGGTGACGGCGGCGGACGTCGCGGCCACGTTCGCCGCCATGGCGAACCGGCACGACCGCTCCCCTTGGTTCGGCGTCTTCCGCCCCATGGCGCAGGTGCAGGCGGAAGGTGCGGGCACGGTGGTGGTCGACCTCTCCCGTCCCGACCCCGGCTTCCTGCCCGACGCCCTCACCGTGCCCATCGCCCCCGCCCGCATCGTCGCGCCCCTGGTGGGCGACGGCCGCGCCCTGGCCGCCGACCGCGACCTCAACGCCGCCCCCGCCGTCACCGCCGGGCCGTTTCGCTTCGTGGCCTGGCGGCATGCCACCGATACCCTGGTGTTCGCCCGCAACGCCGCCTATCCGTGGGGTCGGGCCCACCTGGCGCGCCTCGTGCTGCAGTACGAGGCCACGAGCGAGAGCGCCTGGGACGCCTTCCTGCGCGGGCAGGTGTCGGTGGCCGACGTGCCGGCCTCCGCCCTGGCCGAGGCGCGCGCCCTGGCCCGCCGCGGCCGCCTGCGCCTGGTTACCCTGCCCATGGCCCAGTTCACCTACATCGCCTTCAACCTGCGCACCCCCCTCTGGCGCGACCCGCGCGTGCGCCAGGCCGCGGTGTACGCGGTGGACCGCGCGGCCATCAACCGGGCCGTCAACCGCCCGCCTGCACGCCTCACCGGCGGACCGCCTCCGCTCTCCCTGGTGGCCCCCGGCGGCGCCCTCGCCGGCATGGGGTACGACCCGGCGCGCGCCGAACGGCTGCTGAGCGCCGCCGGATGGCGGCCGGGCCCGGGCGGGGTGCGCTACCGCCGCGGCCAGGCCCTGCACTTCACCCTCCTCACGGTGGCGGGCGTCCCCACCTGGGACCGCACGGTGGCCATGGTGGCGCAGGACCTCCGGGCCGTGGGGTTCAGCGTGGACGTCGAGTACGCCCCGTTCGCCGACCTGGTTCGCTCCCTCGCCGGTCCCCAGCGCTCGCCCTCCCCGGGGGCGTGGGGTCTGGCCTGGCAGATGACGGCGGCGAGCGACGCCCGCACCCTGATCGGCGGCCGCGACGCCTTCCCGCCTGGCGGGCAGGACGTGGGCGGGTACGACGATCCGACCGTCACCGCGGCCCTTCAGGCCTTGGCCGGCGGCGGTGGAGCCAAGGCCAGGCGGGCCGAGGAGCGCCGGCTGGCCGCCGCCCTGCGGGCCGACCCGCCGGCCGTCTTCCTCTTTCAGACGGTGGGCGTCATGGCCGTGGCGCCGGGACTGCGGCTGCCTCGCCCCGGGGGCCTCACCGGCTCGGCCCTGGACTGGCCGCAGGACTGGTCGTGGTCCAAGCCCTCCACGGTGCCGGCGGCGGGGTAGGGCGGTGGCGGGACGAAGGGTGCCTACCCGCCGGGCGTTGGCGGCCGCGGCCCTGGCTGCGGCGCCAGCGCTGGCGCCGCCCGCCGTGGGCGCCCGTTCCGTCCCCCTCCATCCCGCCCGTCCCGGGACGGTGACGGTGGCGCTGCCGGCCATGCCGGCGGGCGCCAACCCCCTGCGCACGGGCGACCAGTACAGCCTCGACGTGGAGCTCCTCCTGGACGACCCGCTCTACGTCGCCACCCCTGCGGGTGGGTACGCCCCCGACCTCGCCCGCTCCTGGCAGACGTCGGCCGGCGGGCGGGTGTGGCGCTACGCGCTCGACCCGCGGGCACGGTGGACGGACGGGCGGCGGGTGACGGCGCGGGATGTGGTGTGGAGCCTCGAGGCCTACCGCTCTGCCCGGGACGCCTCCCCCCTCCGGGCCGCCTTCTCCGTCCTGGCGTGGGCGCGCGCCCTGGGGCCGCAAGAGGTGGAGGTGGGCCTGCGACGCCCGTGGCCGGGGTGGATGGGGCTCTTGGCCGAGGTGCCCATCCTTCCCGCGCCGACCGGCAGCCGCGGCGCCGCGATCGCGCCCACCGACGGACCGTACCGCCTGGTGCGCTGGGATCGCGCCGGCGGCAGCGTCGCGCTCGCCGCCAACCCGGGCTACTTCCGCACACCGCCGCACGTCCCAGAGCTCGTCTTGCGCGCCATGGCGCCGGCCGCCGCCCTGGCGGCCCTGCGCCGCGGCACGGTACAGGTGGCCATCCTGCCCCCGGCGTGGACGGCGGCCGTGCGCGCATCCCCCTCCCTCGTCGCCCATCTGGTGCCGGGGCGGGGCCTCGATCTCCTGGTCATGCGCACCGTCCGCGGCCCCTTGGCGCAGGCGGACGTGCGCCGGGCCCTCGCCCTCGCCACCCAGAGAGCCGCCTTGGTCCCCATCCTGTGCGGCGGGCCCGGCGCCGTCCCCGGCGGCCCTTGGCCGCCAGCGCTGGCGCCGTCGCCCCCGCCGCCGCCCTACGATCCGGCCGCCGCTCGCGCCCTCCTCGCCGCCGCCGGCTGGACACCCGGGCCGGGCGGGGTGCGTCGCCGGGGCGGGCGCGCGCTGCGGGTGGTGGTCCTGTACGCGGGCGGGAGCATGACCGTGGCCTCCGCTCTGGCGCACATGGCCGCCCAGTGGCGCCGCGTGGGGGTGGGGCTCGTCCCCCGCCCGGTCGACTTCGCCGCCCTTTCGGCTCGCCTGAGGTCGGGCGCGTTCCAGGCCGCCGCCCTCGGGGCGGCGTTCGGAGTGGGGGCCGATCCGCGCGCTCTGGTGCAGGGTGCGGGGAAGACGGCCTACCTCCCCCTGGCCGCCTGCGCCAGCCTGGTGGCGACGGGCGCGGACCTTCGAGGGTTCGTCCCCAACCCCCAGGGACCCGACCTCTACCAACCGCAGCGGTGGTTCGTACGCTGAGGCGGTGTGCCGGCCGGGGTCGAGCGCGCTCCAGGGGGGCGCGAACGGAGGTGGCGGGCAGGGGCGAAGGGTGGCAACGTCTGTCGACGGGACAAGGAGGAGTTTCGCCTTCGGGACCGAACCCATGGGTGTGGAGTGGGACGCGGTGGGACGGGGTGGACCGCCGCGGGGCGGAGGTCGGCTGCGCTGTTCATGGGGGAGTTCCACCACACGGTGGACGACAAGGGCCGCCTGTTCGTTCCCCAGCCCTTGCGCCAGGGCCTGGGCGAGGGGTTCGTCGTGACGCGCGGCCTGGACCGCTCGCTCTTCCTGTTTCCCGCCGCCGCGTGGGAGCAGCTGGCCGAGCGCCTGCGCGCCCTTCCCCTGGGGCGGGGGGAGGCGCGCTCGGTGGTTCGCTTTTTGTTCTCCGGCGCCCAGGTGGGAGAGGTGGACGGCAAGGGGCGGTTGCTCCTCGCCGCCCACCTGCGCCAGCACGCCGGCATGGACCGGGAGGCGGTCTGGCTGGGCGTGGGCGAGCGCGTGGAGCTGTGGAGCGCCGAGGCGTGGGCGGCCTACGCCGCCATGGCGCGCGGGGACTTCGAGCGCATGGCGGAGGCGTTGGTGGATGCGGGCCTCTGAGGCGCCGGCGGCGGGGGGGCACCGCCCCGTGCTCCTCGAGGCGGTATGCGATCTCATCGTGCCGGCCTTGGAAGGGGCCGAAGGGGCGGTGGTCGTCGACGGCACGGTGGGGTTGGGCGGCCACGCCGAGGCCCTGCTGCGGGCGGCGCCCGCCTGCCGGCTGATCGGCATCGATCGCGATCCCACCGCCCTTCAGGCGGCCGGGGGGCGCCTGGCGGCGTTCGGCTCCCGGGTGCGGCTCGTGCACGCGAATGCCGCCGACTGGCGGACCGTGGTGGAGGAGGTGGGGTGGGGGCGGCCGCGCGCCCTTCTCCTCGACCTGGGGGTATCGTCGCCCCAGCTCGACCGGCCCGAGCGCGGCTTCGCCTTCCGGCAGGACGGGCCGCTCGACATGCGCATGGACCCCACCGCCGGTCCGACCGCAGCCGATCTCCTCATGCGTCTGGACGCGCGGCAGCTCGAGCGTGTGCTGCGCGAGTACGGGGAGGAGCGCCATGCCCGCCGCATCGCCCGCCACCTGGCCGAGGTGGAGCGGCGTGCGCCCATCCGCACCACCCGCGCCCTGGCCGAGGCGGTGGTCGCCGCCCTTCCCCCGGCTGTGCGCGGCCGGGGGCGGGACCACCCGGCGCGGCGCACCTTCCAGGCCCTGCGCATCGCCGTCAACGACGAGCTGGCCAGCCTGGAGCGGGCGCTGGAGGAGGGAGTGGACATGCTCACCCCGGGGGGGCGGATCGCGGTCATCGCCTTCCACTCCCTCGAGGACCGCATCGTCAAGCGCGCCCTGCGGGCGGGGCAGGCGGCGGGGCGGCTTGCGGTCCTCACGCCGCGGCCGCTCACGGCGTCGGCGGGCGAGCGGCGCGACAACCCGCGTGCCCGCAGCGCCAAGCTGCGGGCGGCCGAACGCCTGGGGGCGGGCCCGGCCCGACTAACGGCGGCGGGGAGGGAATAGGGTGGCGATGGCCGGACGAGGACGACGCCGCGTGGAGCGCCGGCTCCTGGCGGCGGCCGCGTCGCCCGCGGCCCGCGCCCGCACCCGCTTCCTCTTGCGCTTCGTCGCCACCTGGGGGGCGATCACGGCCCTTGCCGTGCTGGTGGTGGGGCGGTCGGCCGCCACGGCGGTCGCCGACTACGAGGTGGTCCGCCTCGAGACGCAGGTCGCCTCCCTGACGGCGGTGCACCGCGGCCTCGAGGCCCAGGTGGAGGCGCTGCGCGCCGCCCCCCGCCTGGCGGCGGCGGCGGCCGCAAGCGGCTTGGTCCTGCCCCAGACGTTGAGGGTGCTGCCCATTCCCACCCCCGCGGCCGCCCACGGCGCACGCCCCCCACGCCGCAGCGCCCCAAAGCCGTGGTGGCATCGCTGGCTGGCGGCGGTGCGGGCCGCCCTCGGGAGCTTGCCATGAGGGCAGGGGCGGCGTCACAGGCGCGGCTCTTCCCGTCCGGCCGGGAGGAGGGGATGCGGCGTGCACGAGCGCCGCGCGCGCCTGCGCACCGCGTTCGCCGTGGCGGCGGCGGCGGCCGCCTGCCTGGCCTTGACGCTTCGCCTGGGGTGGCTGATGATGGCGCGCGGCGGACGGTTGTCCGAGCGCTCGTTCGACCAGCGCATGCGCACCATCCCCGTCCTCGCCCCCCGTGGCGCCATCCTGGACCGGGCGGGGCGGGTGCTGGCGGGGTCGATCACGGCCTATGCCGCCTATGCCGTCCCAGCCGAGGTGGAGGGGGCGGCGCGGACGGCGGCGCGCCTGGCGGCAGTCCTCGAGCGGCCGGCCGACGCCCTGAGCCGCCGCCTGTCGCGGCGGGTGGCGCTCGTGTGGCTGGCGCGCCGCCTCACGGCCGCACAGGCGGCCGCGGTGCGGCGCCTCGCCCTGCCGGGGGTGGGCCTGGTGCCCGAGGCGCGGCGCGTCTATCCTTACGGGCCCTTGGCGGCCGAGGTCGTGGGGTTCGTGGGGAGCGAGGGGCAGGGGCTGGCGGGCCTGGAGCTCTCCTACGACCGTTACCTGAGGGGGCGGGACGGGGCGATCCGGGTGGAGTACGACGCGCGCAACCGTCGCCTGCCGCGGGCGCGCACGAGCGTGGAGGAGCCGCGGCCGGGCGACACCCTGGTCACCACCCTCGACGTGGGCGTGCAGGAGATGGCCCAGGAGGAGCTCGACCGGGCCGTGGCGGAGACCGGGGCGCGCGCCGGGCTCGTCCTGGTGATGGACGTGCGCACGGGCGGAATCCTCGCCCTCGCCGCCTCGCCCACCTTCGACCCCGGGGCCTACGATCGCTACGCTCCGTCGCGCTGGCGCGACCCCGCCGTCTCCGACACCTACCCCCCGGGCTCCACGTTCAAGCCCATCACCGTGGCTTCGGCCCTGGACGCGGGCGTGGTGACGCCGGACAGCGGCTTCTTCGACCCCGGCTTTTTGCGCGTCGACGGCCGCGCCATCCGCTGTTGGCGGGCGGGCGGCCACGGGCCGGAGACCCTGCGCGTCGTCCTGCGCAACTCCTGCAACGTGGCGCTGGGGGAGATCGGGCTCAGGCTCGGCACGGGGCGCTTCTACCGCTACCTGGCGCGCTTCGGCCTCACCTCCCGCACGGGCGTCGACCTGCCGGGCGAGGCGCGCGCCATCGTGCCGCGGGAGGCGGACGTGAAGCCGGTGGACCTGGCGGTCATGTCCTTCGGCCAGACGCTGACGGTCACGGCCCTGGAACTCGCCTCGGCCATCGCCGCCATCGCCAACGGCGGCCACCTGGTGCGCCCCCACGTGGGAGAGGAGCTTCTTTCGCCGGAGGGGCGGCCGCTCAGGCGCCTGGCCTTCCCGCCCCGCGGGGAGCCGGTGCGGCCGGCCGTGGCGGCGGCGGTGGCGAGCATGATGGAGGACGTGGTCCTCAACGGGTCGGGCAAGCGGGCGCAGGTGCCGGGCTACCGCCTGGCGGGCAAGACGGGCACCTCCCAGGTGGTGGTGGGGGGGCGGTATGAGCCCGGCCAGTACATCGCCTCGTTCGTCGGCTTCGGCCCCGTCCCGCGCCCGCAGGTGCTCTGCCTCGTGGTCATCGATCGCCCGCAGGGGGCGCACTACGGGGGCGAGGTGGCGGCCCCGGTGTTCGCCCGCGTCATGGCCCGCGCCCTGCCCTATCTGGGCATCCCGCCCGCCGCATCGGCGCGGGCGGGCAAGTTGCCACCAGTGGTGCCGCAGGTGGCGGGCGAATCCCCCGTGCGGGCCGCCGCGCGCCTTCGCGCCGCCGGGCTTACGCCGCGGCGCGCCGGCAAGGCCGGCGCGGTGGTGGTGGGCACCTGGCCGCCGGCGGGGGAGACGGCGCCGGGAGGGCGGGTGCTCGTGTTCGACGGGCCGGGGCCGCCGCATCGGTCGCGCACCCGGTCGGTATCCTAGGCGGAGGGTGGTAGGTCTTGCTTACGGAGGCACTCCTCTCCCATCTGCCGGCGGCCACGCCGCTGGGCGACCTACCGCCCGAGGTGCGGTCGGTCGTAGGCGACTCGCGCCGGGTCCAGCCCGGCGACGCCTTTGTCGCCATCCGCGGCCTGCGCGAGGACGGCCACGCCTACATCCCCGACGCCCGCGCGCGAGGTGCGGTGTTGGTGGTGGGCGAGCGGCTGGAGGCCCTGGACGGCGGCCCGGCCGTCCTGGTCCCGGACAGCCGACAGGCTCTCGGCCTCTTGGCGGCGGCGGCGTGCGGCCACCCGTCCAAGCACCTGCGCATGGTGGGGGTCACCGGGACCAACGGCAAGACGTCCACCACCCACCTCCTGGCGGCCATCCTGGAGGCGGCCGGCACGCCCACGGCGGTGGTGGGGACGGTGGGGGTGTACATGGGGGGGGAACGGCGCGACCTGGAGCGAACGACCCCCGACGCCGGCGACCTCCAGCCCCTCCTCGCCCACCTGCGGGCGGAGGGGGCGCGCGCCGTGGTGATGGAGGTTTCCTCGCACGCCCTGCAGCTGGATCGCGTGGTGGGATGCGAGTTCGACGGCGCGGTGTTCACGAATCTGACCCAGGACCACCTGGACTTCCATGGTACCCTGGAGCGCTACCGCAGCGCCAAGCTGCGCCTGTTCACCTCCCTGGGGGGGGCGTACTCGGGCGCCCCCAAGGCGGGCCGCAAGTGGGCGGCCATCAACGTCGACGACCCCTCGGGTTCGATCTTCGTCCGCCTCACGCCGGTGCGCACCGTAACGTACGGCCGACGGGGCGACCTGAGGGCCGAGGAGGTGACGTGCACGCGCGAGGGCACCCGCATGGTCCTGCGCGGTCCCTTCGGCCTTCGACCCCTCCGCCTGCGGCCGATCGGGCGCTTCTACGCCCAGAACGCGTTGGCGGCAGCGGCGGCGGCGTGGGCCGAGGGGGTGGGGCCCGACGCCATCGCCGCCGGCCTGGAGGCGGCGCGCGGCGTGCCGGGCCGGTTCGAGACGGTCGACGGACCCTGGCCGTTTTTGGTTGTGGTGGACTACGCCCACACCCCGGACGGGTTGGAGAAGCTGTTGGCGGCGGCCCGGGAGCTGACGCCGGGGCGCATCCTGCTCGTGTTCGGGGCAGGGGGCGACCGGGATCGGGGCAAGAGGGGGCCGATGGGAGCGGTGGCGGCGAAGGGGGCGGAGGTGGTGGTGCTCACCTCCGACAACCCGCGCAGCGAGGACCCCGAGCGCATCCTCGACCAGCTGGAGGACGGCGTGCGGGGCGCGGGGGGCGAGCCCTACGCCCGCACCCCCGACCGCCGCGCGGCGATCGAGCTCGCCCTCGCCGCCGCGCGCCCGGGCGACACCGTGATCCTGGCCGGCAAGGGGCACGAGACGTACCAGATCGTGGGCGACCGCGTCCTGGCGTTCGACGACCGCCGGGTGGCGCGCGAGCTCCTGGAGGGGATGGGGCCATGGTGACGCTGGACGAGCTGGTGGCGGCGGCGGCCCGGCCGGTGCGCACCGGCCCCACCGCCTTCCCCCACGCCGTCGTGGACAGCCGGGAAGTGGGGCCGGGCGACCTGTTCGTCGCCCTGCGCGGAGAGCACACCGACGGCCACCGCTTCGTGGGCGACGCCCTGCGGCGCGGCGCGGGCGGCGCCCTGGTGCGCGAGGTGCCGCCCAGCGTGCCGGCGGGCGGGACGGTGGTGCAGGCCGCCGACCCCCTGCGCACCCTGTGGGCGGTGGCCGATCGCCGCCGCCAGCGCTCGCCCCTGCGCATGGTGGCGGTCACTGGGAGCGTGGGCAAGACCACGACCAAGGAGTGGATCGCCTTTCTCTTGGCCACCACCTTCGTCACCTTCCGCACGGCTGGCAACCGCAACACGGAGATCGGCCTCCCCCTCGACCTGCTCGAGCTTACGGGCAAGGAGGGGGCGGGCGTGGCGGAGCTGGCGATGCGCGGCCCGGGGGAGATCCGCATGCTCGCCTCCCTCGTGCGGCCGCAGGTGGGCGTGATCACGAACATCGGCGAAAGCCACATCGGCCGCCTCGGGAGCCGGGAGGCGATCGCCCACGCCAAGGCGGAGCTGTTCGAGAGCCTGCCGCCGGACGGGGTGGCCGTGGTTCCCGGCAACGAGCCGTTCGCCCCGCTCCTCCTGGCGAGCGCGGCGTGCGACGCCTGGACCGTGGGCGAGGGGGAGGACGACACGGTGCGGGCGCGGGACGTGGTGCGCGGGCCTGAGGGGCAGGAGTTCACCCTCGAGCACGCCGGGGAGCGGGCGCGCGCCCGCCTGCGCGCCGGCGGTTCCCACCACCTGGTGAACGCCCTTCTCGCCGTGGCGGCGGCGCGCGCCGTCGGGGTCCCTCTGGCGCGCGCGGCCGAGGCCCTGGAGGGGTTGGAGGCCGCGCCCGGGCGAGGGCGGCTGGTGCGGGACGAGGGCATCTGGCTCCTGGACGACAGCTACAACGCCAGCCCCACCAGCCTTCGTGCCGCGCTGGAGGTGTTGGGCCAGGTGGGCGGCGGGCGGGCCCGGCGCACCCTGGTCTTCCTGGGGGAGATGCGGGAGCTGGGAGCGCGCTCCCGCCCCATGCACCGGGAAAGCGGGCGCATGGTGGCCCAAGCCGGCGTGGACCTGCTCGTGGCCGTCGGAGGGGAGGACGCCCAGGCCCTCCTGGAGGGGGCGCGCGAGGGCGGGCTCCAGCCCGACCGCCTTCTCGCCGTGGCCGACGCCGAGGAGGCGGCGCGGGTGGCGCTCACCCATGTGCGCGAGGGCGACCGCGTGCTGGTGAAAGGGGCGCGCGCCGTCGGCATGGAGCGGGTGGTGGAGGTCCTGGCGCAGTGGCAGCCCCAGGCGCCGGGGGCGGAGGCGGCGGGCAGGTGACCGCCCTGCCCACGCCAGTACCGGGGTTGGCCACGGCCTTCGCCGCCAGCCTGGCGGCAGGCGCCGTCCTGCTGCCGGTGTTGCGCTCGTTGGGTGTGGGGCAGAGCGTGCGGGCCCAGGGGCCTGAGCGGCACCTTGCCAAGGCCGGCACGCCCACGGCTGGGGGGACGATGTTCCTGGTGGGGACGGCACTGGCCGTGGCCCTATGGCAGCGCGGCCAGGTCGACGCCCTCCTGGTCGCGGGCATGATGCTCGCCTTCGGCGCCCTGGGGGCGGCGGACGACCTGCTCAAGGTGCGCCGCCGCGCCTCCCTGGGCCTCCGGGCGCGCGACAAGCTCCTGGTCACGAGCGCGCTCGTGGTGGCCTTCGCCTGGGCGGCCGAGCGCTGGGCGGGGCTGGGCACGGCGCTCCTGGTGCCCGGGACCGGAGGCGAGGTCGACCTGGGAACGGCGTTCTTGCCTTTCGTCTGGCTGGTCGTGCTGGGCACGACCAGCGCGGTGAACCTGACCGACGGGTTGGACGGCCTGGCCGCCGGCCTTTCCGTCCTCGCCTTCGCCGCCTTCGCCGCTATCACCCTGCACACCGGGCCGTGGTCGCTCACGGCCGTGAGCCTCACCGTGGCCGGGGCGCTGGCCGCCTTCCTCGTCTACAACCTGTACCCGGCGCGAGTGTTCATGGGCGACAGCGGCGCCCTCGCCATCGGCGCCGGCCTGAGCGCGGTGGCCGTGCTGTCGCGCACCGAGCTGTACCTGGTGCCCGTGGGCGGCGTGTTCGTGCTCGAGGCCCTGTCGGTCATCGCCCAGGTGGCGGCCTTTCGCCTGTTCGGGCGGCGCATCCTGCGCATGAGCCCGCTCCACCATCACTTCGAGCTGGCCGGCATGCCCGAACAGCGCGTCGTAGGGGCGTTCTGGCTGGCCGGGGCGGTTTGCGCCGCCGTAGGCGTGGCGGGCCTGCGCTAGGGCCGGCGGGGCGGGGAAAGGGGGCGATCGGGTGCGGCGGCAGGGGGAGGGCGCGTACGACATGACCCTGCTCGTCACCGTGCTCATCCTCCTGAGCGTGGGCGTGGTCATGGTGTACAGCGCCTCGTCCGTGGAGGCGTACGCCCTGTACGGCAGCGCCTCGTACTTCCTCAAGCGCCAGCTTCTGTGGGGGGCGCTGGGATTGGCGGTCATGGCGGTCCTGTCGCGCGTCCCCTATGCCACGTGGGGGCGGTGGGCGGCGCCCCTGTTCGCCTTCACCCTCGTCTGCCTCGTGGCGGTCCTCGTCCCCCACGTCGGCATCAAGATCAACGGCGCCCGGCGCTGGCTGGGGGCAGGGCCGCTCGTCTTCCAGCCGTCGGAGTTCGCCAAGTTCTCCGCCGTGCTCCTGTTCGCCCTCACCTTGAGCCGGCGGGGAGTGCCCGTATCCGACTTCCGCCGCGGCTTCCTCCCCCACATCGGCCTCATCGCCCTGCTGTTCTTCCTGATCTTGCGCGAGCCCGACCTGGGGACGGCCCTCTCCTTAGGCGGTACGGCGCTTGTCATGATGATCGTGGCCGGCGCCGATCTGTGGCACGTGGCCGCCCTGGCCCTCGTGGGCCTGCCGGCCGTGGGGCTCCTCATCGTCACCGAGCCCTATCGCCTGCAGCGCATCCTCGCCTTCCTCGACCCGTTCAAGGACCCGCTCGGCAGCGGCTACCACACCATCCAGGCCCTCCTGGCGCTGGGGAGCGGGGGACTTCTGGGCACGGGCCTGGGGCACAGCGCGCTGAAGTTCTTCTACCTGCCGGAGGCGCACACGGACTTCATCTTCGCCATCCTGGCCGAGGAGCTCGGGTTCGTGGGCGGGGCGGCGGTCATCGCCCTGTTCTTCGTCTTCGCCTGGCGGGGGTACCGCATCGCCTTGGCCGCCGCCGACCCGTTCGCCGCCCTGCTGGCCGTGGGCCTCACGACCATGGTCCTCCTGCAGGCCGTACTCAACATCGGGGTGGTGACCGACAGCCTGCCCGTCACGGGTGTCCCCCTGCCGTTCATCTCCTACGGCGGCTCCTCCCTCGTCTTCACCTTGGCGGCGGTGGGCATCCTCCTCAACATCAGCCGAGGGGCGGCGCCGGGGGTGCGGGCGTGAGCCGTAAGCCGCGGGCGGCCGCACCCGCCGCGGCCGCCCCCGCGGGCGTGCGCGTGGTGCTCACCGGCGGCGCGTTCCCGAACGTGGCCGTGCTGCACTGGGGCCGGCTGCGCTACGCGATCGTCGCACGGGACCGGCAGGCTATCAGTATGCTCTCGGACAACGGTTCGATGACAGACGACGCGCGCGATGTTGTGTATCTGGCCGTCTCCACGCCGGAGGTTATCGCACGCTACCGTGCACAGGGCTACACCATCTTCCGTGCCGAGCCGGCAGATCCATCGTGGCAGACGGTCTTGCTGGTCCCGGCACCGTAAGGGCTGGGAACCATCTCCCGTGTGCCCTGTGCCCTCGGTTCTCCCGAGCCAGCCTCTCCGTACCGAATAAGCACTTTCACCGGCGCGATCACGCCGGTTGCCAGGCGCGCGAAGGTAGCTGGTAAGGCAGTGTGTGAGATTTCGTGCTGGAAGAGGAGGGCCGGCGTGTCTTCGTAACGGCGGCTGTGCGCGAAGTACGTGCGGGCATGGCCCCGATAGTCTTCGCCATCGCTGGAGGCGATGATGCGCAGCTCGTTCTCGTGAAAGGCGGGTGCGAGCGTCAGTGGCTCGACATTTCCATCGGAGAGCACGCAGATGCAGCCACCAGGACGCACCCGCTCCTGCAGCAGCGCGAACGCCGCATCCCGGGCCGAGCACTCGAGCGGGGCCTGGCCGTGCTGCGGGTCCACGACCTGCGGCGGTGGGGGCTCGGGCGCCACCGGGCGGTCGACGACTACCCGTATGGCGGCGGGGCCGGGATGGTCCTCCGGCCCGAGCCGGTGGCGGCCGCCCTCGACGAGCTCCGGCGCCCCGACTCCTGCGTCATCCTGCCCGATCCGGCCGGGGAACCCTTCCGTCAGGAGCGAGCCCGGGATCTCGCCCGCCGGCCCCACCTGATCCTCGTCTGCCCGCGCTACGAAGGGGTCGACGAACGGATCCGCGAGCTCGTCGACCTCGAGATCTCCATCGGCGACGTGGTCCTCAGCGGCGGCGAGATCGCCGCCCTCGTCATCCTCGATGCGGTCCTCCGCCTCCTGCCGGGGGCCATCGACCCGGCCTCGATGGCCGAGGAGTCCTTCGCCGACGGCCTCAATAGCTAGAAGGCTATTACTACCCTGATGGACCAGGTCCATCGTGGGGTGGCGACGGCGTAGGTGGTCGGCTAGCAGTCCCATCGCCGGGTCGCAGCCGACGGCAATCACAGTTCGCTCCAGTTGCTCCAGGTCGGTCAAGAGCGCAACCTTCACCGACCTGGAGAAACTGGAGCGAACTGCGAT
>JAILZS010000063.1 GCA_023512375.1 Bacillota bacterium | reverse complement strand
TGATCGCCGCCCTGGCCATGCTGAGGCGGGCGCGGGCCACGGGCGACGCTCAGCCCGCCGAAGGCTGAGCCCTGGGCTGCCGCGTCTCCCGTCTAATTCTCTGAGGATGCTCGCCACCTTGCCTAGGCCGGGCGCCGCATGCCCCGCAGGGTCGCGGAATCGACCCCTTCGACGGCATGCTCAGGGCGCCGAGAGGGCGGCCAGCGGCCCGGCGCCACGGCAGCGAGCCCCGTGGTCGGAAGGGTTGATGGGTGGGGCGTCGAGCGGATTCAACGCCTGTGGTGCGCGAAGAACCCGAGAGAGAATTTGGCCCTCGCCCGGGTGGGGCGGTGGCCTCGCATGTGCTGAATGGGAGTGCTGGTAGGTGCGGGCGGGATGGCCGCCTCGCCCCGTTCGCTTCGAACATGGTCTTCCGCCGCGCCTTCCCGGAGGGAAGGGCGGCAAGGACGTGCGGCGCCGATGTCGAAGGGCCCAGCCGGGCTGACCAGGGGAGAATGGGAGGCGTCGGCGTGGGCGGTTCCGATCGGCTGTGGGAGGCTTGGACCGCGGGGGCTGCGCTCGACATCCGGGAGGCGGTGGCTGTCACGCGTCCGTTCCTCCTGGACGTCCTCTCGGCCGCGGTCGAGGAGCTATACGGGGAGGAACGGGCGCCGGCCCTCCTCGCCGCGCTCCGGGAGCGCTACCTCCCCTCCGCGTCGTCCGACCGTCTTCCCGACGCGGGGGGCATGTCCCTACCGGAGCATTCCGTGCGCTTCAAAACGTTCCAGCAGGCCGGACCGGTGCAGGCATACGACCACTTCCTGCTCCGCCGCCTGCCGAACGACGCCTGGTCGGTGGTCGCCATGGTCGCCCTCATCCCGGTGGCGGAGGGGCGGTACACGGTGGAGGCGGTCCACGCCGGCCTCCATCTCGCCCTAGGGGTCGACGCCGCCCTGGAGGCGGAAGCGGCGCCCTTCCTCGAGGCGATGGCGGCCGTCGACCTACGCGGTGAGCTGGAACAGGCCGGTGCGGCGGTCGGTGTGCTGTACGCCGCCGACCCGCCGACGGCGCGCAACCGCGCCGGGGAAGGGCGGGGTCCGTTTCAGGGCGTGAGCATCGATCGCGCGCACTTGCCCTCCCTCGCCTCGGGGGAGGAGCTCCTGCGCGTCTGCGCCGAGGCGGTGCGCGCCTCGGCCAGGTCGCTTGGCGCCCTCCCCTATCGGGAGCGGACGCGTTCGCCCTACCGAGAGGCCCACGCGGCCGGGACGAAAGGCATCGCGGCGCCGGAGCGCGACAAAACCCTGGACGACATCGCCCGCGCCACGTATCTGCCCGTGCCGTGGTTAAGGCACTGTCTCCAGCTCATCCGCCGCCGCGGCCAGGTCGTGTTCTACGGACCGCCCGGTACGGGCAAGACGTACGTCGCCCGCCAGCTGGCGCTCCACCTCACCCAGAGGGAGGACGCCATCGAGGTGGTCCAGTTTCATCCGTCTTACGCCTACGAGGATTTCATCGAGGGCATCCGCCCGCGTGTGTCCGCGGACGGCACGGCCGTGGGGTTCGAACGGGCGGACGGATTGTTCAAGCGCTTCTGCGCCCGAGCGCGCGAACTTGGACCCGACCAGCCGGCGGTCATGCTCATCGACGAGATCAACCGCGCCCCCCTCTCGCGCGTGCTCGGGGAGCTCCTCTACCTTCTGGAGTACCGGACGGAGACGGTGACGCTTCCCTACTCGGGCGAGCGCTTCAGCATCCCGAGCAACGTCATCCTCATCGGCACGATGAACAGTGCAGATCGTTCCATCTCCCTGGTCGACTATGCGCTCCGACGCCGCTTCGCCTTCATCCCCTTCTTCCCCAACGAGGCGCCCGTTCGGGACGTGATGCGCCGCTTCGTCCAGGCACACCCCGGCAACGCCGAACTCCGACGCCTTCGCGCCAAGATCGAGCGCGTCAACCAAAGGTTGGGGCAACGGCACCTGGCGATCGGCCACAGCTACCTCATGCGTCCGGATTTGGACGCGGACGCCGCGCAGTCGATCATCCAGTACGACATCCTGCCCTTGGTAGAGGAGTACTTCTTCGACCAGCCCCAGGAGCAGGAGGCCATCCGCCGCATGCTGCTGGACGAAGAGGAGGCGCCGGAGGAGCCGGCGCACGAGGGTTGGACCGACGGGGTGTGGGCCGAGGGGGAGCCGCCGGCGCATGACGCGGCTGGCGACCAAGGTTGAGCGACGGGAGCGGTCGGCCCCTTCTCCGCATGGCCGAGCGGGAGCAGACGACAAGTCCGCTCACTCCCGAGGATGCGGCCGCCATCGCCTCATTGGCCCCCAAGGTGACGGTTGAGCCGACCGACAAGCCTGGCGTCTTCCGCATCGTCGCCACCAGCTGGGTCGGCAGCGTGGGACTCCCGTCTCTCCGGCTGGCGATCGAGCCCAAGATCGACCGGGCGAACTTCGTGCGCCTCATGGCGCGGGGCGAACGCACCTGGCTTGTGGACGCGGAGAACCGGTACGCGCCCGATGCGATCGTCTATCTCGTGTGCGACCTGTTTGCGAAGGCGGCGGAGCGGGCGGTGCGAACCGGCGTGCTGCACGAGTACGACGAGCGGCGGGAGGATCTCGGCTACGTGCGCGGCCGGTTGGACGTGGTCCGCCTGGCGAGGCGCCATGGCTTCGTGCCGCCCGTACCGGTGGTCGTCGCCGAGCGCACAGCGGACGTTTGGGCCAACCGCATGCTGGTCCAGGCGTCGCTCGCCCTCATGCGCGCCGGCGTGGGGGCGGCGCGCGTGCGTCGGCTTCGCCGCATCCTGGCCGTTCTGGGGGACGCCGGCGTCGGCCTGGACGCCGCGGTGCCGCGGTCGGCGGCCCTCGTCGTGAACCGGTTGAACCGCCACTACGCAGCCGCGCTGGAACTCGCCCGCCTGGTGCTCGAGGGCCAGGGGATCGATCGCCACCAGGGGGAGACCCGGGCCACCTCGTTCCTCGTGGACATGGAGCGGTTGTACGAGGATTACGTCGGGGACGTCCTCACGCGCGAGCTCGCCCGCGCAGGCCTCACGGTGCGGCGCCAGGTGTGGCATTACCTCGATGAGGGAAGGCGCATCGCCATGCGCCCGGATCTTGTCGTCTTGCGCGCCGGTAGGCCCGTCGCCGTCGTGGACGCGAAGTACAAGCGGCTGGCAAGGGGAGAGCATCCGGACAACGGCGACGTCTTTCAGCTCGCCACGTACGGGGAACGTCTCGGCGTGGACCTTGCGGTGCTCGTCTACCCCGAGGCGGTGCGGGAGGAATACCGCCTTCGGATTCCGCTCGCCGTCCGTCTCCAAACGTTTGTCCTGCCGATCGAGGGCGACGCGGCGGCTTGGCGCAGGCACGAACGCGAACTGGGAAGGCAGGTGATCGACCTCCTCCGCGGCGGGGAGCGAGGTCTTCGCCGCCTGGACGGGAAGTCGAGGGACGAGGAGGCTGCCCGGTAAGGCACGACGCGCCCTGCGCGGGTAGGGCGCGGCCGGCGGTTGCACCGCCGGGGGGACATCCGACCCGCGCGGTGCGGGGAACCGCTGCGGTCACCGGAGGATATCGGAGGATTCGGGACGGGTAGACACTCCATGCCGCGGGCAGCGCCCCCGAACGCGGGCGACGCGCGGCGGTTGGGGCAGGGCTTCGCCACCGCGAGGCGTTGGCGCGCCTGGCGGCGGCACTGCCGGACCCGGGCCGTCCGGTTCCGCCATGACCGCCGTCTTGCCCAGCGCCGCACCGAGGGGAGGGAGGAGCGTTGCAGGCCATCGCCGTCGGCTTGGCCCTCCTGTTCCAGGCCATCGCCGGCATGAACGACGGCGGCAACCTCGTCGCGCCCTCGGTCGGCGCGCGCTCCCTCACCTTCCCGTGGGCGTTGGCGGTGGCGGTGGTCGCGCTCATGCTCGGTCCGGCGCTGTTCGGCATCCACGTGGCGGTGACCGTCGTGCGCAGCCTGGTGGCCTTCCCCGCAGGGCGGGCGGAATTGGGCCTGGTGGGCGCCCTCTCCGGCACCATCGCCAGCGTGGCCCTCGCCACCTGGCGGCGGGTGCCGACGAGCATGTCGGTGGCCACGGTGGGAGGCCTCGTGGGGAGCGCATGGGCCCTGGGCGGCGCTGTCGCGTACGGTGCGGTGGTGCGGGTCCTTCTCGGCCTCGTGCTTGCGCTGCTGGTGGGCTTCGCCTTCGGTGACGTCGCCTTCCGGGCCTGGAGGGGCATCGGCCTGCGCCTCGACCGCGAGCGGGGCGAGCGCCTCATGCGCCTGCAGGTGGCCGCGTTGGCCCTGCAGGGGCTGGCGTACGGCGCGAACGACGCCGAGAAGGCGCTGGGGATCATGGCCTGGGTGATCGTCGGCACGCCCCGGGTGGAGGGACACATCGGCTGGACGCTCATCTTTCTGTCCACGGCCGCCTGGGTGGTGGGGACGCTGGCAGGTGGGGTGCGGCTGGCGGCCTCCGTCGGCTACCGGGTGTTCCGCCTCAGGCCTCTGCACGCACTCGCCGTCCAGAGCGCCGCCTCCGTCACCGTCGTGGCCGCGGCCCTGGCGGGCAACCCGGTGTCGACCACCCAGACGATCGACAGCGCCCTCATGGGCGTGGGCGCGGCCGACCGCCCGCGCGCGGTGCGCTGGCTGGTCGTGCGCGACATGGCCACGGCGTTGGTGCTGGCGGGGCCGCTTGCCGCCGCCCTCGCCTTCGCGGCGACGCGCCTTCTGCTGTGAGGAAGAAGGCGAGGGCCGGCGTGTCGACGTCGGCCGGTCGGATATCCATGTAGGCCGCAAATGGCGGCGGAAGGGGGGATGATCGGGGTGCAGTGGCCTTGGCGGCTTCGGCGCGCGGCCGACGAGTACGAGGAGGCGGCGCGCTGGTCGGTGCGCTGGACGGGGGCGGACTTCGTCGCCCTGCTCGAGGAGCAGGTGCGCCAGCTGGAGCGAGGCATGAAGGAGTGGACGAGCTTCCTAGTGGACAAGGATCCGTCCAGGCTGGAGACGATCGACGCCATCGAGGAGGACGGGGACCGGGCCCGCCTGGCCGTCGTGCGGGCGAGCGACGACCACTTCATCACGCCGATCGACCGCGAGGACCTCTACACCCTGTCGCGCGCCATCGACGCCGTGCTGGACGCCGTCGAGACCGCCATGGTGGAGGCGGCGCAGCATGCCATGGACTACTCGGCGGTGAACGGAGTCGTGGCCATCCTCTGGGCGGCTGTGATCCACATCCGCGCCGCGGTGGCGGCGCTTCTCACTCGTCCGGACGTGGTGCGCGAGGAGGCGGTGCAGATCCACCGCGCCGCCAAGCGTATCGATTGGGCGGCGAGGGAGGGCCTGCACGCCCTGGGAAGCGACGGCCTGAAGGATCTCGACGAGGTGAGGGCCATGATCTTCGCGCGCGAGATCAACCACTACCTGCGGGCCATCGGGGAACGCCTCGACAACCTGTCCGACATCCTGGCGGAGATCGAGGTGAAGAGCCGCTAGGGGTGGGGAGCGGGCTGGGTTGCGCGCTCCTGTCGACGGCAGAGGGATGGGCGGTGGCGGCTAAGGCCAGACCCGCGTCGATGGAACGGCCAACGGTTACGTGCCTCGTGCCTCCGGAATCAGTCACGCCTTCTTCTCCTGGGGTTCTGGCGGACGGCTAGCGCACGCTCGATGTTCGTCAAGTAGGCCCAATGCGAATCCGAGTCGAGGGGTGCAGCACGATAGAGAAGCGTCGTCGGGGCCCTCGGCCGCGCCCTCCGGGAGGAGGGAAACGGCCTTCCGGCGGTTGCGGAGAGCCAGCGCGTCGACCCGCCGAGCCGGCGGTCGGGCGATGGGGCGGGGGGAACCGCAAGGAGGCGATCCGCCCCTCGGGTGGTGAGAAGCGGGCATTGGACCCCCGCCGGCGCTGTTAGCCGCCGCCTTGTCCTGTCGGCGGCGCCGGCGGAGGCGACGCCGGGCCTCCCTGGGTCTGCCCGGCCTGGAAGGCGCTTCCGGCGACGGCGGCAAACCCCCCCAGGGCGGTCATGTCGGACGGCACGACGAACACCTTGTCGCCCGGGTTCTGGGCCAGCTGCGGCAGCATCTGCAGGTACAGGTAACGCAGCACCGCCTCGTCCGTGTCCGCGTCGTGCAGGGCCTGCCACAGGATGCGGTTGGCCTGCGCTTCGGCCGTCTTCAGGGTGACGATCGCCTGCCCTTCGCCCTCGGCCCTCAGGATGGCGCTCTGGCGCTGGCCCTCGGCCTGGAGGATGAGGCTCTGCTTCTGGCCTTCCGCGGTGAGGATGGCGGCCTGCTTCTCCCCCTCGGCCGTGAGGATGACGGCGCGCTTGGTGCGCTCCGCCTGCATCTGGCGCTCCATCGCCTGCTGGATGTCCTTGGGGGGGATGATGTCCTTGATCTCCACCCGGTTCACTCGGATGCCCCAGCGCTCGGTCACCTCGTCCAGGACGGAGCGCATGCGGGCGTTGATCTCGTCCCGCGACGTGAGCGCCTGGTCCAGGGTGAGGCCGCCGAAGACGTTGCGCAGCGTGGTCTGCGTGAGCTGCTCCAGGGCCACGAGGTAGTTGGCCACCTGGTAGACCGCGTTCTTCGGCTCGATGATCTGGAAGTAGACAACCGTGGCCACCTGCAGGGCGACGTTGTCGGCGGTGATGACGCTCTGGGGCTCGAAGGGGACGACCTGCTCGCGCAGGTCGATGAGGGGGAGCATGACGTCGACGAACGGCATGAGCAGCGTGAGACCGCTCTGGGCGGTGCGAGAGTAGTTGCCCAGGCGCTGGACGATGCCCACGCGGCTCTGGGGGATGACCCGCACCGAGCGCGCCAGGGCCCACAGGACGAGGAGAAGCAGGAGCAGGACGACCACGGTTCCCAACATGTCGCCACCTTCCCTCCCTCGCCGCATCCCGCCTACGGCCCCGGCTCGCGGTCCCCCCGCTCCGCCGCCTGCGCCTGCACATACAGGCGAAGGCCGTCCCGGTAGGCCACCGTGACGGCGGTGCCGCGCTCGAACACGGACCCGGGAGGGTAAGCGCGGGCGCTCCAGAACTCGCCCTCCCCCACCTCCACCAAGCCGCCGTGGTCGGTGACCCGCTCGCGCACGGTGGCCGCCTTGCCGGCCAGGTCGGGGAAGGGGACGGTGGGCTGCGGGCGGGCGCGGAACAGGAGTTCGACCGTGCGCGGGCGCACCACCCCGAGGAGGATGCCCGAGAACAGGGCGAAGGCCGCCACCTGGCCGGCGAAGCTGGGCCACACGGCGGCCACCAGGGCGGTGAGGAGGGCGGCCACGGCCTCGTACACGGCGTAGAAGGCCATGGTGAGGAGCTCGCCCAACAGGGCGAGGAGCGCCAGGAGCAGCCACATGAGCACCATGGCCTCGCCTCCGGGCGAGGGATTCGCCCCCGGCCCCCGTTCCCCTTGCCCGGCAGGGGAGGCGGGGGCGGGGGAGAACCCGTGGACGTGACGAGGCGAGCCGGGCCCGCCGCAGGGTCGAGGGGGGATGGGATGCGCGTCTTCCACGCCGCCGACCTCCACCTGGACAGCCCCTTTCGCGGCCTAGCCCAGGTGTCGGAGCGGGTGGCGGCACGCCTGCGCGAGGCCAGCCTGCGCACGCTCGACCGCCTGGCGGCCGAGGCGCGGCGGGCGGGGGTGGATGCAGTCCTCCTGGCCGGGGACACGCACGACAGCGCCGACCGCAGCGTCCGCGCCCAGATCCGCCTGCGCGACGCCCTCGTCGGGCTGGCGCACGACGGCATTCCGAGCTATGTCGTGCTCGGCAACCACGACCCCGCCGACGGCTGGGCGCTCGACCTCGCCCAGCCCGGCGTGCACGTCTTCCCCCCTGGTCGGCCGGGGGGGTGCGACGTGGTGGTGGAGGGCCGGTGCATCGGCCACGTGGACGGCATCTCCTACCCCACGGCGGTGGTGCGCGACAACTATGCCCGCCGCTTGCGCCGGCGGGACGACTCTCCCGCCAGCGTCGCCCTCCTGCACGCCAACGTGGGCGGCGCCGCCACGGGCCACGCCGACTACGCCCCCGCCCGGATGGAGGATCTCACCTCGTCCGGGCACGACTACTGGGCCTTGGGGCACGTGCACACCCGCCAGGTGTTGCGCCGGTCGGCCCCGGCCGTCGTCTACCCGGGCAATCCCCAGGGGCGCTCGATGCGCGAGCCGGGCGTACGCGGCGCCTACGTGGCCGAGGTGGAGGACGGCCGCCTGGCCGAACTCTCCTTCGTGCCCTTGTGCGACGTGGTGTTCGAGCGCGTCGGCGTGGAGGCGGCGGGGGCGAGCGCCGGCGACCTCGCCGACCTCCTCCTCTCCCGGCTGGCGGCGCTCCGCAGCGAGGGGGAGGGGGAGGCGCGGGTGGTGCGCCTGGAGGTCGAGGGCGAGGCCGACGCCTCCGTCGCCCAGCTCTTGGCTGTGCCGGAGCGGCGGCGGGACCTCCTGGGCGTGCTCCGGGAGGAGGCGGAGGCGCGGTGGCTGGCCGGCGAGGCGCTGGTGTGGCCTGAGGGCGTGGTGGACCGAAGCCGGCGCCGCCGCCTCGAGCCGCCGCCGGGTACCCTCCTGGCCGACGTCCTCGATCTGGCCCGTGCGGCCGCCGCCGAGGACGAGGCGGGGGCCGAGCTCAGGCGCGAGGCGCGCAACGCCCTCGCCCCCCTGTTCGACCATCCCGCCCTGCGCGCGCTCGCCCCGGCTGCCGACGACGCCGCTCTCACGGCATGGCTGGCGGCGGCCGCCGACCGCCTGGCCCGCGCCTTGGGGGAGGAGGAGGGGGCTTGATCCTGCGCCGCCTGGTGGTGGAGGCGTTCGGCGCCGTGCGCGATCTCGACCTGGACGGCCTGGGAGGGGGGCTCACCCTCCTGTACGGCCCCAACGAGGCGGGGAAGAGCACGCTCATGCGGGCCGTGCGCTGGTTGTTGTTCGGCGAGGACCTGGCGGAGCCGGAGCGCGGTGCGGCCTCGGTCTCGGCCGAGGTGGAGGGGCCGGGGGGCGTCTGGCGTCTGGCCCGCCGCACCACGGCGCGCGCCCGGCGCGGCCGCGCCTATCTCACGTCGCCCGACCTCGCCGCCTACGAGGGCGACGAGGCGGTGCGCGGGCGCCTCCTCGCCGGCACCACCTGGTCGGTCTTCCGCCAGGTGTTCGCTGTGGGGGCGCGGGAGCTGGAGGATGCGGCGGGCCTCGAGGCCTCGGAGGTGGCGGGCGCCTTGTACAGCGCCGGGGCGGTCGGCGCCGCCGACCTGCGGCGCGTGGAACGGGAACTGGAGGAGGAGGCGGCTACGCTCTGGCGGCCGCGCGCCGCCCGCACCCGGGTGAACGCCGCCCTCAGGCGCCTGGAAGAGGAGCGAGCCCTTCTCGCCGCGGCGCGGCGGCGCGAGGGGGAGCTGACCGCCGCCTTGCGCGAGCGCCCCCACCTCGAAGAGCAGTGGACCCAGGCACGCGCCCGGGCCGAGCGCCTGGCGGCCGAGGCGGCGCGCTGGCGGCGGGCGCTCGCCGCCCTTCCGTACCGCGAGGCGGTGCGGGCGGCGGAGGCGGAGTTGGCCGCTCTGCCCGTAGGGCCGCCCCCGCCCGAGGATGCCCTCGACCGCCTGGCGCACCTGGAGGCGCAGGCGGCCGGGGCGAGGCAGCGGCTCGGGCGCCTGCCGCCCCCACCCCCGGATGCACCGCCGCCCGACGGCCTGCGCGCCCGGGCGGCGGAGGTGCGGGCGCTGGCGGAGGAGGCGCCGACGCGGGAGGCCGAGGCGTCGGCGCTCGCCGGCCGGCGGCAGGCATGGCAGCGAGCGCGGGAAGAGGTCCTTGCGGCCGCGCGCCTCGCCCGCGCCGCCCTGGGCGAGGAGGAGGGGGCGGAAACCGCCCCGCCCCCTCTCCCCACCCCCGAGGAGTGGGCACGCCTGGCTTCGGCGGCGGAGATGGCCCTGACGGCGGAGCGGGAGGCGCAGGCGGCGGAGGCGGCGGCGCGCGAGCGCGCCCCCGCACCCCCCGCGGCCGGGGCCGACGGGGACGGCGACGAGGCCGACCTGGCGGAGCGCGAGGCCGTCCTGGCCGGCCTGCGCCAGGACGTGGCGCGCCTGGCCGCCCTGGAGGGGGCGGCGTCGACCGCGGGCGTGGGGGCGCCCGCCTTCGTCGCCCTGGCGGGGGCGGCGCTGGCGGCGGCGGGCGCGTGGACCCTCGCCCGTACCGCGCCCGCCCTCGCCGCCGCCCTGGCGCTCCTCGCCCTCGTCCTCGCCTGGGTGGGGGGGAGGGGCGCGGCCGGCCGCGGGCGCGCGGCGGGACGGGAGGGCGAGGCGTTGGCCCGGGCGGTGGCCCGCGCCAGCACCCGCCTGGGCGGGCCGGAGCGTCCCGGCGCCGCCGACCTGGAGGCGATGGCGGCGGCGTTGGCGCGTCGGCGCGAGGCGCTGGCGGCCAAGCGCGCTTGGGAACGGGCGCGGGCACGGCGGCGAGAGGCGGAGACGGCGCTCGACGCCTGGCGTGAGGCCGCCCGTACCGCCGGCCTTCCCCCATCGCTCGCCCCCGCCTCCCTGGAGGCGGCGCGGGCCCGGGGGGAGGCGTGGCGGGCGGCGTGGGCGGCGGCGGAGAGGGAGCGGGCCGAGGTCGAGTCGCTCGAGGGAAGACTTAGGGCGTACGCCGAACGGGTGGCGCGCCTGTGGGCGGAGGCCGGCGGCGAGGCGGCGGACGGCGGCACGGAGGACGCCCCCGCCCGCGCCCGCCTCGCCCTGGCCGTCCTGGAGCGGGCGGAGGCGGTCGCGGAGGCACAGTCGGAAGCGGCGGAGGCGGAGCGCGCCATCGCCGCCCTGTGCGCCGCCGCCGCGGCCGAAGACGCCGAGGACCTGCGCCGGCGCGCGGCCGCCTTCGAGCGCCGGCGCTTGGCCCAGGAGCGGCGCGATGCCGCCGCCCACGCCCTCGCCACTCTGGAGGCGGGCGAGGGGTTCGAGGAGGAAGCGCGAGCCCTGGCCGCCTTGCCCGAGGGGGAGCGGGAGGGCGAGGTGGCGCGGCGGGAGGCTGAGGCCCAGGCAGCCCGGAACGAGGCGGACGCCCTCGCCGACCGCCTGCGCCGCCTAGACGCCGATGTCGAGCGCCTGGGGCGCGACTCCGACGTGAGCGTCGGCCTCGACCGGGTGGCGCGGGCGGAGGCGGAGGTGGCGGAGGGGGCGGCGGCTTGGGCCCAGGCGGCGCTCGCGCGCTGGCTGTGGGAGCGGGCCAAGGCGCGCTACGAGGAGGAGCGCCAGCCGCGGACGCTGGCCCTCGCCTCGGATCTCTTCCGCCATCTGACGGCCGGCCGGCACGAGCGCGTCGTCCGCTCTTTGGGCAGTGGCGCCCTGGCGGCCGTGGACCGATGCGGGGTGCGCCGCGAGGTGGGGATCCTCAGCCAGGGGACGCGGTCGCAGCTCTATCTGGCCCTGCGGCTGGCGCTGGCCGCCGACTACGGGGAGCGGGTCACACCCCTGCCCGTGCTCCTGGACGACGTGCTCATGGCCTTCGACGACCGGCGCCGGGCCGCGGCCATGCGCGCCCTGGCCGCCTTCGGGCGCGAGGGCGGGCGGCAGGTGCTTCTCTTCACCTGCCACCTGGCCGCGGTGCAGGAGGCGGCGGCGGCTGGGGCCCAGGTACGCACCCTGGCGGCCGGGGAGGAGGGGGAGGGGCCGCACCTCGCCGCCTCCGCCCCGGGCGGCGGACCCGAGCCGGCGTGACCTCGCCTCCTGGCGCCGGGGAAGGGGGCCGGCGGCCGGCGGCGAATGGCGGGGGGACGAGCGAGGGGCGAAGGCGGGAGGGGACGGAAGTGGACGGCGCGGATCGGGACGAAGGGCTGCCGCCGGGGGCGGACGCTCGCCTGGCGGCATGGGTGGACGCCCACCTCGAGGAGGTGGCGGCGGACGTGGCGGCCATGCTGCGCATCCCGTCGGTGCGCGGCGAAGCCGAACCCGACGCTCCCTTCGGGCGGGAGGTGCGGCGAGCCCTCGACGCCTTCCTCGAGCGGGCGCACCGGGACGGCTTCGCGGTGGCGTCGGTGCCGGGCGCCGCCGGACACGTGGAGTGGGGGCCGGAGGGGGCGCCCATCGTGGGGGTGCTCGCCCACCTCGACGTGGTGCCGGCGGGCGAGGGATGGACGCGCGACCCGTTCGGGGGTGCGCGCGAGGGCGACCGCATCTACGGCCGCGGGGCGATGGACGACAAGGGGCCGGCCGTGGCCGCCTACTGGGCGCTCAAGGCGGTACGCGAGATCTACGGCCCCGGGAGGCGGCGGGTGCGCCTCATCGTGGGCGGTGACGAGGAGAGCGGGTTCGAGTGCCTACACCGCTACTTCGCCGTGCACGAGATGCCCGAGCTGGGCTTCACCCCCGACGCCTCCTTCCCCCTGGTGACGGCGGAGAAGGGGATCGCCACGTTGGTCATCGAGGCCCGGATGGACGGCGCCGGACCTGCCCGCCTCCTCTCCCTCGCCGCCGGCACGCGGCCCAACGTGGTGGCGGCGCGGGGCGAGGCGGTGGTCGAGGTGCCGCCTGCAGGGCGGGAGGCGGCCCTCGCCGCCCTGTTGGGCGGGGAGGGGCCCGAGGGAACGCACCTGTCCGCCCGACCCGAGGGGGAGGATCGGGTGCGGGTGGTGGCGGTGGGGCGCGCCGCCCACGCCTCCCTGCCCGAGCAGGGGGCGAACGCCGCCGCCCGCCTCCTCCTGGCGCTGGCCCGCCTTCCCGGCCTCGGGGAGGGGGAGCGGGCGGTGCTCGACCACCTGGGACGCTCGGGCGCCGACCTCACGGGCGGCGCCCTGGGCGTGGCGGCGAGCGACGCGGAGTCGGGCCCCCTCACGGCCAACCTGGGCACGCTCTCCCTGGAGGACGGCCGCCTGAGGGCGGCGTTCAACCTCCGCTACCCGGTCACGTCCTCCCTGGACGAGCTCGTGGCCCGCTGCCGCGCCGCGCTGCCGGCGGGGGCGACGGCGGCGGTGGAGGGAGGCCACGCGCCGTTGCGCGCCGACCCGAGGAGCGAGATCGTGCGTACGCTCGAGCGCGTGTTCGAGGCGGAGACGGGCCGGCCCGCCACCCACCTCGCCATCGGGGGCGGCACGTACGCGCGCGAGCTTCGCCAGGGCGTCGCCTTCGGGCCCCAGTGGCCGGAGGACGAGGAGACGGCGCACGCGCCGGACGAGTACCTGTCGGTCGGCCGGCTGGCCCGCATGGTGGCCATCTACGCCCGGGCGATCGCCGTCCTGGCGGGGAGCGCGCCCCTGCCCTGAGATCGGCTCGGGGAGAGAGGAGTCCGTCTCCCGGTCACGAATCGCCAACGGGCGGCATGGCGAATACCAGGGGTGGACCAGGCCGCGAGAGGAGATGAGCCGGGTGGGCGATCTGTTCACACCGCTGCACTTGGTCATCGTCTTGGCCATCCTGCTGGTGATCTTCGGACCGCGTCGGCTGCCCGAGCTGGGTTCGGGCCTGGGTAAGGCGATCCGGGGCTTCCGGGAGGCCACGAACGAGCACACCGTCAACGCCGCCGTGGTGGAGGCGCCGGTCGGCGG
>JAILZS010000008.1 GCA_023512375.1 Bacillota bacterium | reverse complement strand
CCGCGGCCCCCGCCGGCGCCGCCCCCGCCTGGGGGCGGCGCCTCGCGTATGCCGCCCTGCGCCTCGCCCTCGCCGCCCTCGTGGTCGGGATCCTGTGGCGCGCCCGCACCGCGCTCTTGCCCTTCGCCTTCGCCTTCGCCCTCGCCTACCTCCTAACCCCGGCGGTGGACTTCCTCGAACGCCGACGCCTGCCGCCCGGGGCGGCGGTGCTCGCCGTCTACGCCGTCTTGTTCGCCGCCCTGTTCGCCCTGGGGGCGGCGGTGGGGCCGACGCTCGTGCGCGAGGGCCACCGGCTGCTCGCCCACTACCCCGCCTACGAGAGAGCCGGGCGCGAGGGCCTGGGAAGCGCCTGGCGCATCTACCGCTCCCTCCCTCTGCCGCCGGCCGTACGGGCGGAGAGCGACCGCCTGCTGGTCGAGCTGGGCGGGGGCATCCGATGGGCGGCGCGGGCGAGCGTGCGCGGGCTGGCCGCCACCTTGCCGGTGGCGGCGGCCGCCGCCGTGTCGCCTGTCCTCGCCTACTACGTCCTGCGCGACCGCCACCGCCTCGCGGCCGCCTTCTGGCGCCAGGTGCCGGTCGGGCGCCGGGCGGCGGTTTCCCGCCTCCTGCACGAGCTGGACGTGGCCGTGGGGGGGTTCGTGCGCGGCCAACTCCTGGTGGCTGGGGCGGTGGGGGCGATGGCCCTCGGGCTGGCGCTGGCCTTCCGCCTCCCCTATCCGGTGTTCATCGCCGCGGTGGCCGCGGTGACGGACATCATCCCCTATGTGGGCCCGCTCCTGGGGGCGGTGCCGGCGGTGGCCTTCGCCCTGTTGCGGTCGCCCGTCCTGGCGGCCTGGGTTCTCGCCGCGTTCCTGGCCGTGCACGAGGTGGAGGGGGCGGTTCTCAGCCCCTACCTCCTGGGCGGCCGGGTGGGGATGCACCCCCTCCTCGTGGTGGGGGCCGTCCTGGTGGCCGGAGACCTGTTCGGCTTCGCCGGCGCCCTCCTGGCGGTTCCCGGCCTGGCGAGCGCGCGCATCGTCGCCCGCTATCTCCTAACCGAGGCGGCGCGGTGGGCGAGGGAGGGGGAGAGGCGGCCGGCCAGCCGGCCGAAAGCCGCGCCGCGCCGGCGCGCCGGCGCTTTCCAGGGCGGGGGCGGTCGATTACGATAAGGCGTATACGGATCGGGCCATGGAGGTACAAGCTTGGCACCACCCGTGACGAGCGCCGAGATCCGGCGGCGCTTTCTCGACTTCTTCGCCCAGAGGGGGCACACCGTGGTGCCCTCCTCCTCCCTCGTCCCCGCTGGGGACCCCACCCTTCTCTTCACCAACGCCGGCATGGTGCAGTTCAAGGACGTCTTCCTCGGGCTGGAGGCGCGTCCGTACCGGCGGGCGGTGACGGCCCAGAAGGCCGTGCGCGCGGGTGGCAAGCACAACGACCTGGACGAGGTGGGCCGCACCGCCCGGCACCACACCTTCTTCGAGATGCTGGGGAACTTCTCGTTCGGCGACTACTTCAAGCGCGAGGCGATCGACTACGCCTGGACGTTCCTCACGCGCGAGCTGGGGTTGGACCCGAGCCGCCTGTGGGTGACCGTGTACGAGGATGACGACGAGGCGCGCGCCCTGTGGCAGGAGGTGGCCTCCGTCCCCGCCGACCGCATCGTCGGCCTGGGGGCCAAGGACAACTTCTGGCAGATGGCGGACACGGGGCCGTGCGGCCCGTGCAGCGAGGTGCACATCGACCGGGGGGAGGCCTACCGTTGCGCCGCTCCCGTGTGCGCCGTGGGCGTATGCGGCTGCGACCGCTGGCTGGAGCTCTGGAACCTCGTGTTCATGCAGTTCGACCGCGCTCCGAACGGCGCGCTTTCCCCCCTCCCCCGGCCCTCGATCGACACGGGGATGGGCCTGGAGCGCATCGCCTCGATTCTGCAAGGGGTGGACTCGAACTACGACACCGACCTGTTCACGCCCCTCATCCGGGCCCTGGAGGACATGACCGGCCGTCCCTACGACCGCGGTCCGGGCGGGTTCGCCTTCCGCGTCCTGGCCGACCACGCCCGCAGCGCCACGTTCCTCGTGGCCGACGGCGTGCTTCCGGCCAACGAGGGGCGGGGGTACGTGCTCAGGCGCATCATGCGCCGGGCCATCCGCATCGCCCGCGAGGTCGGCGACGGCCACGAACTCTCGCGCCTCGTGCCCGTGGTGGCCGAGGTGATGGGCGACGCCTACCCGGAGGTGCGCGACGGGGCCATCGCCGACCAGGTGCGGGCGGAGGAGGACCGCTTCCTGGCCACACTCGACGCCGGCAACGCCCGCTTCGACGAGGTGGCGGCCCGAGCCCGCGACGGCGTGGTGCGGGGGGAGGACGTCTTCCAGCTCTACGACACGTTCGGCTTCCCGCCCGACCTCACGGAGGAGCTCGCCCAGGCGCGGGGCCTGAGGGTGGATCGGGAGGGGTTCGAGGCCGCCATGGCCCGGCAGCGGGAGCGGGCGCGGCGGGCGCGGGCCGGGGCGGGCGGCTCCTTCGCGCCCGAACAGGTGACGGCCTACCCGGAGAGCCGGTTCGTCGGCTACGAGCAGCTCGAGACGACGGCCGAGGTGGTGGCGGTGTGGGACGCCCACGGCCCCGCCGACCGCCTGGAGGCAGGGGAGCGGGGGCGCGTCCTGCTCGAGCCCACCCCGTTCTACGCCGAAGGCGGCGGCCAGGTGGGCGACCGGGGCGTCCTGATGGGGCTCGACACCGAGGCCGCGGTGCTGGACACGCAGAAGACCGCAGGTCGCCACCTGTCCGAGGTGGAGGTGGTGCGGGGCTCCCTGCGGCCGGGCGACCGCGTCTTGGCGCGGGTGGACAGGGCGCGCCGGGAGGGGGCGATGCGCAACCACACGGGTACGCACATCCTGCACCAGGCGCTGCGCGAGGTGTTGGGCAGCCACGTGCGCCAGACGGGGTCGCTCGTGGCGCCGGACCGGCTTCGGTTCGACTTCGCCCATCCCCGCCCCCTCTCCGCAGAGGAGATCGAGGCGGTGGAGGATCTGTGCAACGCGAAGATCCTGGCCGACCTCGAGGTGACGATCTCCCAGCACCCGCTCGAGGAGGCGCGCCGCCTGGGGGCGCTCATGTTCTTCGACGAGAAGTACGGCGACACGGTGCGGGTGGTGTCCGTGGGCGACTTCTCGCGGGAGCTGTGCGGCGGCACGCACTGCCGGCGCAGCGGCCAGATCGGCGGCCTGAAGATCGTGTCCGAGACCGGGATCGGCGCCGGGGTGCGGCGGGTGGAGGCGGTCACAGGTCTTGGGGTGCTCGCCTACGCCCGCGCCCTGGAGGGAACGCGCCGGGCCGTGGCCGAGGCCCTGGGGGCGCGCGCGGGCGAGGAGGAGGCCAAGGCGCGGCAGCTGCGCGAGGAGCTGGACGAGGCGCGCCAGGCTTTGGCTCGGGCCGAGCGCGAGCGCCTCGGGCGAGAGGCCGAGCGCCTCACGGCCGGGGCGGAGCGGTGGGGAGCCCTCACCCTGGCGGCGGGGGAGGTGCAGGTCGCCTCCGCCGGCGACCTGAGGGCGGTGGTCGACGCCTGGCGGGAGACAGGCCCGGACGGCGTACTCGTGGCCGGCGGGCGCAGGGGCGACTGGGCCGGCCTGGTGGTGGCGGTGGCGGGGGCGGCCCAGGGCCGGGTGGACGCTGGTGCCCTCGTGCGCGACGCCCTGGCCGAGGTGGGCGGGCGCGGGGGCGGCCAGCCCCGGCTGGGCCAGGGAGGCGTGTCGGACCCGGAGCGCCTATCCCAAGCGCTGGCAGCGGCGGTTGGGCGTGCGCGCGCCCTCCTGCGCGCGCCCGCGGCGGTGGGCGGGGAAGGAAAGGGGGCGCGGCGGGCAGAATAGGCGGTCGGACGACGGGGGGCCGGAAGGGGGAAGCGCCGTGGCGGAGGACGCGGGCGACCGAAGGCACGAGACGCGCATGTTCGGTCGACCCCAGAAGAGCTCGGACGCGACCCGCCTGATCCTGGAGTCGGTGGTGGGCGCCCTCGAGGAGAAGGGTTACAACCCGGTCACCCAGATCGTCGGCTACCTCCTGTCGGGAGATCCTGCGTACATCACGAGCCACCGCGGAGCGCGCGACCTCATCCGGCGTTTGGAGCGGGACGAGCTGTTGGAGGAGTTGGTGCGGAGCTACCTCGGGCGAGAAGGGGCCGGCTAGTGCGGGCCCTGGGGGTGGACCTGGGCGGACGGAGGATCGGGCTGGCCCTGAGCGACCCCACGGGCACCGTGGCGCAACCGTGGAAGGCGATCGCCCCCAAGGGCGGGGGCGACGCCGTCGCCGGCGCCGCGCAGGCGGTGGCGGAGACGGCGCGCGCGCTCGGGGTGGAGGTCGTGGTCGTCGGCCTGCCGCGGCACATGAACGGCCAGGAGGGCGAAGGGGCGCGCGTGGCGCGCGCCGTCGCCGCCGACCTGCGCGAGCGCCTCGGCCTGCGGGTGGAGCTGTGGGACGAACGCCTCACGACCGTGGCGGCCGAGCGCGCCCTGCGCGAGGGGGGTGTATCGGCGCGGCGGCGGCGGGAGAAGGTGGACAAGATGGCGGCCGCGTTGATCCTGCAGGGGTTTCTCGACGCGCGCCGCGGACGCCCAGCCTAGCGCGGGCGGCGGCGACACGACCGGGAGGGATGGAGATGGCGGACGAGGCGTGGATGGACGACGATCACGTGGTCCTCACGGACGAGGAGGGCAAGGACCACACCTTCGAGGTCGTGGACGTGATCGAGGTCCAGGGCAAGGAGTACGCGATCTTGGCGCCCACCGAGGAGGAGGAGGAGGAAGCGGACGACGAGGGTGCGGGAGAGGCCATGATCTTCCGCATCGACCGCGACGACGAGGGAGAACAGGTGCTGGTGGAGATCGAGGACGACGAGGAGTGGGAGCGGGTGGCGGCCGAGTACGACCGCCTGGTGGACGAGGAGGACGAGGAAGACTACGAGGAGTTGGACGAGGAGGAGGACGGCGACGAGGGCGAGGACGCCTGACGCCGGCCCCCTCGCCTGATGCCGGTGCGCCCGCTCGCCACCCGCACCCGTGCCGCCGCGCTTGGGCTCCTGGCGTTGGCGGTGGGGGCGGGGACGGTCACCTCCGCCGCCCCCGCCCGTCCGGGGGAGCGGCGGACGGTGCTGGTGCGCATCCCCGCCGGCGCGGGTCTCATGGACGTGGCGCGGACGCTCGGGCGCTACGGCCTCGTCCGCAGCCCGGTGTACTTCGCGTTCCTCGCCTGGGTGCGGGGGGACGCCAGCCGGCTTGAGGCCGGCACCTACCGGCTGTCCCCCGGCATGCCGCCTGGGGACATCCTGAGGCGCCTGGTCCGGGGCGAGACCGCGACGGTCGCGGTCACGGTGGTGCCCGGGATGACCGTCGTCGAGGTCGCGCACGTCCTGGCGGCGCACGGTCTGGTGGGGGTGGCCGCCTTCCTGCGGTACGCGGCGCACGCCGCTCCCCCGCCCGGCTTCGCCGCCGCGGCGGGCGTGCGCCAGCCGCTCGAGGGGTATCTCTACCCCGACACCTACCGCATCCCCGTCGGCAGCACGCCGGCGGAGATCGTCGCCCCCATGTTGCGCGAGTTCGCCGCCGCCTTCGGACCCCAGGAGCGGGCGGCGGCCCGGGCCGAGGGGCTGACGCCGGCGGAGGCGGTGACCCTCGCCTCCATCGTGCAGCGGGAGGCGAGCGACCCGCACGTGCGCCGCCTGGTGGCAGCGGTGTTCCTCAACCGCCTGCGCCTGGGGATGCCCTTGGGCAGCGACGCCACCGTCTACTACGCGGCCGACGTGGCGCCGGGAGGTAGGCTCACGCGGGCCGACTTCGCCCTGCCGAGCCCGTACAACACCTACCTCCACACCGGCCTCCCGCCCGGGCCGATCGACAACCCCGGGGGCGGCGCCCTCACGGCGGCGCTCCATCCGGCGCGGGCGGACTACCTGTACTTCTTCGCCCGCCCCGACGGCAGGTACGTCTTCAGCCGCACGTATGCCCAGCAGGTGGCGGCGGAGCGCGCCGCCCGCGGCGGCTGAGGGGAGGGCGGCGGGCGGGGACGGCGAATCCAGGCCAGGGGAGGCGGGAGCGCGGTGTCGGACGGTCGGACGGGCCTTTCGTTCTGGTGGGTGGACGTGTTCGCCACGCGGGCGGCGGTGAGCGGCAACCGCCTCATGGTGTTCGTGCCCGCCACCTCGGTGTGGGAGGACGAGGCGGTCTGCCGGCGGATCGCCGCCGAGGTGGCCTTCTCGGAGGTGACCTTCCTCGTGCCCGACGACGGGCGGGAGGACGCCGGCGCCTACCGCTGCCGCATCTTCACGCCCGCCGAGGAGCTGGCCTTCGCCGGCCACCCCACCCTGGGCAGCGCCGTGGTGTGGGCGCTGGAGACGGCCCCGATGGTGGAGCGCCTGCGCCTCGATCAGCGCAGCGCAGGGGCGAGCGTGTCGGTGGCGGTCGAGCGGCGGCCGGGGGAGATCGGCCACATGGCGTTCATGGCGGCGCCGGAGGTGGCGTTCGCCCCCCCGCCGGAGGCGGCGGCGGTGGCGCGGGCCCTGGGCGTGGAGCGCAGCGACCTCGAGCCCGACGGCCTCGGCGCCGCCGTCGCCGTCGGGCCCACGCGACAGCTCCTGGTCCCCGTGCGGCGGGAGGCTCTCGGCGCGATGTCGCCGGACGGCCGGGCGCTGGCTGCGCTGAGCCTGGGGACGGGGTGGACGGCGGTCTACGCCTTCTCCCCGCCGGGAGCGGACGGCCGCCTGGAGGCGCGCGGCTTCGCGCCCGCCCTGGGCATCGCCGAGGATCCCGCCACAGGCTCCGCCGCCGCCTACCTGGCCCGCTACCTGGCGGCGCGCGGGCGCCTGGAAGTGGGCGGACGCCTGGTGGTGGAGCAGGGACGGCACGTGGGGCGGCCGAGCGAGCTCCACCTGGCCCGCCCGGGTGCGGACGAGGTAGAGGTGGGCGGCAGCGTGCGGGCGGTGGCCCGCGGCCACCTCCTCCCCGACTTCCTCGCCTAGGCCGGCGGGGCGACTATGTGCGGCCGGTTCGCCCTGGTGGAGCCGCTGCCGGAGGTGGCGGCCCTGTTCGCCTTTCCCTTGGGCGACGTGGCCGCGGGGGGCGAAGGGCGACGGGTGTACAACATCGCTCCCCAGGCGCCGATCCTGGCGGTCGTGTGGGAGGGCGGCCGGCGGCGGGGCGCGTGGCTGAGGTGGGGCCTCGTGCCGGCCTGGGCGGAGGACGCCGGCGCAGGCGCGCGCATGTTCAACGCCCGGGCGGAGACGGCGTCCACGCGCCCGGCCTTCCGCCAGGCGTTCGCCCGCCGCCGCTGCCTCGTGCCGGCCACGGCCTTCTACGAGTGGGAGCGGCGGGCGGGAGGCCCGCCGCAGGCGCACGCCTACCGCGGGGCCGACGGCCGCCCCCTCGCCCTGGCCGGGATCTGGGAGGAGAACCGGCGCGCCCTGCCCGGCGTGGTGCTGCGCACGGCGAGCATCCTCACCGTCCCGGCGTCGCCCCCCGTGGCTGCGGTGCACGACCGCATGCCCCTCGTCCTGCCGCCGGAACGCTGGGAGGCCTGGCTACGCCCCGACACGGAGGCGGAACGGGTGAAGGGGCTCCTGGCGGCGGAAGACGGCGTCGCCCTGGTGGACGTGCGCGTCGGCTCGCGGGTGAACTCCCCCCGTCACGACGACCCCTCGTGCCTGGAACCGGCGCCCGCGTAGGCCTCTACGCCGTGCCTCAGGCGCCGCCGCGGTCGGACGTCGGCGCGGCGTCCTCCACGAAGGTGACGCCGAACCTCCCCTTGATGCACAGGTGCCCGCGCGTCACGTCCGCGTCCAGGGGCGAGGTGACCTTGACGATGCGGTTGTCCTGGACGTGGAGCACGAGCGTGCAGCCTACGCCGCAGTACGGGCAGATCGTCGCCGTGGCGCTCTGCCGTTCGGGGGCCCACGTCCCCTCGCGGCGCATCTCGTACTCCCGCCGCACCATGAGTGCGCCGGTGGGGCAGACGCCGATGCAGTTGCCGCAGAAGACGCACGCCGACTCGGTGAGGGGGACGTCGAACTCCGTGGCGATGCGCGCGTCGAATCCCCGCCCGGCGACGGCGATGGCAAAGGTCGCCTGCGCCTGCTCGCCGCACGCCTCCACGCACTTGTAGCATAGGATGCACTTCTCGTAGTCGCGCACGTACAGGGCGTTGTCCACCTTGACCGGCTGAGCGAGCGTCTCCCGCGTGCCGGTGGGCGCCCCCGGGTGGTGGCCGGCCTGGCGGCCATCGCGCGCGCCGGCGGGGGCGGGCGGGGCGGGAGGACCGTAGCGCTCGGGTCGCGCCCCGTACTCGGCCAGCCAACGCGCCACCTCCGGTCCGGCGGCGCCGAGGTCGACGGCTGAGGCGAGAAGTTCCAGGACCATGCGCCGGCTGTGGCGCACGCGGGGGGTGTCGGTGCGCACCTCCATACCCTCCTCCAGAGGGCGGGAGCAAGCCGGCACCAGGGCACGGGAGCCTTCCACCTCGAGGACGCACAGACGGCACACGTTCACGGGCTCGAGCGTCTCCAGGAAGCACAGGGTGGGCACCTCGACGCCCAGGCGCCGGCAGGCCTCGAGGATGGTGGTGCCGGCCGGCACGGTGACCGGCCGCCCGTCCACCGTGGCCGTCACGGATGCGGTCATTCCCCTTCCCCCTCTCCCGCGATGAGCCCCAGGCGCAGGGCGGACTCGACGGCGTTGGGCGCACTCTGGCCGAGGCCGCAGATGGAGGCGTCGCGCATGGCCCGCGCGAGGTCGTCGAACAGGGCCCGTTCCTCCGCTGCGGTGCCCAGGGGGCTCCCCTCGGCCAGGCGGCGCACGAGTTCCTCCTGGCGGACCGTGCCGATGCGGCAGGGTACGCACTGGCCGCACGACTCGTCCCGGAAGAAGCGGGCGATGCGGCCTACCGCCGCCGTCAGGTCGGCGCCGCGGGGGAAGACCACCACCGCACCCGACCCGAGGGTGGCGGCGCGGGCGCGGGCGGCGGCGGGGGAGAGGGGCATGTCGAGCGCGTCGGGACCGACGAAGGCGCCGGCCGCCCCGCCGAGGAGGACAGCCCGCACGCCGCGTGGGGCGCCTCCCGCCAGCCCGATGAGGTCGCCCAGAGTGACCCTCGCCCGCACCTCGTACACCCCCGGACGGGCCACCGCCCCCGAGACGGCGAACAGACGCGTGCCGGTGGCGTCGGCGTCGGCGTCCGCGGCGTAGGCCGCGCCGCCCAGGCGCAGGATGAGCGGCACGTTGGCCAGCGTCTCCACGTTGTTGACGGCCGTGGGCTTTCCGAACAGGCCTTTGGCCGTGGGGTAGGGCGGCTTGTTGCGCGGCTCCCCCCTCCGCCCTTCGATGGCTTGGAAGAGGGCCGTCTCCTCGCCGCACACGTAGGCGCCGGCGCCGGAGCGCACCTCGACGTCGAAGTCGAAACGGCGGCCCAGAATGCCCCGCCCCAGGTAGCCGCGCCGCCGGGCCACCTCCACGGCGTGGGCGATGCGGGCGCGCGCCAGGGGGTACTCGGCGCGCACGAACACGTAGCCCCTCTCGGCGCCGGTCGCGAGGCCCGCGATGGTGAGGGCCTCGACCAGGGCGAAGGGGTCGCCCTCGAGCAACACCCGGTCCTTGAAGGTGCCGGGCTCCGACTCGTCGGCGTTGGCCACCACGTAGTGGGGGCGGGAGGGCTGGCGGGCCACCGCCTCCCACTTGGCCGCCGTCGGGAAGGCCGCGCCGCCGCGCCCGCTAAGGCGGGCGGCGGCCAGCTCCCGCACCACGCCCTCGGGCCCCAGGTCCAGGGCGCGGCGCAACGCCTCGTAGCCGCCGTGGGCGCGGTAGGCGTCGAGGTCCTCGGGGTCGACGACCTCGACGCGCGCCAAAAGGCGCCGTTCGCCGCCCACCTGGGGCGGGGGAGGCGTGGGCGCGGGCGGGCGGGGTGCGGCCCAGGCGCTCCATGGAAGCGAAACCGGGGCGAGGACTTGGTCCTCCTCCCCTGTCCGCTGGAGGAAGGCGGCGGGGGCCCGGTCGCACTGCCCCAGGCAGGGACTCGTGCGCCAGCGAAGGCCGCCGCGCCCCACCTCCCCTTCGGGGCCGATCGCCTCCCGCGCCTGCGCCGCCACCTCGGCCGCCCCGGCGAGGGAGCAGGCGATGTCGTCGCACACGTGCAGCGTAGCGGCCGCAGGCGACGACTGGGTGAGAAGGGCGTAGAAACTCGCCACGCCGTATACCTCGGACGGCGGCAGGTCGAGACGACGGGCGAGGTCGTGCACGGCGCCCGGGGTGAGAGTGCCCGCCGTCCGCTGCAGGGCCAGGAGGGCGGGAAGGAGGCGGTCCCGGCCCGGGCGGGCGTCGGCGCTTGCCACGTGCAGGTCGACCTCGCGCCGTGCCCCTCCCAGCCAGGCGGTGGGCGGGGGCCCGAGCACCTCGTCCAGAGCAGCGCGCTCGGCGGGGTCGGATGCGGGTGCGCGCCCGTTAGCCTCCATCGCTCGCCCTCCTTCCCGTGGTCGTCGCGCCCGCGCCTGCGCCCGGGCGCTCGACGCGGACGGCGGCGGCCTTGAACTCGGCCGTGCCCGACCGGGGATCCCACGCGTCCAGGGTGAGCAGGTTGGTGTCCACCTCGTCCGGCGTGTGCAAGGTCATGAACGCCAGCCCCGGCCGCAGCGTGGGGTCCGAGTGCGCCGGTGCCTCCACGCTGCCACGGCGCGACACGACCCGTACGCGTTCCCCCTCCTGGATGCCCATCCGGGCCATGTCCTCGGGGGCGAGGTGGACGGCCTCCCGCCGCCCGAGAGGTGACGGGTAGCGCCCGGACTGGACGCCGGTGTTGAACGCGTCGAGACGGCGCCCGGTGGTCAGGCGCAGGGGGAACTCGGCGCTCAGGGGTTCGGCCGGGGGCTCCCAGGCGACGGGGTGGAAGGGGGCAGGGGGGCCCTCCAGGGGCTCGCGCCAGAGGCGGGCGTGCAGGAACTGGGTGCCCGGGTGCTCTTCGTCCGGGCAGGGCCACTGGATGCCGCCCAAGGCCTCGAGGCGGTCGTAGCGCATGCCGCGGTGCATGGGCGAGAGGCGGCGGCACTCGTCCCACACCTGTTCGGCCGTCGGCTCGCCCCAGTCGTGCCCGAGCCGCCGGGCGAGGGCGGCGAGGATCGCCAGGTCGTCGCGCGCCCCGGGTGGCGGCGAGAGGGCCGGGCGGACGCGCTGGACGCGGCGCTCGCTCGAGGTGACGGTGCCCTCGCCCTCGCACCACGAAGCGGTGGCGGGCAGGACGACGTCGGCCAGCTCGGCAGTGCGGGTGAGGAACGTGTCCTGCACCACGAGGTGGTCGAGGCGCTCGAGGAGGCGTACGGCGCGGCGGCCGTCGGCCTCCGACTGGGCGGGGTTCTCCCCCAGCACGTAGAGGGCGGTGAGCTCGCCCCGCTCCACGGCGTCGAACATCTCCGACAGGTGGTAGCCGCGCTGGGGGTCGATGCGGCACCCCCAGGCCTCCTCGAATCGGCGCCGGGCCTCGGCGTCGCCCTCGAGGTCCTGAAACCCCGGAAGGCGGTTGGGCAAGGCGCCCATGTCGCCCCCTCCCTGCACGTTGTTCTGCCCGCGCAGGGGGTTGAGGCCGCTGCCGTACCGTCCCACGTGTCCCGTGAGCAGCGCCAGGTTGATGAGGGCGAGGACGTTGTCGACGGCGTTGTGGTGCTCCGTGATGCCCAGCGTCCAGCACAGCTCGGCCCGGTCGGCGCGGGCGTAGTCGTGCGCCAGGCGGGCGATGGCCTCGGCCGGGACGCCGGTCGTGCGCTCGGCGAACTCGAGGGTGTAGGGCTCGACCGCTCGGCGGTAGGCCTCGAAGCCTGTGGTGGCGCGTTCGACGAAGCGGGTGTTCACCAATCCGGCGTGGATGATCTCCCGGCCCATCGCGTTGGCGAGGGCGATGTCGCTGCCCACGTCGATGCCCAGCCATAGATGGGCGAAGGAGGCCGTCGACGTCCGCCGGGGGTCGATCACGTACAGGCGTGCCCCGCGCCGCAGGGCGCGCAGGACGTGGTGGAAGAAGATGGGGTGCGTCTCCCGGGCGTTGGAGCCCCACAGGAGGATCGCATCCGTGTTCTCGATCTCCTCGTAGGAGCTGGTGCTGCCACCGGCACCGAACACCGTCGCCAGACCGACGACGCTGGGGGCGTGTCAGGTGCGGTTGCAGCTGTCGACGTTGTTTGTGCCGAGTACGACGCGAGCGAACTTCTGCGCCAGGTAGTTCACCTCGTTGGTGGCCTTCGAGCAGCTGAACACGCCCACCGAGCGGGGACCGCCCCGCGCCACGGCGGCGCCCAGGCCGGCCGCCGCCCGGTCCAGGGCCTCGTCCCAGGTGGCCGGCCTGAGCCCGCCGCCGTCGCGCACCAGCGGAACGGTGAGCCGACCGCCATGCGCCATCCCGTCCACCCCCTCGCGCTGCCGTCTGCCCGACGCCACCGTGTTCGAGCCGGACCAATGCCTCCCCTGCCGGTCGCACCGGGTCGAGGGAGCCCGCCCTCGCGCCCCGCTGCCGGCGGGCGGAAGGTGTCCGGCTGCGGGCCTGTGCGTGCCGGTCTCATCGGGCGGCGGGACAAGCGCGTTGCCATCCGGGCCCGTCCACGGCGACGATGGCGACGCGGCCTCGGCGACGCCGGGGGCGCGGGAAGGAGGGGCTGGGTGCTCACCGCATGGCTGTTCGCCCTGCTTCTGGCCGTGCCGTTCGCGCGCGGCATCCTTCTGCTGGCGGGCCACCTCACGGGGAACGCCTTTCCCCAGCCCCTGTCGGCGGAGGAGGAGCGCGAGGCGCTCGAGGCGCTGCGCCGCGGCGACCCCGAGGCCCAGCGCAAACTGGTGGAGCACAACCTGCGCCTCGTCGCGCACCTGGTGAAGAAGTTCGAGAACACCGGGGAGGACCCGGAGGACCTGATCGACATCGGCGCCATCGGCCTCATCAAGGCCGTGCGCACCTTCGACCCCGACAAGGGGGTGCGCCTGGCCACCTACGCCGCGCGCTGCATCGAGAACGAGATCCTCATGCACCTGCGCGCCACCCGGCGGTCGCGCGCCGACGTCTCCCTATACGAGCCGGTGGGGACGGACCGCGAAGGGAACGAGATCGCCCTCATCGAGGTCTTGGGCACCGACCCGGACGCGGTGGCGCGCGAGGTCGAGACGCAGGTGGAGGTGCGCCGCCTGGGACCCCGTCTCGCCCGCCTCGATCCCAAGGAACGCCAGGTGGTGGAGATGCGCTACGGCCTGAGGGGAGGGCGGGAGCGCACGCAGCGCGAGGTGGCGCGCATGCTGGGCATCTCCCGCAGCTACGTGTCACGCATCGAGAAGCACGCGGTGATGAAGTTGGCGCGGGACTGGCAGGGGGGGGATCCGCCCGCCGCGCGCCGGCACACGACCCGCAAGGGGCAGGGTCCGCGCTGAAGGGGCGGGTGCGGCCCGATATCGACCCTGCCCGCCGCCGCACGCCTGGGGAGGGCGCCAGGCGGACCTGCTGCCGACGGCCGCGGGGCGCCGCCCGGTGCGGCCGGCGGAGACGACCGCTTGCCCGGCCGGCGCGGGCGGCGTATGCTCCTGCCAGCATGGGTGGTAGCGGGAGGGCGGGCGCCGGCGTGTGGGCTCGGTTTCGGCCCCACGCGCGCGTAGCCAGCGTGGCGGAGATCACGCCGGGGTTCCTCCGGGAGCGGGGCCTGAGCGCGCTCGTCCTCGACCTGGACAACACCCTGGCGCCCTGGAACGGGCTCGAGGCGGCGCCCGGCGTGGCGGAGTGGCTGGCCAGCCTGCAGGCGGCGGGCGTGGCGCTCGTCGTGCTGTCGAACAACTCCCCCCGCCGGGTGGAGACGTTCGCGCGCCGCTGGGGCCTGGTCGCCCTGCCGCGCGCCGGTAAGCCCCGCCGGCAGGCGTTCCACCGCGCGCTCGCCGTCCTGGGGAGCGAGGTGGCCTGCACCGCCGTGGTGGGCGACCGCCTCCTCATGGACGTGTGGGGGGGGCGGCGGGCTGGGCTGTACACCGTGCTCGTCGAACCGGTCGACCGGCGCGAGCTATGGGCGACGCGCCTGGTGCGGCGGTTGGAGGAGGCCGTGGACCGCCGCCTCGGCGCGGCCGGCACGTAGGGCGGGGGGCGGGGCGTGGCGAACGGCGCGGAGGCGACCCGGGTGCTGGGTGTGGTGGGGGCGGCCGTGGGGCACAGCCTCTCCCCTGCCATGCACCGCGCCGCGTTCGCCCATCTGGGGATGCGGGCGGTCTACCTGGCCTTCGACGTCCCCGAGGGCGCCCTGGCGCGTGCCCTGGCCGGGGCCTGCGCCCTCGGCCTGTGGGGGCTCAACGTCACCGCCCCCCACAAGGAGAAGGCCTTCGCCCTCTCCACCGCACCCGGGCGGCGGGCGCGGCAGGCGGGGGCGGCGAACACGCTTCGCCTCCATCCCGACGGCACGATCGAGGCCGACCTCACGGACGGGGAGGCGATCGTCGACGCCTTGTCCGCGCGCCGGTCGGGTTGGGCGCGCGAGACCTCTGCCCGCGCCCCCGCTCTCGTCCTGGGGGCGGGCGGGGTGGCGCGCGCCGCCGCCGTGGCCCTGGCCGAGGCGGGGGCGGCGGTGGCCGTGATCGCGCGCCGCCCCGAGGCGGCGGCGGAACTCGCCCGGCGGGTGGGCGATCTGGGCGGCGAGGCCGCCCACCATCCCTGGGCGGAGCGGGGGCGGTGGGTGGAGCGCGCCCCCGTCGTGGTGCAGGCCACCCCTCTGGGAGGCGGAACACGGCAGCGGGGCGATCCCCTGCCGCCCGACGCCCTTCCCGCCCGCACCTTGGTGGAGCTGGCCTACGGCCCCGGCCCTACGCCGCTCGAGGCGCGCGCCCGCGCGGCCGGACGGGAGGTGGTCGGGGGGCGGGAGATCCTGGCCCGCCAGGGGGCGCACGCCTGGCGGTTGTGGTTCGGGGTGGGCGGGCCGCTTGAGGTGATGCTTCGGGCGGTGGGGGCGGAGGCGGGCGGTTGATCCTGCCACCGCCCAGGGACAGAATCGGCGCTTCGGCGCGGCGGGGGGAAGGCGGTGTTCACCACGTTGGGCGTCCACACGGCGGGCGAGTCGCACGGCCCCGCCCTGGTGGGCATCCTGGAGGGCCTGCCGGCTGGCCTGGAGCTGGACGAGGAGGCGCTCAACCGCGACCTGTGGCGCCGCCAGCAGGGATACGGGCGGGGCAAGCGCATGCAGATCGAGCGCGACCGCATGGAGGTGGTGGCGGGGGTGCGCTTCGGGCGCACCCTGGGAAGCCCCATCGCCGTGCTCGTTCGCAACCGGGATTTCGAGGCCTGGCACGAGCGCATGGCCGTGTTCGGGACCGGTCGGGCCAAGCCGGTGACCCGCCCCCGGCCGGGGCACGCCGACCTCGCTGGCGGTATGAAGTACGGCGAGTACGCGGACCTGCGCAACATCCTGGAGAGGGCGAGCGCGCGTGAGACGGCGGCCCGCGTCGCCTTGGGCGCATTCGCCCGCGCCTTCATCGCCGCCCTCGGGGTGGAGGTGGCGGGGCAGGTGGTGTCCCTGGGGGGGATCGCCGCCGCCGCCGCCGACCCGTTCGACCCGGGCGTGCGCGCGCGCCTGGAGTCCTCCCCGGTGCGCGTGGCCGACGCGGAGGCGGAGGCGGCCATGGTGGCGGCGATCGACGCGGCCCGCGCCGCCGGCGACACGCTGGGCGGCGTGGTCGAGGTGCGGGCGCGCGGCGTGGTGCCGGGGCTGGGGTCGCACGTGCGCATGGACACGCGCCTGGACGCGCGCCTTGCGGCCGCCCTCGTGAGCATCCAGGCCTTCAAGGGGGTGGAGGTGGGCGACGCCTTCCGGATCGCGGCCGGACCGGGGTCGGCCGCCCACGACGAGATCGTGCGCACGCCGGAGGGGATTCGCCGCGCCTCGAACCGGGCCGGCGGAACGGAGGGCGGCATCTCCAACGGCGAGGAGATCGTGGTGCGGGCGGCCATGAAGCCTCTGTCCACCCTCCTGCGCCCCCTGCGCTCCGTGGACCTGGCGACGGGCGAGGCCATCAAGGCGGCGGTGGAGCGCTCGGACGTCACCGCCGTCCCCGCCGCCGCGGTGGTGGCGGAGGCCATGGTCTGCCTCGTACTGGCCGACGCTTACCTGGAGAAGTTCGGCGGCGACAGCATGGCGGAGGTGGAGCGCAACCTGGCCGGCTACCGCGCCGGCCTGTACCGCTGAGGCGGGCGGAACGGTAAGGGGGGAAAAGACGTGCCCGTCGTCCTCGTCGGCCCCCCGGGGGTGGGCAAGAGCGCGGTGGGGCGCGCCCTGGCGGAGGCGCTGGGGCGGCCGTTCGTGGACACGGACGCCGCCATCGAGGCGGACAGCGGCCTAAGCGTGGCCGAACTGTGGGCGCGGGAGGGAGAGGCGGCGTTTCGCGCGCGCGAGGCGCGGCTCATGGCGAACCTGCCGGACGACGTTGTCGTGGCCAGCGGCGGGGGGACGCTGACCGCGCCAGGGGTGGAGGCGCTCCTCGCCTCGGGAGCGTGGCGGGTCGTGGCCCTGGAGGCGCCGGTCGAGGTGCTGTTGGAGCGCGTCGGCCGCCGCCCGGGCGAACGGCCCCTGCTGGCGGCAAGCCCGGAGCGGCGCCTCAGCGCGCTCATGGCGGAGCGCCGGCCCCTCTACGCCCGGGCGGAGGCGCGATTCCCCGCCGTCCGCTCCCCCAGGCGCGTGGCGGCCGAGATCGCCCGCTACCTGGCCCTGAGCCCGGTGCCGGGAGAAGTGGTGGGGCGGGGGGCGCTCGCCTTCCTCCGCCCCCTGCTCGCCGGCCGCCCGCTCCTCGTCACGGAGCCACGGGTGGACCGCCTGCACGGGCCGCGCCTGCGGGCGGCGCTGGGGCGCGAGCGCCTGGGCACCGTCCGCATGCCCGAGGGCGAGCGCGCCAAGCGCATGGAGGCCGTCGTGCGGGCGGCGCGGGTCGCCCTTGCCCGGGGGGCGGACCGGGACAGCGTGTTCGTCGCCGCGGGGGGCGGCGCCCTGGGAGACAGCGCGGGGCTTTTGGCCGCCCTGTACATGCGCGGCGTGCGCTGGGCGGTCGTACCCACCACCCTCCTGGCCATGGTGGATGCGAGCCTGGGCGGCAAGGTGGCGGTCGACCTGCCGGAGGGGAAGAACCTCCTGGGCGCCTTCCATCCCCCCGCGGCCAGCGTCGTGGACACGGCGTTCCTCGCCACCCTGGACGGGGCGCGTTGGCGGGAGGGCATGGCCGAGAGCGTCAAGGCCGGAATCCTAGGGGACGGCGACCTGCTCGAGCGCCTCGCGTCGGCGACCGTCGGGCCGGAGACGGACGACCTGGACGAGGTGGTGCGCCGGGCGCGCGCCGTCAAACGCAAGCGGGTGGAGGCCGACCCGCGCGAGAGCGCCGGCGGGGTGCGCGAGCACCTCAACCTGGGGCACACGTTGGGGCACGCCCTCGAGACCCTGAGCGGCCATCGCCTCTCGCACGGCGACGCTGTCGCCATCGGTACCGCCGCCATCCTGCGGTTGGCGGAGGAGCTCGGCCTGTTGCCGCCGCGCGAGGCCCGGCCCATGTGGGCCGCCCTGCGCCGGCAGGGGCTGCCCACCGAGGCACCCCCTTGGCTGGACGCCTCCCCCGCCCAGGCGGCGGCGGTCATGCGGCGGGACAAGAAGGCGCGCGGCGGCGCCGTACGCCTGATCGTGCCGCGGGGGGTGGCAAGGGTGGAAGCGGTGGCGGTGGAGGAGCCCACGCTTGTGCGTCTGGCTGCGCTCGCCGGGCTGGGTGGGGGGGCGGGGCCGTTCCTTGACACCCGGGGGAGGGGGTGCTGAACTTTGTTGGGGCGGCCCGCAAGGCCGACGAGGAGGCGGGCAGGACGGACGGATCGGGCGAGCGCCGCACGCCTTTGTACGGCGAACACGAGGCCCTGGGCGCGCGTATGGTGGACTTCCACGGCTGGCGCATGCCGCTCGACTACGGTTCCATCGTGGCCGAGCACCGCGCGGTGCGCTCCGCCGCGGGGCTGTTCGACGTCTCCCACATGGGGGAGATCGAGGTGCGGGGGTCGGGGGCGGGGGCCTTCCTGGACCACCTGCTCACCAACCGCATCGGCAACCTCGCCCCGGGGCGGGCGCGCTACAGCCCGATGACCGCCCCCGACGGCGGGACGATCGACGACCTCATGGTCTATCGGCTGGACGAGGGGCGCTACCTCCTCGTGGTGAACGCCGCCCGGCGGGAGGCGGACTGGGCCTGGGTGAAGGCCCAGGCCGGGGGATGGACAGCGGTCGATGTGGAAGACGTGGGGGACGAGACGGCGGAGATGGCCTTGCAGGGGCCGCGGGCGGCGGCGGTGCTCGACCGCCTGAGCGCGGGCGCAGCCTCCGCCCTGGGGCGATTCCGCTGCCGCACCGCCGAGGTGGCGGGGCGGACGGTGCTCCTCGCCCGTACGGGGTACACGGGCGAGGACGGGTTCGAGATCTACTGCCGCCCCGACGACGCGGTAGCCCTCTGGCGGGCCGTCCTGGCCGAGGGCCGGGGGGAGGGCGTGGTACCGGCCGGGTTGGGGGCGCGCGACAGCCTGCGGCTGGAGGCGGCCCTCCCCCTCTACGGGCAGGAGCTGGGTCCGGACGTGAGCCCGCTCGCGGCGGGACTTGGGCGGTTCGTCGACCTCGACAAGGACTTTGTCGGGCGCGACGCGCTCCAACGCGAGCGGGACGCGGGCCTGCCGCGGCGGGTGGTGGGGCTTCGGCTCGTCGAGCGCGCCGTGCCGCGCACGGGCTACCGCGTGCTCGATCCGGCGGGGCACGAGGTGGGGCGGGTGACGTCGGGCGGCATCTCCCCCACGCTGGGCGCCGCCGTCGCCCTCGCCCTGGTGGCGGCCGAGGTGTCGGAGGTGGGCGCCAGGCTGGCGGTCGAGGTGCGCGGCCGTCCGGTCGGCGCCGAGGTGGTTCCCACACCCTTCTACAGGCGGGAGGCCGAACGCAGCGATGCATCCCACGGATCGGCGGTACACGAAGGAGCATGAGTGGATCCGGCCGGAGGGCGAGGAGGCGGTGGTCGGCATCACCGACTACGCCCAGAACCAGCTCGGGGACGTGGTGTTCGTCGAGCTCCCGGCCGTGGGCCGGGAGCTGAGGCGGGGAGAGGCCTTCGGGGTCGTGGAGTCGGTCAAGTCGGTGGCCGACCTGTACGCGCCGGTGGGGGGCACCGTCGTGGCCGTGAACGAGGCCCTGGCCTCGGCGCCCGAGGCGGTGAACCGGAGTCCCTACGAGGAGGGCTGGATGATCCGCATCCGCCCCAGCGCCCCGGGGGAGCTGGAGGAGCTCATGGACGGCGCCGCCTACGAGCGCCACGTCCAAGCGGAGGCGGGGGCATGAGCTACCTCGCGCACACGGCGGACGACCGCCGGCGCATGCTGGAGCGGCTCGACGTGGCCGACGTCTCCGATCTCTTCGCCGACGTGCCGGAGAGCGTGCGCCTGGGCCGCCCCCTGAGGTTGCCGCCGGGGCTGTCGGAGGCGGCGCTGGTGCGCAGGATGGCGAGCCTGGCGGAGGCCAACCGGGGGACGGACCGGCTGGTCTGCTTCTTGGGCGGAGGGGCCACCGACCGCTTCATCCCTGCCCTCGTGCGCGAGGTGGTCGGCCGGGCCGAATTCCTCACCGCCTACACGCCGTACCAGGCGGAGATCAGCCAGGGTACCCTGCAGGCGATCTGGGAGTTCCAGTCCATGATGGCCGAGCTGACGGGCATGGACGTGGCCCAGGCGTCCATGTACGACGGCGCCAGCGCCGTGGCGGAGGCCGCCCTCCTGGCCGCTTCCGCCACGGGCCGTTCCCGCGTGGTGGCCCTGCGCAGCGTCGACCCCCAAAGCCGGGCGGTGCTGCGCACGTACGCGGCCGGGCGCGGCCTCGAGGTGGTGGAGGTGGGCGACCGCGGGGACGGGCGGGCCGACCTCGACGCCCTGGCGGCGGCGGTGGACGACGCCACGTGCGCCGTGATCGTAGCCGATCCCAACTTCTTCGGCGTCATCGAGGCGGCGCCCGAGGTGGCGGAGGTGGCGCACCGGCACGGCGCGCTGTGCGTCGCCCAGGTGGATCCCGTGGCCCTCGCCGTCCTCACGCCGCCCGGCGAGTGGGGTGCGGACGTCGCCGTGGGCGAGGGGCAGCCACTCGGCATCCCCCTCGCTTACGGCGGCCCCTACCTGGGCTTTTTCGCCGTGCGGGAGGCGCTCGTCCGGCGCCTGCCGGGACGGCTGGCGGGGGCCACGTACGACGCGCGCGGGGAGCGCGGCTTCGCCCTCACCTTCCAGACGCGCGAGCAGCACATCCGGCGCGAGCGGGCGACATCGAACATCTGCACGAACCAGGCCCTGCTCGCCCTGGCCGCCTCCGTCTACCTGGCGAGCCTCGGGCCCCAGGGGCTGCGCGAGGCGGCGGAGCGCTCCCTCGCCTTGGCCCACGCGGCCGCCCGCCGCATCGCCGCCCTTCCCGGCTACCGCCTGGCCAACGAGGCCCCCTTCTTCGACGAGTTCGCCGTGCGCGCGCCCGTGCCGGCCGAGAGGGTGCAGGCGACGCTGTTGCGCCACGGCCTGTTGGGCGGCAGCGACCTGGGCGAGGACTATCCGGAGCGGCGGGGAGAGCTCTTGTTCGCCGTCACCGAGGCGCGGACGGAGGAGGAGGTCGACCGCCTGGTGGCGGCTCTGGAGGAGGCGGGAGCGTGAAGACCATCTTCGAGAAGAGCGTCCCCGGGCGCAGGGCGGTCTGGTTCGAGCCGGCGCGCGAGGCCGCCCCCGCCGACGCCGTGCCCGAGGGGCGGCGCCGGCGCACGCCGCCCCGCCTGCCGGAGCTGGCGGAGGTGGACATCCTGCGCCACTACGTGGCCATGTCCCAGCGCAACTACTCCATCGCCTCCGGCCCCTACCCGCTCGGTTCGTGCACGATGAAGTACAACCCGGTGGTGAACGAGGCGGTCGCCGCCCTGCCCGGCTTCGCCTCGCTCCACCCCCGTCAGCCGGCGGCCACGGTCCAGGGGGCGTTGCGCCTCATGGTCGAGCTGGAGGCGGCCCTGTGCGAGATCACGGGCATGGACGCCTTCACCCTGCAGCCGGCGGCGGGCGCCCAGGGCGAGCTCACCGGCATGCTGATCGTGCGGGCCTATCACCGGGCGCGCGGCGAGGGAGGGCAGCGCACGCAGGTGCTCGTCCCGGACAGCGCCCACGGCACCAACCCCGCCACCGCCGCCATGGCCGGGTTTGAGGTGGTGGCCGTGCCCTCCGACCGGCGCGGCAACGTCGACGTGGCCGCCCTCCGGGCGCGCGCCTCGGAGCGGACGGCCGGCCTCATGCTCACCAACCCGAACACGCTCGGGGTATTCGACGACGGCATCGAGGAGATCGCCGCCATCGTCCACGAGGCGGGGGGCCTGGTGTACTACGACGGCGCCAACCTCAACCCGATCCTCGGCGTGGCCCGCCCGGGCGACATGGGGTTCGACCTCGTGCACCTCAACCTACACAAGACCTTCTCCACCCCGCACGGGGGCGGTGGGCCGGGGGCCGGCCCTGTGGGGGTGAAGGACTTCCTCCGCCCCTACTTGCCGGGACCCAGGCCGGTGCGCCTGGCGGCGCGGGAGGGTCAGGAGGAGTACGGCCTGGAGCCGCCGTCCGAAAGCTCCATCGGGCGGGTGCGCTCGTTCTACGGGAACTTCCTCGTGCTGGTGCGTGCCTACGCCTACATCCTGGCCCAGGGGGGGGAGGGTCTGCGCCGGGTGGCGGAGGACGCCGTCTTGGCCGCCAACTACCTGGCGCACGAGCTCGGCCCCGACTACCCGCTGGCTTACGACCGCAGGCCCATGCACGAGTTCGTGGTGAGCACCGCCGCGCTCAAGCGGGAGACGGGGGTGCGCGCCCTCGACCTGGCGAAGGGCATGTGCGACGAAGGCGTCCACCCCCCCACCGTCTACTTCCCGCTCACCGTCGAGGAGGCCATGATGGTGGAGCCTACGGAGACGGAGGCGGTGGAAAACCTCGACCGCCTGGCGGCCGCCTTCCGCCGCGTGGCCGAGATCGCCCGCACCGACCCCGAGCGCCTGCGCACGGCGCCGCACCGCACCCCGGCTGCGCGTCTGGACGAGGCGCGGGCCACGCGCCACCCCGACCTCCGGTACCGCCCCGGCCTCAGCCTGCCCGAACGCGATCCGCAGGCGGCGCCGGCGGGGGCCGCCGCACCGCCCGCGTGAGCGTCCTCGCCGGCCGCTGGCGCCTGCTGGCCGAGGGCGCGGGCGACGGTGCGGCCAACATGGCGGAGGACGTGGCCCTGCTGGAGGGCGACGGCCATCTCCCCGTCCTGCGCCTGTTCGGCTGGCGGCGCCCCACCCTCTCGCTCGGCTACTCGCAGGACGCGGAGCGCGTCGTGGACTGGGAGGCGGCGGGGGCCGCCGGCATCGAGGTTGTGCGCCGACCGACGGGGGGCGGGGCGGTGCTGCACGACGGAGCGCTCGAGGTGACCTACAGCGTGGTGGCGCCCGAACACGGCCTACCCGCCGGGGTGGTGGACGGCTATCGCCTCATCGCCCAGGCGCTGGTGGCGGCGCTGGCGGAGCTGGGGTTGGCGGCCGAGCTGGCGCAGGAGGTGGTGGCACCGCGGGAGCGGGGGCCGGTCTGCTTCGAGACCCCGAGCCGGTATGAGCTTCTGGTCGGGGGGAGGAAAACGGTGGGGAGCGCCCAGCTGCGCCGGCGGGGCAGGGTGCTGCAGCACGGCTCCGTGCCGCTCAGCCTCGACCCGGACAGGGCCGTCCTGGCGCTTCGGGGAGGCGACAAGGGGGAGTGGGCCCGCCGCCTGGCGGAGCACGCCTGCGGCCTGGAGGAGGCCGCGGGGCGTAGCCTGGGGGCGGAGGCCGTGCGGGCAGCCCTGGTGGCCGGGTTCGCCTCCGCCCTCGGGGCTCGGTTCGAGCCGGGCGAGCTCACCCCCGGCGAACGGGCCCGGCGGGAGGAGCTCGTGCGCCTGGGGACGTTCGGGCCGCTGGCGCCGGGGCGCCGGGGCGCGGGCGGCCTGGCGGCGGGGGCGCGGCCGGCCCTCTGATCGCGGGCGGGAGGGGGGCGCGGCGTGCGGGTGTTCGAGGTCCTGGGGCCCGTGATGGTCGGCCCCTCGAGTTCCCATACCGCGGGGGCGGCGCGCATCGGGCGGGCGGCGCGGGCCGTGCTCGGGGCGCCCCCGGCCTACGCCCACATCGCCTTGCACGGCTCGTTCGCCGCCACGGGCCGGGGACACGGTACCGATCGGGCGATCGTCGCCGGCCTTCTCGGCTTCTCCCCCGGCGACCCGCGCCTACGCCAGGCGTTCGCCTACGCCGCGGCGGCCGGGCTGCGATTCGACTTCCGCGAGGCCGACCTGGGACGCGTGCACCCGAACACCGCGCGCATCCGTCTGGGGGACGGCAGGGGACGCGAGGCGGACGTTCTCGCCTCCTCGGTGGGGGGAGGGAGGGCGGTGGTGCTGGAGGTGGACGGCTTCGACCTGCGGTTCGACCTGGCCCGCCCGACGGCCCTCGTCTTCCACCGCGACCGGCCCGGGGCGGTGGCGGCGGTCACCGCCGTCCTCGCCCGGCACGGCGTGAACATCGCCGCCATGCAGGTGGCGCGCAAGGAACGCGGGGGGGAGGCGCTGATGGTGATCGAGAGCGACGGCCCGTTCCCACCCTCGGCGGCGGTGGCCATCGACGCCCTGCCCGAGGTGTCGGCCCGCCTGGTGGGGGGAGAGGACGGCGCCGAGGGCACGTGGGAGGGCGGGGGTCAGTGAACCCGCCCTCGCTTAGCCGCCTGGTGGCGGAGGCCGAAGGGCAGGGTGTCGGGCTGGGACGCCTCATGCTCGAACGGGAGGCGGCGGAGTCCGGCCTGGACGTGGAGCGCGTGCGCCGACGCATGGCCGAGATGCTGGAGGTCATGGCGCAGTCCGTGGCAGAGGGGCTGTCCGGCCGCGCCCGGAGCGAGAGCGGCCTGGTGGGGGGCGATGCGCGGCGCGTGGAGGAGGCGCGCCGGGCGGGGCGGGCGGTGGACGACCTGGTGGCGGCGGCCGCCGCGCGCGCGATGGCCGTGTCGGAGGTGAACGCCGCCATGGGCCGCATCGTCGCGGCTCCCACGGCGGGGGCGGCGGGCATCCTCCCCGGCGTGCTCCTGGCCCTGGAGGAGGTGCGGGGGGTGGCGCGGCACCGCACGGTCGAGGCCATGTTCGGGGCTGCCGGCGTGGGGGACGTGATCGCTGCCCGCGCCAGCCTGTCGGGGGCCGAGGGCGGTTGCCAGGCGGAGACGGGGAGCGCGGCGGCCATGGCGGCGGCGGCCGCGGTGGAGGTCCTGGGCGGCACGCCCGCCCAGGCGGCGCAGGCGGTGGCCTTCGCCCTGCAGAACCTTCTGGGGCTGGTGTGCGACCCCATCGGCGGCCTGGTGGAGGTGCCGTGCCTGGGGCGCAACGCCGGAGGGGCGGCGGCGGCGCTCCTCGCGGCCCAGCTGGGGCTCGCGGGGGTGGTGCACCCCGTGCCGGTGGACGAGATCATCGACGCCATGGGGGCGGTGGGGCGGGCCATGCCGGCCTCGTTGCGCGAGACCGGGTGGGGGGGCATCGCCCTCACCCCAACCGGCCGGGCGGTGGCGGCGCGCCTGGGGCTGGCGCCGCCGCCGGAGGCGGCACAAGCAGGGGCGGAAGGGGAAGGGGAGGGAGACGGCGCGGATGGCGGGGAATGAGTCGGCGCTTCGCGCGCAGGATCCGGAGATCTGGGAGCTTCTCGGGGCGGAGGCGCGGCGGGAGATGGGCACGCTCGAGCTCATCGCGTCGGAGAACTTCGCCTCCCCCGCCGTGCTCGAGGCGGCGGGCAGCGTACTGACGAACAAGTACGCGGAGGGCTACCCGGGGGCGCGCTACTACGGCGGGTGCGAGCACGTCGACCGGGTGGAGGAGATCGCGCGCCAGCGCGCCCTCCGCCTCTTCGGGGCGGAGCATGCCAACGTCCAGCCCCACAGCGGCGCCCAGGCGAACATGGCCGTCTACCAGGCGGCTCTCGCCCCGGGCGACACCGTGCTCGGCCTCTCCCTCAGCGCGGGGGGGCACCTTACGCACGGGAGCAGCGTGAACTTCTCCGGCAAGCTGTACCGGTTCGTACCCTACGGGCTCGACCCGGAAACGGAGGAGGTAGACTACGAGGCGCTGCGCCGCCTCGCCCTGGCCGAGCGGCCGAAGCTCATCGTCACGGGCGCAAGCGCCTACCCGCGCATGTTGGACTTCGCCCGCTTCCGCGCCATCGCCGACGAGGTGGGCGCGGCGCTCATGGTGGACATGGCCCACATCGCCGGCCTGGTGGCGGCGGGCTTGCACCCCAGCCCCGTGCCCTACGCCGACTACGTCACGAGCACGACGCACAAGACCCTGCGCGGGCCGCGGGGCGGTCTCATCCTGTGCCGGGCGGAGCACGCGCGGCGCGTGGACAGCGCCGTCTTCCCGGGCGTGCAGGGGGGGCCGCTCATGCACATCATCGCCGCCAAGGCGGTCGCCTTCGGGGAGGCCCTGACCCCGGCGTTCGCGCGCTACGCCCAGGCGGTGGTGGACAACGCCCGCGCCCTCGCGGGCGGCCTGGCGGAGCGGGGCTGGCGGCTGGTGGCGGGCGGGACGGACACCCACCTCATGCTCGTCTCCTTCGTGGGCGGGACGCTGACCGGCCGCCAGGCGGAGGAGGCGCTGGGGCGGGCCGGGATCACGGTGAACAAGAACGCCGTCCCGGGCGACACCCGGCCGCCGCGGGTGACCTCCGGCATCCGCCTGGGCACGCCGGCGGTGACCACGCGCGGCCTCGGGACGGGGGAGATGGCGCAGGTGGCGGAGTGGATCGACCGCGTCCTCAGGCAGCCGGACGACTCGGCGGTGCAGGCGGAGGTGGGGGCGGAGGTGGCCGCCCTGTGCGAGCGCTTCCCGTTCTACCCGCCCCGCCTGTTGGGAAGGGACTGAGGGGAGGACGGGCCGGGCGGGACTCGCGCCGCGCCCGCGGACCGGGTATCGTGAACCAGGCGGCAGCCGGTTCCGTCCGCCCCGGGAGGGGGCGGCGCCCGGCGGCCGGGGAACCATCCATGGGTGATTCCATATGAACGACGGGAGAGCGAGGCCGACGCCATGATCTCGAGCAACGACTTCCACAACGGCGTGACCCTGGAGATCGACGGCGAGGTGTACACGGTCGTCGACTTCCAGCACGTGAAGCCCGGCAAGGGTAGTGCCTTCGTGCGCACGAAGCTGAAGAACGCCCGCACGGGCGCGGTGATCGATCGCACGTTCAATGCCGGCGAGAAAGTGCCGCGCGCCCAGGTGGAAAAGCGCGAGGTGCAGTACCTCTACGCGAACGGCGACGAGCACGCCTTCATGGACAGCGCCACGTTCGACCAGTTCACCTTCACCCGCGAGCAGCTGGGGGAGGCGCTCAACTTCATGACCGAGAACATGACCCTGAACCTCCTGTTCCACGGCGGCCGGCTGCTCGGGGTGGAGTTGCCGAACTCCGTCACCTTGCGGGTGGTGGAGACCGACCCGGGGGTCAAGGGAGACACGGCGGCGGGCGGCACCAAGCCGGCGCGCCTGGAGACAGGGTACGTGGTGCGGGTGCCGCTGTTCGTCAACCCGGGCGACGAGCTGGTCATCGACACCCGGACGGGGGCCTATCTGTCCCGCGCCTAGCGGGCGTCGCGGTGGGAGGGATACGCGATGGCGACGGGGGAGGAGGCGCAGCGGGCGAGCGAGGCCGACATCGCCGTCCACTGGCGCGAGGAGGGGTACGTCTGGCCGCCGGCGTCGTTCGCCGCCCAGGCCAACCTGCAGGACCGGTCCGTGTACGACCGCATGTCGCTCGAGCGCTTTCCCGACTACTTCGCCGAGCACGCCGAGCTCCTCGACTGGTTCTCGCCGTATGAGGCCATCCTCGACACGAGTCACGCTCCCGAGTGGCGCTGGTTCACGGGCGGCAGCCTGAACGCGGCGTACAACTGCCTGGACCGCCACCTGGAAGGGGCGCGCAACCGGGTGGCCTTCCACTTCGTCCCGGAGCCCGAGGACGAGCCGGTCGTGAGCGTGAGCTACCAGCAGCTGTGGCGGCGGGTGAACGCCTTCGCCGCCCTGCTTCGCGACTACGCCGGGGTGCAAAAGGGCGACCGGGTGACGATCCACATGCCGATGACGGTGGAGCTGCCGGTGGCCATGCTCGCGTGCGCCCGCCTGGGGGCGGTGCACTCCGTGGTGTTCGGCGGGTTCAGCGCCCAGGCGTGCGCCGACCGCATGGTGGACAGCCAGAGCCACGTCCTCGTCACCATGGACGCCTACTACCGCGGGGGGCGTCTCATCGACCACAAGGCGAAGGCGGACGAGACGGTGGCCTTGGCGCGGGAGCAGGGCCTGGAGGTGCGCCACGTCCTCGTGTGGCAGCGCCACCGCGGGCGCTACCAGAGCGCCGCCCCCCTGGTGCCGGGACGCGATGCGCTGGTGGAGGACCTCCTGGCCTCGTCCTTCGCCCGCTCGCGCGTGGCGCCCGAGCCGATGCGGGGCGAGGACCCGCTCTTCCTCATGTACACGAGCGGCTCCACGGGCAAGCCCAAGGCGATTCGCCACGGCACGGCCGGCTATCTCGCCTGGGTGGCGTGGACGTCCCGCTACATCCAGGACCTGCGGCCGGACGACGTCTACTGGTGCATGGCGGACATCGGCTGGATCACCGGCCACTCGTACATCGTGTACGGGCCGCTTGCGCTCGGGGTCACGGGCGTCATCTACGAGGGCGTCCCCACCCACCCCGACGCCGGGCGCCCGTGGCGCGTGGCCGAGGCGCTGGGGGTGAGCGTGTTCCATACCTCGCCCACCGCCATCCGGCAGCTGCGCCGGGACGGGCCGGACGAGCCTCAGAAGTACGACCATCGCTTCCGCATCATGACCACGGTGGGGGAGCCCATCGAGCCCGACGTGTGGCGCTGGTACCACGGCGCCGTGGGCAAGGGCCAGGCGGTGGTGGTCGACACCTGGTGGCAGACGGAGACGGGGGGGTGGCTCATCACCCAAGCCCCGGGTCTCATGCCGATGAAGCCGGGGAGCGCCGGCCCCGCCCTGCCCGGCATCCACCCCGTCATCCTGGACGAGGAGGGGCGCGAGGTGCCGGCCGGGAGCGGACGGGCGGGCAACCTGTGCCTGCGCGCCCCCTGGCCGGGGATCGCCCAGGGCATCTGGGGCGATCGGGAGCGCTTCATCGCCACCTACTTCGCCAAGTACAACCGCGACCCGGAGAGCAAGGACTGGCGCGACTGGCCCTACATGGCGGGGGACGGGGCGATGCAGGCAGCCGACGGCTACTACCGCATCTTGGGCCGCATCGATGACGTCATCAACGTGGCCGGCCACCGCCTGGGGACGAAGGAGCTGGAGTCGGCCGCCCTCAAGGTGGAGGGGGTGGCGGAGGCGGCGGTGGTGGCGGCGCTGGACAGCGTGAAGGGGCGCGTGCCGGAGGTGTTCGTCTCGCTCGAACCGGGCTTTGACGGGAGCGGGGTGGCGGCAGCCGTGCGCGACGCCGTCACGCGAGAGATCGGCCCCATCGCCCGCCCCCGCGCCGTGTGGGTGGTGCCGGACCTGCCGAAGACGCGCTCGGGCAAGATCATGCGCCGCATCCTGGCCGCCATCGCCAACGGGCGCGAGGACGTGGGCGACGTCACCTCCCTCGCCAACCCGGAGGCGGTGGACGCCATCCGGGCCCTGGTGCAAGGCGGGGCGGCGGGCGGCGCATAGCGTGTAGGTCGGCCCGGCGGCGGGGAGGCTAGCGCCGCCGGGGGTGATCGGAGATGGAGCGCGAAGGTGCGCGCGAGGGGCCGGACGATGCGGCGGCCCGGGCGTTCGCCACGCGGGAGGAGAAACTCGCCTACCTGGCGGGGCTGGTGCGGGGCGTGCGGCAGGAGGAGGAACCGGCGCGGGCCAGCCTCCTCAGCGGCATCGTCGACGTGCTGGCGGACATGGCGCGGGAGCTGGCGGCCGTGCGGCGGGAGCAGCGGACGCTGGCCGAGGACCTGGAGGAGCTGGCGGACGAGATCGGCGTGCCGACGGCGGACGTGGTGGTCGACTGTCCGTCGTGCGGGCGCGAGGTGGCGTTCGCCAGCTCCCTTCTCGACGAGGACGAGGTGGAGCTCACCTGCCCCAACTGCGGCGACGTGGTGTACACGCCGGGGGAGGACGAGCTTGTCGACGGCCCCGAAGGCAACGACGGGGAACCGGGGGCCGCGGCCGGGATCGACTCCGCCGGGCGGGAGGGCGAGGACTGAGCGCGCACCCGCGGGCGGACGCGCATACCCTCCCCTTGGGGGTGGGCGCGTGCACTGGTGGATGGTGAAGGCGAAGCTGCATCGGGCGCGGGTGACCGAGTGCGACCTCGACTACGCGGGCAGCATCTCCATCGACAGCGACATCCTGGCGGCGGCGCAGATCTTCCCGTACGAGTACGTGCAGGTGACGAACTACGCGAACGCCACCCTGTGGCGGACGTACGTGATCCCGGCCCCGTCCGGCTCCGGCACGGTGGGGCTCAACGGGCCGCCGGCGCGCCTGTTCCGCCCCGGCGACGACGTGGTGGTGCTCAGCTTCGCCCTGTGCACGGCGTCGGAACTGGCCACCCTGAGGCCCAGGGTGGTCTTCCTACGCCACGAAGAGCGGTTGCCCAACCGCGTGGCGGAGGTGCGCGTCGATCGCATCCCCCTGCCCGCGGCATGGCCCTCAGGGTGAGACGGGCGGCAGGTGCGAGGTCGGCGGGGGAGGGGCGCCAGTCGACGGATCGGCGACGGCGTCCCGCGACGCACAGCGCCTGGGCGTCGGCGAGGCCCTTTCCCACGCCCCCTCGGCGCACAAGGCACCACGCCGAGGCCTGGGCGGGGAGCACGAGATGGACGCGGGGGGAGAGCGCCGCCACCCCCGCCCACGCCCATACCCCGTCTGCGCTGTCCACGCCCAGCTCGCGCGGGAAGGCCCCGGCCCCCCAGGGAAGGGGGAGGCGCCCTCGCGCCGGGGCGACGAGGCGTAGCACGGCGTCGGCATGGGCGAACGTGGCGCGCGCGGCGCCGGCGCGAGGGAGGAGGGGAAGGGAGGCGGGCCGGGCGGGGGGCGACGGCGCGGCGAACAGGGTGAGGACCACCGGCGCCGGCCGCCCGCCCAGAGGCCAGGGGGCGGCGAAGACGGCGCGCCCGCCGGCCGCCAGGGCCGCGGCCGCGCCGGCGGCGGTCCATACCAGGCGGCCGCCGGGTACGAGGACGAGGCCGGCGGGGCGCGACGGCGTCCCGCCGGCGCGCGCGTACCAGCCTTCGAGGCGGACCGGGAACGGGGAGGGGTTGTCCACCGCCACCCCCGGCCTCAGGTCGGGGCGGGCCAGGCGCAGGCGGGAGAGGGCGACGACGAAACGTCCCCACACCGTGTCCCGGTAGAGCGCCCCCGGGCGCGCCGCCCGGGCGCCGACCACCCGCACCAGGGTCGGACCCTCGAGCCTCCACGCCGCCGGCGGCGGTCCCAGCATCCGCCACCACCCCCGTCGCCTAGCATGCCCCGCGTGCATAGGCACCGGCGCTTGGCCATAGGGTCGGCGTGGGGAGGGACGGCCATGACCACCGCCGCTGTGCAGCCGCTCGACGCCTGCGCCGCCGTGCGCTCCGTGGCGCGCTACCTCCCCGACGGCGTGCGCGCAGCGCTTGTCAACCTGTCGGCGGAGACGCTGGCCCGGCTGGAGGAGATCCGCCTGCGTGCCGGTGGCCCCCTGGCGGTGACGGGGGCGATGGGCGAGCTCTTCCTCACCCCGCGCGGCCTGCTCACGGCGGACCCGGAGCGGGCGGCGCCGGTGGGGCGGGAGGAGGTGGCCGCCACCCTGGAGCGGATGGCGGGGTTCAGCCTGTACGCCCTGGAGGAGGAACTGCGGCAGGGATTCCTCACCCTGCCGGGCGGGCATCGCGTCGGGTTCGTGGGCCGGGCGGTGGTGCGGGAGGGGCGCCTGAGCCGGCTCAAATGGGTGTCCGGCCTGGACATCCGCCTGGCGCGCGCCCGCGCCGGCTGCGCCGGAGAGGTCCTGCCCCTCCTTCTGGACGGGGAGGGAGGGGTGCGCTCCACCGTGATCGTCGCCCCGCCCCGCGGCGGCAAGACGACCCTGCTGCGGGAGATCGTGCGCCTGGTGTCCCAGGGCGTCCCCTCCCTGGGGCTCGTAGGGCAGAGCGTGGGCGTGGTGGACGAGCGGTCGGAGATCGGGGGCGCGCACGAGGGCGTCGCCACCCTGCCGCTCGGGCCCCGCACCGACCTGCTCGACGCCTGCCCCAAGGCGGAAGGCCTCTTCCTCCTGGTCAGGGCCATGGGGCCGCGCGTCGTGGCCACGGACGAGATCGGCCGCCCCGAGGACGCGCTCGCCCTCCTCGAGGCGGCGACGGCGGGGGTGCGCGTCCTTGCCACCGCGCACGCCCGCAGCCGTGAGGAGCTGTGGCGCCGTCCGGCCCTCGCCCCCCTGTGGGCGGCGGGGGTGGTGGAGCGCTTCGTCGTCCTCAGCCGGCGCCGCGGTCCCGGAACGTTGGAGGGCGTGATGGACGGGGAGGGACGGCCGGTGACGGCACCGGCGCCGGCGTGAGCCCCTTCGCCCTTCGGCTGTGGGGGAGCGTCCTGGTGGCGGCGGCCGGGGCCGGCGGGGGGGCGGAGGCGGCTTGGCGCACGCGCCGGCGCCTGGCCGAGCTCAGGGCCCTGGAGGCGGGGCTGCGGGTCCTGGGAAGCGAGGTAGCCTTCGCTGTCACCCCCCTGCCCGCCGCCCTGGCCCGGGCGGCCCGCGTGGCGGGGGGAGGGGCGGGCGACCTCTTGGCCGCCGTGGGCGAGGGCCTGGAGCGGCGCGGCCTGGGCCCGGAGACGGCGTGGCGGGAGGCGTGGGCGGCGCGGCGGGGACGGATGGCGGTGCGGGGGGAGGACGTGGAGGCGGTGGAGGAGCTCATGGCCAGCCTCGGCCGTTCGCACCGCGAGGATCAGACGGCGCACGTGGCGCGGGCCGCGGAACGCCTGGCATCGGTCGCCGCCCGCCTCGCCCCAGAGGCGGAGCGCCTCGCCCGCGTACAGGGCGCGCTGGGGCTGTTGGGCGGCCTGGCGGCGGCCATCCTCGTGCTCTAGGAGGCGGCGGGGTGGGGTTCGACCTCGACCTGGTCTTCCGGGTGGCGGCCATCGGCATCGTGGTGGCGTTCATCGACGTGGTGCTGACCAAGGCGCGGCGGGACGAGTTCGCCCAGGTGATCACCCTCGTCGGGATCGCCGCCGTCTTCCTGGTCGTGGCCCAGTTCCTCGCCCACTTCTTCCAGGCCGTACGCAGCATCTTCCATCTCTAGGCGCGGACGGGGGAATCGGCGTGGCGACCATGGCCCAGCTGGCGGCGGCCAGCCTGATCGGCGCCCTCCTCCTGGCGGTGGTGCGCCAGCACAGCCCGGCGTTCGCGGTGGCGCTGTCGGTGACGGTGGCGGTGGCGGTCTTCCTCTACATCCTGCCGGACGTGGCCGAGGTGGTGCGGCTGGTGCAGGCCTACGCCCTGCGGGGGGGCGTCACGGACCGCCTGTTGGCAACGGTCATGCGCGTCCTGGGCATCGCCTACCTCACCGAACTGGCGGCGGGCGTCTGCCGCGACGCGGGGGAGACGGCGCTGGGCCAGCGCGTGGAGCTGGGCGGCAAGGTGCTCATCCTGCTCCTCGGCGTGCCGGTGATGAACGCGGTGCTCTCTCTGGTCTTGCGCTTGGTGCCGTAGGCGGGGGGCGATGGCGATGGCGATCGGTCGGCCGGTGCGCCGTGGGGCCGGGGCGATGGCGGCGGCAGCCTTGGCCTGCCTGCTGGCGGCGGCCCCGGTCGAGGTAGGGGCGGCGGCCGCGCCGCGCCCCCCCGCTTCCCCCGCCGCGCCCGCCGCCCCCGTGGCGCCGACGAAGCCCCTGCCCCCCCTGGCGCCCGGGTCCGGGGCGTCTGCGCCCAGCCCGGGCGCGGCTGCGCCGACCTCCGCGGGGGGCGCGGGCGCCTCGCCCGCGGGGGCGGTGGGGGCGCTCGTGCAGGAGGCGCTGCGCCACCTTCCGTCGGCGCACCTGGACGCAGTCCTCTCCGTCCTGGCGGCACAGGCGGGGGTCGACGCGCTGCCCGGACCCGCCGCCGCCGTCGGGGAGCTGTTGCACGGGCGCCTGCCGCTTGCGCCCCGCGCCCTCCTCGCCCTGGCGGTGCGCGACTTCGGGCGCGAAGTGGTGGCCGCGGCCGGGCTTCTCGGGCGCCTGGTGGTGTTGGCCGTGGGGGCGTCGCTCCTCGACCTGCTGGGGCGGAGCATGGGGCGCGAGGAGGCGGCGCGCCTGGGAGCCGTCGTGGTGGAGCTGGCCCTGGTGGCCCTCGCCCTCGCCTCGCTCACCGTGGCCTTCGCCCTCGCCCGCACCGTGGTGGACGACCTGGAGGCCCTCATGGCCGCCGTCCTACCCCTCATGATCGGCCTCTTGGCGGGCATGGGGGCGGTGACCTCGGCCGCGCTCTTCCAGCCCCTCGTCCTGGGGGCCACCGAGCTCGTGGGGCACCTGGTGGCGTCGGCCGTCCTCCCCCTCCTGTACGCGGGCGGGGTGTTGGAGGTGGTGGGCCGCCTTACCCCTTACCGCCTGGGCAACGTCGCCTCCCTCCTACGGGCCGCCGGGCTGTGGGCGCTCGGGGCTGGCCTCACCGCCTTCCTCGGCGTGGTGGTGGTGGCCGGAAGCCTGGGTCCCGTGAGCGATGGGCTCACTCTCAAGGCGGGAAAGTTCCTCGCCAACGCCTTCATCCCGGTGGTGGGCAAGATGTTCGCCGACGCCACCGAGATGGTGATGGGCACCTCGCTCCTCCTGAAGAACGCGGTGGGCGCCGTGGGCCTCATCGCCCTCCTCGTGACCCTCGCCCTGCCCGTGGCCAAGCTCATGGCCTTAAGCTTCACGTACCGCCTGGCGGGCGCGGCGGTGGCACCGGCGTCGGGGGGGGCGGTGCCCGACGTGCTGGGGTCGATGGGCCAGACGCTTGTGTTCGTCGCCGTGGCCGTGGGTGCCATGGCGCTCATGTGCTTCATCACCCTGGCGGCCCTCATGGCGGCAGGCAGCGCCGGTGTCCTGCCGTGAGCGCCGCCCTGGGCCACTGGGTACGGGGCCTCGTGGCCCTCGCCCTGTTCGGGCTCCTGGCGGAGCTGCTCCTCCCGTCGCGGGCCACCGCGGGGTACGTGCGCCTCGTCATCGGCATCGTCCTGTTGGCGGCGGTGGTCTCCCCCGTCCTGGGGCTCGTGCGCGGCGTCCTGGGAGGCGGCATGGACGGGCTGGCGGGCGCCGGGGCGCCCTCCCTGGGGGCGGCGCTTATGGCGGAGGGGCTGTCGCCCCAGGTGCAGGCGCGGGAGGTGGCGGGCGCCTTCGCGACCGAGGCGGCGGCGGCCGTGCGCCGGGCCGTCGGTGCGGTGCCGGGGGTGCGGGAAGCGGCGGCGACCGTTGACGTGGCCGCGCCGCCGGCAGGCTACGGCGAGGTGATGGGCGTGCATGTCACCGTCTGGCCCACGCCCTGGGCGGCGGCGCACGGGCAGGCGCTCGCCGCGCGCGTGCGGGCGGCGGCCGCCTCGGCGTTGGGTTTGGGGGAAGGAAAGATCTGGGTGCGGGTGCGCGCCCCGCCCGCCGGCGGGTAGGCGTCTCCCATGCCAAGCGGAAGGGGTGGCGGCATGGCGGGGAGGGGGCAGGGCGCCTCCCGGTGGCCCGGCGGCGCGGGCGAGGTCGGCGGCCGCTGGCGGCTCATCCTGGCCCTGGGGGCGGCGGGCCTGCTGCTCGTTCTCCTGAGCGGCCTGGTCGGCACGGGCTCGCCGACCCCAAAGGCGCCGGCCAGGGCTAGGCCCGCCCGTCCCCGGGTCGCGGCGCCCGCGCCGGCGGCGCCGAGCGACCCGGTGCTCGCCTACGAGGCGGATCTCGACGCGTATGTGGCCGGCGTGCTGGACCAGGTGGCGGGGGCGGGCAAGGTGTGGGTGGCGGTGACGGTGGCGCGCAGCCCGTCGCGCCAGCTGGCGCGCGACACGTCCCTCAGCCGTCAGGTGCAGGGGGGAGGCGTGGACACGAGCGAGCAGCAAGCCCTGGCCTACGGGCCGGGGCAGGTGCCCGTGGCCACGGGCGAGACGGCGCCCCCGGTGGTGGGGGCGGTGGTGGTGGCGCCGGGGGCTGAGTCCCCGGCTGTGCGGGCAGAGCTCACGCAGGCGGTCGAGACCCTGCTGGGGCTGGCCGCCAACCAGGTGTTCGTCCTACCGGGGAGAAGGGGGGCCGACGGCGGATGAAGCGGGCGATCGTGGGGCGGATCGCGCGTCTCGCCCTGTTCCTGGCGGTGGTCGCGGGGGCGCTGGCCTTCGTCCTGCGCACGCGCGGGCCGGAGATGGCGTCGCCCGCCCCCGGCAAGGCGGGGGCGGGCGCGGGGGCGGCGCGCGGGAGCGTGGCGTCGGCGTCGGGGGCGGGCTACTACATCCTCTTCCGGCTGGCACGCCAGCGCGCGGAGGCGCAGGAGGAGGCGCTGCTCCGGGGCATCCTCAACGACGCCCATGCGGCCGAGGGGCAGCGGGCGACGGCGGCAGAGGACCTGGCGGCGCTGGCGAGGTGGGCGCGGGAGGAGAGCGAGGTGGAGCAGGTGCTGGCCGGCCAGGGCGTGCCCGAGTCGGCGGTGGTGATCTCCAACGGCCATGCCATGGTGGTCCTGCCCGCCCGCAACATGACGGTGGGGATGGCCGAGCGCATCGGAACCGACCTGTGGAACCTGGCCGGCATCGCCCCCTGGAGCGTGCTCATCCGCCCCCGGGCGTAGTCGCAGGGGTTGGGCGCGCCGGGGGCGAATGAAGACCGGGACCGAGCGAGGACGACAAGGACGGACGGCGACGCGCGCCCGGGCCCGCGCCCGGGCCTCGGCGCGCGAGGGAGGGACGAAGGCGTGATCCGCCGCCTGCTCGTGGCGAATCGAGGCGAGATCGCGGTGCGCGTCATCCGGGCGGCGCGCGAACTGGGCATCACGACCGTGGCCGTGTACTCGGAGGCGGACGCCGGGTCCATGCCTGTGCGCATGGCCGATGAGGCCGTGCCGATCGGGCCGGCGCCGGCGCGTCAGAGCTATCTCTCGCTGCCGGCCATCCTCAACGCGGCGACGCAGGCGCGGGTGGACGCCCTCCACCCGGGTTACGGCTTCTTGAGCGAAAACCCGCACCTGCCCAGCCTGTGCGAGCTGTGGGGCATCACGTTCGTGGGGCCGTCCGCCGAGGCCATCCGGCGCATGGGGGACAAGGCGGCCGCGCGGGAGACGGCACGCGCCGCCGGGGCACCGGTGATCCCGGGGAGCGACGGCGTGGTGCGCAGTGCGGCGGAGGCGCGTGCGGTGGCCGAGCGCGTGGGCCTGCCGCTGATGGTGAAGGCGAGCGCGGGCGGCGGCGGTCGGGGCATCCGCGTGGTACGCCGCATGGAGGAGCTGGACGAGGCGATCGAGCGCGCCACGCGCGAGGCCGAGGCGGCCTTCGGGCAGGGTGACCTGTACATCGAGCGCCTGCTCGAGCGCCCGCGCCACGTGGAGATCCAGGTGCTGGCCGACGGCGGCGGGCGCTGCGCCGCCCTGGGCGAGAGGGAGTCGTCCCTGCAGCGGCGGCGCCAGAAGCTCTTGGAGGAAGCGCCCGCCGTCCCCCTGACGCCGCAGCTCCGCCACCGCATGGAAGAGGCCGCGGTGCGCGTGGCGCAGGCCGTGGGGTACGTGGGGGCGGGCACGGTGGAGTTCCTGCTCGACCGCGACGGCCAGTTCTACTTCATCGAGATGAACACCCGGGTGCAGGTGGAGCACCCCTGCACGGAATGGGTGACGGGTATCGACATCGTGAAGGAGCAGCTGCGCGTGGCGTCGGGCGAACCGCTGTCGTTCGACCCGGCAGCGGTTGAGATGCGCGGCTGGGCGATCGAGTGCCGAATCAACGCCGAGGACCCCGATCGGGACTTCCGCCCCTCCCCCGGCCGGATCACCCGCTTCGACCCGCCGGCCGGCCCCGGCGTACGGGTCGACCAGGGGGTGGAGGCGGGCGACACCGTATCGCCCTACTACGACTCGCTCCTCGCCAAAGTGATCGTGCACGGGCGCGACCGGGCCGAGGCGGTGGCGCGCATGCGCCGCGCCCTGGCCGAGTTCCGGGTGGAGGGCGTCACCACGACCATCCCCCTGCACCGCCGCATCCTCGACGACCCGGCGTTCGTGGCCGGGGAGGTGGACATCGAGTACCTGGAGGACCTCGTGGCCGGACGGGTGCGGGCGGTGCACGCCGCCGACCGGGAGGCGTCCGGAGGGTAGGCGGGGAGGCTAGGGCGGGGGTGGTACGATGCCTGGGGAGGAGACGCGCACCGGCGACCCGGGGCGGGCGGTGGTGAAGATCGCCGACGAGGTGGTGTCCACGGTGGCCGCCATCGCCGCCACGGAGGTGGACGGGGTGGTGGCCATGAGCGGCGGCCTCGTGGGCGGCCTGAGCGAGATGCTGGGGCGGCGCAACCCGCAGAAGGGCGTGCGCGTGGAGGTGGACGAGGGGGAGGCGTCGATCGACCTCACCCTGACCGTACGCTACGGCGTGCGCATCCCCGAGGTGGCGGCGCGGGTGCAGGAGAACGTGAAGGCGGCGGTGGAGGGCATGACCGGCCTCCGGGTGCGGGCGGTGAACGTCCACGTCACCGGGGTGGAGGTCGTGGCGGGCGAAGGCGGCGCAAAGGGGTAGGGCGAGGCGACGATGGCCGAAGGGGAAGTGCGGGCCCGGCGCCGGGGCCGGCGGTGGGCGATGAAGGCCCTGTTCATGTGGGACGCCCAGGGGGGCGGGGAAGCCGAGGCGCTGGTGGAGGCGGCGGCGCGCATGGAGGCGGTGGCGCCGGAGCGCGAGGCGTCGGCGGCGCGCGACCCGGAGGCCGCCGCCTTCGCGCGGGCCCTCGTGGCGGGCGCGGTCGACCGACGCGAGGTCATCGACCCCCTGCTGGACGCCGTGGCGCCCGATTGGGGCGTGGCCCGCATGGCGGCGGTGGACCGCGCCATCCTCCGTCTGGGGGCGTACGAGCTCATGTACACGGACACGCCCGCGGCGGTGGCGGTGGCGGAGGCGGTGGAGCTGGCGCGCCAGTACTCCACGGCCGAGTCGCCGCGGTTCGTGAACGGCGTGTTGGGGGCGCTGGCCCCCCGCCCCGCCGGGGCGGGGGGGGCGGCGCACACGGCGGCCGCGCCCCGGGGGCAGGGGGGCGGGGCGTGACCGCCCGCCGCTTGGGCGGCCGCGGCCTCGCGTCCCAGGTGCGGGCCGAGGTGGCGGCGCGCCTGCGCGTCCACCTGGCGCGCGGCGGTCGGGCGCCGCGCCTGGTGGCGTTCGCCGTCGACCCCACGGGGGGCGAGCGCTCCTACCTCGAGACGCAGGCGCGCGCGGCCGAGGCGGCCGGCTTCGCTTTCCGCCTGGAGGCGCTCTACCCGCCCGTCGACACGGCGACGGCGCGGGAGCGGCTGGCCCGTCTGAACGCCGACCCGGAGGTGGACGGCGTGCTCGTGTCCTGGCCGCTGCCGCCCGCCCTGGAGCGGGAACGGGTGCTGGAGGCGCTGGATCCGCGCAAGGACGTGGATGCGCTGTCGCCCGCCTGGCTCGGGCGCCTGGCCGTCGATCCGACGGCCCGCGCGCCCGCCACCGCCCGGGCGGTGATGGCCATTCTCGCCCAGGCGGGCGTCGACCTGGGGCGCTCCCGAGTGACCCTCGTGGGGGCGGGCCGGACGGCGGGGCTGCCGACCCTCCTCATGCTCCTGGGGGCGGGGGCACAGGTGCACGTCGTCCACCGGCCCGAGCACGGCGTAGAGGCGGCGGTGCGCGACGCCGACGTGGTGGTGGCGGCCGCCGGTCGCCCGGGGGTGGTGTCGGCCTCCGCCCTGCGCCCGGGCGCCGTGGTGGTGGACGTGGGGGTGACGGAGGTGGAGGGCCGGCTCCTCGGCGACGTGGCCGGCGAGGTGGCCGCCGTGGCCTCGGCCTATACGCCCGTACCCGGCGGCGTGGGCCCGGTCACCGTCTCGTACCTCCTGCTCAACGCCCTGGAGGCGGTGGGGGCGTGAGCGGCGCCCTGGCGCCCGGCGCCATGGCGGAGGGGGCGCGGGTGTTCACCGTCGCCCAACTTCTGCGCACGGCGCGCGCGCGCCTGGAATCGGAGCCGGCCTTCGCCTCGGTCTGGGTGCGGGGCGAGATCTCCACCTACAAGCTCCACGCCCCCTCCGGCCACCGCTACTTCACGCTGAAGGAGGGGGCGCTCTCCCTCCGGGCGGTCATGTTTCAGAGCGCCGGCCGTTCCCTCGCCTTCGAGCCCGCCCCCGGGATGGATGTCCTGGCCCGCGGCGCCGTCACCGTGTACGAGCGCGACGGCAGCGTGGAGCTGGTGGTGCAGGAGCTGTTGCCGGCGGGCGTGGGGGCCCATTTCCTCGCCCTCAAGGCGCTGCGGGAGCGGCTGGAGCGGGAGGGGCTGTTCGACCCCGCCCGCAAGCGGCGTCTTCCCCGCCTGCCTCGGCGCGTAGGCGTGGTCACCTCCTTGAGCGGCGCCGCCCTGCGCGACGTGGTGGCGGTGGTGCGCCGCCGCCTGCCCACCGTTTCCATCCTGGTGGCGCCGTGCCAGGTGCAGGGGGAGGCGGCGCCGGCGGAGATCGTGGACGCGCTTACGCGCATCGGCCGCGCCGGGGTGGACGTGGTCATCGTGGGGCGCGGGGGCGGCGCGGCGGAAGACCTGAGCGCCTTCAACCATGAAGCGGTGGTGCGGGCGGTGGCGGCCTCGCCCGTGCCGGTGATCGCCGCCGTAGGCCACCAGACGGATTGGACGCTGGTCGACCATGCGGCGGACGCCAGGGCGCCGACCCCCAGCGCGGCGGCGGAGATGGCGGTGCCCGACGGGCGCGCCCTCGCCCAGGCGGTGGCGGCGGCGCGGGCGCGGCTGGCCCACGCCCTGCGCCAGCGCCACCGGCGCGAGGCGCTGCGGTTGAGCGCCCTCCTCTCCCGTCCGCCGCTGCGCCGGCCTCGAGCGCGGGTGGAGCGGGAGTGGGAGCGGCTGGACGGCCTGGAGCGCGCCCTCGCCCGCGCCCTCTCCCTCCGCCTGGAACGCGCCGGCCGCCGCCTGGCCGGGGCGGCGGAACGCCTGGAGGCGCTCTCGCCCCTGGCGGTGCTCGCCCGCGGCTACGCGCTCGTGCGGCGCCCCGACGGTACGCCCCTGGTGCGCGCGGCCCAGGCGCGGGTGGGCGAGGGGCTGAGGGTGGAGATGCGCGACGGCGCCCTGGCGGTCCGGGTGGAGGCGGTGACGGCCGAGGGCGAGGGCTAGGGTCGGGAGCGCGAGAGGGGGAGGAGCGGTGGCGACGGAAGAGGCGGCCCGGGAGGATGCGGCCGAGCCGGAGGTGGAGTTCGAGGCCGCCATGGAGCGCCTGGAGGAGATCGTGGCCGCCCTGGAGCGGGGCGAGCTCAAGCTGGCGGAGGCGCTCGCCCTGTACGAGGAGGGAGTGCGCCTGGCTCGGGCGGCGGAGCGCCACCTGAAAGGGGCGGAGGGGCGAATCGAAGCCCTCTTGGCCGATGGCGGCGTGGCGGAGGTGGAGGGCGAGGAAGGTTCGAGCCCGCTCAGGTGACGGCCGAACGGCTGGCGCTGTGGCGGCGGGAGCTGGAGGGTCGGCTTGAGGCCGCCCTGCCGGACGCGGCCCCTGAAGGGTTGCGCCGGGCCATGGCCTACGCCCTTTTGGGCGGGGGAAAGCGTCTGCGACCGCTTCTGGTCCTGGGGGCGGCTGAGGCCGCCGGCGGGGGGGAGCCCCCGCCCCTGGCGTGGCGCGCGGCCGTGGCGGTGGAGTGCGTGCACGCCTACTCCCTCGTGCACGACGACCTGCCGGCGATGGACAACGCCGCCGAACGCCGCGGCCGTCCCTCGACCCACCGCGCCTTCGGCGAGGCAGAGGCCATCCTCGTGGGGGACGGGCTCCAGGCCCTGGCCTTCGGCGTCCTGGCGGAAGACCCGGCTTCGGCCCCGCTGGTGGCGGAGTTGGCCCGGGCGGCGGGAGCCCAGGGCATGGTGGGCGGCCAGCACCTCGATCTCCTGCTCGGGCCGGATGCGGGCCTGGAGGAGATCCACGACCTGCACCGCAGGAAGACCGGCGCCCTGTTCCGGGCCAGCGCCCGCCTGGGCGGCCTGGCGGCGGGGGCGCGGCCGGCGGACCTGGCCGCCCTCACCGCGTTCGGGGAGGCGTTCGGCGCCCTCTACCAGGCGGTGGACGACCTGGCCGACGCGGCGGAGGACGACGGCCGCCCCTCGCTCCTTGCGCGCCTGGGGAGGCGGGAGACGGAGGCGTACGCGCGCGGGCGGGCGCAGGCGGCGCTCGAGGCGGTGGCGGGCTACGGCGCGGGGGCCGAGGCGCTTTGCGCTCTCGTCGCCGACGTCCTGCGCCAGGGATCCCTTTCCGTGTAATGCGCAAATAAGAATCGCGTATAAGGCGACAGGAAGTGGCGATTTCCGCCGCGCGGGGGTGCGGGGCGGCGGTGGAACCTTCCTTTGGTGGAAAATCGTGCTTGCGGGCAGGGATAGACCCAATGTACAAAGAGGCTACCCGGGAGACGGGGGGCGCCCGACCCGTGTCGGGCGCCGGCAGGCGGAAGGGAGTGGCGGGGATGGCATGGCTGGGACGGTGGCTCGGGCGCCTGCGGCGCGACGAGTCGGGGCAGACGATGGTGGAGTACGGCCTCATCATCGGCGTGGTGGCGTTGATCGTGGCGGGGGCGCTGTTCACTCTCAGCGGGGGACTCAAGGGGGTCTTCGGCCAGGTCAGCAGCTGCGTCTCGTCTCCAGAGTCAAGCTGCGTCTCACCAAGCCCCTAACCGCGTGAACGCGCTCTAGCCGACGGGGCGGGGGGGATCCGGGACGGGCGCGCGGCGGACGGCGGCCGGAGCGGGCGGCCGGGGCGGCCAGGGAGGTCAGGCCGTGCTGGAGTTCGCCCTCGTTGCGCCCGTCCTCATGCTCCTGGCGTTCGGCATCGTGCAGTTCGGCCTCGTGCTCAACGCCCAGCTCGCCCTCACCCAGGGGGTGCGGGAGGGGGCGCAACTGGCCGCCTTCGGCGCACCGCAGGCGAGCGTCCAGGCGGCGGTGGCGGCCAACGCGCCCACGGTGCAGAACCTGAACGTGCGGGTGACGGGTGGGGGCGGGCTCGGTTCGACGGTGACGGTGACGGCGACGGGGGACTTCCCCGTCCTCGTGCCGGACCTGCCTGGGCTGGGGTCGGCGGTGACGCTGTCGGCGGCGGTGACGGAGGCGGTGGAAACGCCCGCCGGGGGGTGACGAGGATGCGCCCGTGGCTGGCGGCGGCGCGGCGGTGGGGACGGTGCGCCCTGGCCCGGGAGGACGGGCAGGCGACGGCGCTCTTCGCCCTTACGGCCACCGTGCTCTTGGGTTCGGCCGCCCTGGTGGTGGACGTGGGGAGGGCGTACGTGCTCAAGGCGAGGGCGGAGAACGCCATGGCCGCCGCCGCCCTGGCGGGGGCGGCGGACCTTCCGTTCGACCCCAGCCAGGCCCTGGCCCGTGCCCAGGCGGTGGGGGCGGCCAACGGCTTTCCCGCTGCCCACTACGCGGTGGCGTGCGGCGGCGTGTGCATCGAGGCCGCGGTGACGAGCGGGCAGGGTTCCTTCTTCGCCCAGGTCCTCGGCTACCCCGGTACGTCGGTGGCGGCGGCGGCGGCCGCGGCGCGTGCCGCCACGGCCGTCACCTCCTACTCGACGCCGGCGGCGGGTGCGGCGACGGCGCAGAACGGCTACGTGTTCTTCTCCGCCGTGCCGCCGGGCTTCTCCACGGCCGGGCCCTGGCCCGGAGGCTCCCAGGACTCGGAGGCGGACGGCGGCGGGTCGGAGGGCGACGGCTCGGGCGGCACGGAGGGCGAGGGGATCTCGGGCGAGGCGGACGGCTCCGGCGGATCGGACGGCTCCGGCGGAGGCTGGTCGACCTTCACCTACAACCCCAACGACGTGGGCCAGGCGGGCCTTCTGCCGTTCGACGTCACGGTCGCCACCGTCACCCAGACCCCGCTCTACACGCCCATCACCCTCAAGGTGGGGGCGGGGGAGGCGAGCGACGGCAACTTCGGCGCCGTCCGCATCGACGGCCCGGGGGCGGACGCGTACCGCAACGACATCGTGTACGGCGCCCAAAGCCCGGTGCAGGTGGGCGAGGTGCTCACCACCCAGCCGGGCGACATGGTAGGCCCGACCGATCAGGCGATGGAACAGCGCTTCGCCAACTACGCCAACGGCGACCCCCAGCTGGCGGTGGTGCCGGTCGTGGACACCCCTCAGGGGGGATGCGTCCGGGGGGCGGGCCAGGTGACGGTGGCCGGGTTCGCGGCCGTCCTCCTGCAGCACTACACGCCGTCCAGCGGCAACGAGCAGGGCGAGGTGCAGGCGGAGTTCGTGGGGGCGCTGCTCCCCAGCGCGGCAGACGGCCTCCCGGCCGTGGCCACCGGCGTGTTCGGCGGACGGCCTGCCCTCATGCCGACGGCGGGCGTGAGCGGGCCGGTCGTGGCCAGCGCGGACGGATAGAGGGGGGCGAGGCGGGCGTCCGCCGGGAGGGAGGGCCGGGCAATGCGGGCGCAGGGCGTGTATCGGTTCATGGTCGTGGTCGGCGTCGGCATGGCGGCCGCCGCCCTCGTGTGGATGCGTAGGCAGGAGGCGGCCGCCCAGGCGGGACGGGCGGCGGCTCCGGCGACGGCGGCGGTGCTGGTCCCCCGGGTGGACATCGCCGCCGGCGCCTCCCTGAACCCGGGGGAGTTCGTGCAGCGCCGTCTGCCCGTGGCCGACGTGCCGCCGGGAAGCGTGACCTCGCCGGCGGCGGTGGCGGGCGCGGTCGCCCGTCAGGCGCTTTGGGCGGGCGAACCCGTGGTGGCCGGCATGCTGTACGCCAGCGCGGCCCAGGCCACGCTCGCCGCCCAGCTGCCGCACGGCATGCGGGCCGTCGACCTGCCGGTGTCGTCGGCCGCCGGGGTCGGGGGCCTGCTCGCGCCGGGGGATCGCGTGGACGTGGTGGCGGTGGTGAACAGCGTCTCGCCCGCCCGCGCCGTGGTCCTTTTGACCGACGTCCCCGTCCTGGCCGTGGTGGGGGGCAGCGCGGGGTCGGCGGAGGCAGGCGGGCAGGTGACGAGCGGCACGTACACCTCGGTCGTGCTGGAGGTGACGCCGCGCCAGGCCGCCGCCCTCGCCTTGGCCCAGACGTCGGGTCCTCTGTCGCTTGCCCTGCGCAACCCGTCCGACAGCGGATCGCCGTCGCCGACGGTGGCGCCGGCCGCGCTGGTGGGAGGGGTGCGATGATGGCGGCGGTGGCGGACGCGAGCGCGCCGCGCGCCCTGCGGGTGGCTGTCCTCTCCCCCGACCTCGCTTGGCGGAGCGCCTTGGCGGCGCGGCTGGCGCCGGTGGAGGATCTCCGGGTGGTGCGCCACGGCGACAGCGAGCGGCCGGAGGACGTGGAGGCGGCGCTGGCGCATGGCGTCGACGTGGTGGTGTGGGACGCGGGCGAGGGAGGCGCCTTTCCGTCCGCCCTGGGCGAGGCGTGGCAGCGGCTAAGGGGGGGGCGGACGGCGCTCGTGGTCGTGGCCGAGCGCCTGGACGGCGCCCTGTACCGAACCTGCCGCACTCTGGGGGCGGCGGAGGTGGTGGCGCGCGGCGCCCAGCTGGCCGAGCTCACCGAGGCGGTGTATCGGGCGGGTCGGGAGGCGGCGAGCGGGGGGGCGGCGGTCGCAGGGATGGCGTCGGCGCCGGCGGCGGAGCGCGGGCTCACCGTGGCGCTCTTCTCCTTGCGGGGTGGCGTCGGCAAGACGACTCTGGCCATCGAACTGGCCGCCGCGTTGCGCCGCCGCCTCGCCTCCCCCGTGGCGTTGGCCGACCTGGCGCTGGGCGCGGGGGCGGTGGGGGTGGCCCTAGGCCTGCGGCCCGCACGGCCGCTGAGCGACCTGCTGGGCGAGGCGGCGAGCCTGGACGGCGAGACCCTGCGCACCTACCTCACGCCCCACGCCGCCTCGGGGGTCGAGGTGCTGTGCGCGCCGGAGGCGCCCGAGGTGGCGGAGTACGTGCGCCACGCCCATGTGGCCGCCATCGTGGAGGCGAGCCGCTCCGCCTTCCCCGCCACCGTGCTCGACACCTCGAGCGCCCTGGGCGAGGCCGACTTCGCCGCGGCGCAGGAGGCGGACAGCGTCATCCTCGTCCTGGGGCCCGACCTCCCCTCGGCCGCCGCCGCCCGCCTCGCCATCGACCTCTTCGGCCGCTTCGACATCCCGGTGGCCAAGGTCGGGCTGGCGCTCAACCGTTGGCGGTCGGACGGGCCCGACCCGGCGGACCTCGAGCGCACCCTCGGCCTGCCGGTGTGGGCGCGCGCCGGCGAGGACCGGGCGGCCGTGACCGCCATGAACCGCGGCCTGCCGGTTTCCCATGTGGCCCGCCGCGGCCCCGTGGCCGCCGCGGCCGAGCGGCTGGCCGCCCGCCTCGTGGGCGGAGCCCGGCCGGCGCCCCGACGCGGCCTGTTTCGGGGGCGGCGGACGTGAGCGTCCTGCGCCGGTTGGGTCCGCCCTCGGTCGGGGGGGCGACGGAAGGAGCGCCGCCGCCCGCCGCGGGGGCGGAGGTCGACGCCGTCGTGCGGGAGGTGCTGCGCCGCCTGGCCGACGAGGCGGCCGACCCGCACGGGCCTGCGGTCGAGGAGATGGTGGACCAGGTCCTGGCGGAGGCGTCGCGCACCTACACGCGGGCGGAGCGGGAGGCCATCTTGGCGGCGGCCCGCGACGAGGCGGGGGGGTATGGTCCGCTCGACCCGCTGCTGCGGGACCCGGGCGTGACCGAGATCATGGTCAACGCGCCGGGCGAGGTGTACGTGGAGCGCGACGGGCGCATCCAGCGCACTCCCGTGCGCTTCCGCGACCAGGCCCACGTCCTGCAGGTGGTGGAGCGCATCCTCGCCCCCCTCGGGCGGCGGGTGGACGAGAGCTCGCCCATGGTGGACGCACGGCTGCCGTCGGGGGCGCGCGTGAACGTGGTGGTGCCCCCCGTGTCGGTACGCGGGGTGGCGGTCACCATCCGCAAGTTCGCCCCGGACGCCTACCGCATGCGCGACCTGGTGGCGGCGGGGACGCTGTCGCCGGAGATGGCCGCCTTCCTGCAGGCGGCGGTCGACGCCCGCCTCAACATCGTCGTCTCCGGCGGCACGGGCAGCGGCAAGACGACGATGCTCAACGCCCTGTCCTCGTTCATCCCCGCCGACCAGCGCATCGTCACCATCGAGGACGCGGCCGAGCTAAGGTTGCAGCAAGAGCACGTGGTGAGCCTCGAGGCGCGCCCGGCCAACGTCGAGGGGCGGGGGGAGGTCACCATCCGCCAGCTCGTGATCAACGCCCTGCGCATGCGACCCGACCGCATCATCGTGGGCGAGGTGCGCGGCGGCGAGGCGCTGGACATGTTGCAGGCCATGAACACGGGCCACGACGGGTCGCTCACCACCGCCCACGCCAACTCCCCGCGCGACCTCATGTCGCGCTTGGAGACCATGGTCCTCATGAGCGGGGCGGAACTGCCCCTGCGCGCCATCCGCCAGCAGATCGTGGCCGCCGTCGACCTCATCGTGCACCAGCGGCGGGACCGGGACGGCCGGCGCCGGGTGGAGAGCATCACGGAGGTCGTGGGCATGGAGGGGGACACGATCACCCTCCAGGACCTGTTCGCCTACGCCCCGCCCCCGGGCGGGGGACCGGCACGGTTCGCCCCCACGGGCCTCTTGCCGAAGGCGCTTGACCGTCTGGAGGGGGGCGGGCGCCGGGTGCGCCACCTCCTGGTCGCAGCGGGCGCGGCCGGCGCCGCCGGGGGGAGGGTGCCGTGAGGGCATACGGGGCATGGGTGCTCTTCGTCCTCGGCCTGGGCATCGCCCTGGGCGCCGCCCGTCCCCTCCTCCTGGCGTCGGGACGGGCCCTCTCGCGCCGCGTGGCGGAGGTGGCTGGGGGCTCGCCCCAAGCCGCCCTGCCGACGCCCGCGGCCGCGCCGCGCCGGCGGCGGCCGCGGCGCGGGGCGGACGGGCGGGCCTCGGGCGCAGCCCTCGCCCTGGCGCGGGCGGGCGTCGGGCTGACGCCGAGGGAGTACCTGGCGGTGCGCGCCGGCGCCGTCGTCCTCGTCTCGCTTGCCGGGCTGGCCGTGGCCGGGCCGGCGGCGGCGGCGGTGGGGGCGGCTGTCGCCTTGGCCCTCCCGCCGTGGCTTCTGGGGCGCCGGGCCGAGGCCCGCCTTCGGGCCATGGAGGGGCAGCTGGCCGACGCGCTGGTATTGGTGGCCTCCGCCCTCCACGCCGGCTACGGTCTGGCCCAGGCCTTCGCGGCCGCCGGTCGGGAGACCGCGGAACCCCTGGGGCCCTACCTCCTGGAGGTCCACCGCCGCCACGCCCTGGGCCAGCCGATGGAGGACTCCCTGGCCGACCTGGCGGCGCGCCTGGGGCAACCGGACCTGTCGCTCGTGGCCACGGCCATCGCCGTGGAGCGCCAGGTGGGCGGTAGCCTGGCCGAGATCCTCGACGGCATCGCCGCCACCGTGCGCGAACGCATCCAGTTGCGCCAGCGCCTGCGCGCCGCCACGGCCCAGAACCGCCTCAGCGCCACCATCCTCACCCTCCTGCCCGTGGGGGTGGGGCTGCTCCTCTTGGCCACGGCGCCGAGCTTCGTGTCCGTGCTGTGGACGACGCGCGCCGGCCTGGGCATCCTGGCCGCGATCGCCGTCCTGGACGCCGTGGGCGCGCTGTGGATCCGCCGCGTCAGCCGCATCGACGTGTAAGGGGGATGGGCGTGCAGGGGGCGACGTGGGCATACGGCATCTTCGTCCTCGGGGTGGCCGCGGCGGCGGTCGGGGCGTGGGCGGAGGCGGAGGCCCCGGTCCGGGACCTCAGGCGCCGTCTGGAGGCCGTGGCCCGCCCGCGGCAGGGGGCACCCGAGGGCCCTGAGCCCTTCCGGCGCAGGGTGGTCGACCCGCTCCTGGCGGCGTGGGCGCGACGCCTCGGGCGCATGACGCCCGCCTCCCTGCGCGAGGGCATGGCGCGAACCCTGGAGAGGGCCGGCCGGTCGCCGGCCCGGGCCGACATGGCCCTCCTGGGCCGAGGCCTGGCGGCGGCGGCCGGCCTGGCAGCGGGCCTCACCCTCGCCCTCGCCTTGGGCCTGCCGGCGCGCCTCGGCGTCATCGTCGCCCTCCTGGGCTTGCTGGTCGGGCCCCTCTTGCCCACCGTCGCCCTCACGCAGGCGGTGACGGCGCGACAGCGCGCCATCGCCCGCGCCCTGCCGGATACGCTCGACCTGCTGGTCACGTGCGTGGAGGCCGGGCTCGGGTTCGAGGCGGCGCTCACGCGGGTGGCGGAAGGGCGCTCCGACCCCCTGTCGGAGGAGATCCGCCTCGCCCTCGTGCGCATGCGCTACGGCCAGGGGCGGGCCGACGCCCTGCGGGAGATGGGCCGGCGCACGGGGGTGGAGGACGTGGCCCGGTTCGCCGCCGCCGTCGCCCAGGCGGACGAGCTCGGCACGAGCATCGGCGGCGTGCTGCGCGCCCAGTCCCAGCTTCTCCGCCGCCTGCGCCTCATGCGCAGCGAGGAGGCCGCAGCCAAGGTGCCGGTCAAGATGCTCTTCCCCATGGTGATGTTCATCCTGCCGGGGCTCTTCCTCCTCGTGCTGGGGCCGGCGGTGCTGCGCGCCCTGCGGCTGGGGCTGTTCCGATGAGGGGCGGGGCGGTCTTCCGGGGCGCGTGGGCGGCGGCGCTCGCCCTGGCGGCGTGGGCGTTGCCCGGCGGCGTCGGTGGGGCTTTCGCCCGGCCCGGCCCCGTCCTGGCGGTGCTGGTCGACGTCGCGCCCAGCGTCTCGGCCTCCGACCCGGGCGGGCGCCTGCGTCTGGCTTGGGTGCATCTCCTGTCCCAGGCGGCGCCGCGCGGCTGGCGCGTGGCGGTGGGGCTGTTCGCGGCCCGGGGCGAGCGGCGTTGGCTCGGGTCGGGCGCGTCCGAGGGCCCTCTTTCGCTCTTGCGCCTGCCGCACCTGGGGTGGTCGGGTCCCACAGACGCGGCGTCGGCGGCGGCGTGGGCGCTCAGCCAGCTGGGCGGCACCGGGCGGGGTGGGGTGCGGGCAGTGGTGGTGGCGGACGACGAGCCCGATCCGGGCGAACGCGCCTTTCCCCCCGCCTACGCCCGCCGCCTGGCGGCGGTGAACGCCGCCTACGCCGCCCGGGGCGACGGATGGGTGACGGTGCGGGTGGGCGACAACCCGGGGCCGGAACGCTGGCCGGTGGTGGGGGCGTCGCCCATGGCTCCCGCCGCGGCGCGGCTGTTGCGCTGGTTGGGATGGACGCCCCTGCGGCCGGCGCCCGCTCTGGCGCCGACGGCGCCGGCGCCAGGGCTGTTCGCCCTCGTCCCGGCGGGCGGAGGGGCGGTGGCGCTGGTGCCGGCCAAGGGTGCGAGCTCGACGCTGTGGGCGGCGCCGGGAGGGCCGCCGCTCCTGGTGTGGCGCCGGCTGGGGAGCCGGCTGGCCCTGGTCGCCTACGGCTCGACCGCGGCCTCGGCCGTGGTGGAGGCGGGCGGCAGGCGCCAGACACTTCGGCTCTCCCCGGGGAAGGAGCGCATCGTGGGCGCCCCGGACGGCGCCACCGTCGGCCTGGCGCCGGGGCAGGCGGGGGCGGTGCAGGAGGCCTCCGGGGGGAGCCCTCCCTCCCCGCCCGGCTCCCGACCCGGCGCGCGGCACGCGGCGGGGGGCCCGGTCGGTGGGGGGACGTCGTCGCGCCTTCGGTCCGCGGTGCGCCTGGGGGCCGCTGCGGCGGCAGGGGCCCTCCTCGCCCTGTCCGCGGTCGCGCTCCTGCGGGGGAGGCGGCGGTGGGCGCGAGCGGTCACGTTGGCGGTGCGCCCGGCCGGCGCGGGCGAGGGGGAGCGCGAGCGACTCGTCGCCCTCCCGCCGGCGCGCGGGGTCTTGGTGGTGGGCGCGGCCGAGGGGCCCGGGGTGACGGTGGCGGTGCCCACCGCCGAGGAGGGAGCCCTCGCGCGTCTGGAGCGGGTCGGCGCCGGGTGGCGGGCGCAGGCGTTAGGCCACCATCACCTGTACGGTGCGGACGGGCTGCCGCGCCGGTCCCTCGCCCTGCCGGAGGGGGTCTGGGTGCGGGTGGCCGACGTGGCCCTCTGCCTGCGCGCCGGGACGGGGCGGCGGGGCGTCGGCGGCGGGACCGACCGGGCGCAGGAGGGAGCGTGAGCAGGGTGCCGGCGAAGGGCACGTGGTGCGTGCGCCGGAGCGAAGACGGGCGGGTGGTGGCGGGGCGCGTGTGTTTGGCCGCGGATGCGCGCTCCCGCATGGTGGGCCTGTTGGGGCGCACCTCATTGGAACCGGACGAGGGGCTGTGGTTGGAGCCGTGCAACGCCGTCCACGCCCTGGGCATGCGGATGGCCATCGACGCCGTGTACCTCGACCGGGAGGGGCGCGTCCTGCGGGTGGTCGCCCCCCTGCGCCCGTGGCGCCTCGGGCCGCTCGTGCTGCGCGCGCGCGCCGTGCTCGAACTGGCCGCGGGGGCGGCCGAGGCGGCCGGGGTGACGCCCGGCGACCGCCTGGTGCGAGAGAGGGCGGGGGAGGATACGGCCGGCGTCCAGACGGCGGTCGGTCCGGCACGGGGCGGCGGCCGGCGTTAGGCGCGGTGCGTAGGCGTGCGCACCCGTGGACGCATGCGGCCATGGACGCGAAAGCGTTCAGCACCGACACGCGACAGCGCGGTTGGCCGCGGCGCGGTGCGAAAGCCGGCGGTAGTCGCGCACGCGACCGCGACGGTGCGTCGCGTGACGTTGCGGCGCGCCGTGCCGGCGCTCGGTGCCGTCGCGACTCGATGGTATACTGCATCGCACGGGTGGCGCAGTATCCTAGTGCGCCTCGCCTCCCCCAAGGCGGTTGTAAAACGCCGTCGCGGGCAAATCGATGAAGTCCCTGGTGGTGGCTTGGGGCGCCCAGCCCCGGGTGCTGCTGGGGGTTAAGGAGGCGGGGTCGGCCGCAACGGCATGCGGCTTCCGCCCTCCTCCGTGGAGACCCGGTCGCGTGGTGAACGCTACGGGCCGGGGAGAACCTGCATGCGGTGCGAGCGCGCTGGCGCGGCCGCGCTGGGTGCAGCGTAGCCTGCCTTGCGTGGGCGCGGTGGACGGCAGGACGTCAGAAACCGCGCCTGCAACAGAGGCTAAGGGAGACGCGAGGCGTCGAGGAAAGCTCCTAGGCTGTTCCACAGGAGGCCGGCCGGGGATTACAGTGCGGACTCAGTGGCCGTCCAGCAGCGCGCGCGGCGACGCCGCGCGGCGGGCGGGGAGACGGGGAAACCCCGCCGGTGGCGACACCGGCGCCGCCCGCGGGGGAAAGCCCGCTGGACCTAAGCCGCAGCGTTTATCCGGCCGGCCGCCACCCGACATGCGTTTGCGCCGCCGTGCGCCGTCCGCACGCCGCCGTCCCCTTGCCGGGGTGGGGCGCCGGGCGCTGGCCATGGGGGCGCTTTCCCTTTTTGTGAGCGGCGCCGTCGTCCTCGCCACCCAGCGCGCCTTGCCGGGGGCGGCCGCCGTCCCGGTGTCGGTGGCCGTGGTGGGCGTCGTGGTGGCCCTCGGGTTGGCCTTCGACATGGTGGGCGTGAGCGTCGCCGCCTGCCCGCCCGAGCCCTTCCATGCCCGGGCGGCGCGCCACCACCCGGGGGCGTTGCAGTCGCTGCGCCTCATCGCTCACGCCGACAAGGTGGCGAACTTCTGCCTCGACTTCGTGGGCGACGTGGCCGGGACGCTGGCGGGCGCGCTGGCCACCGGTGCCGCCTACCGCCTGGCGGGCGGCCGGCCCGACCCGCTGTGGGGGGCGGTGGCGGTGGGGGCGGTGGCCGGTGCCAACGTGGGCCTGAAGGCCGTGGCCAAGACGCTGGCGTTGGCGGACGCGGTGGCGGTGGTGCGGCTGAGCGGGGAAGTGCTATTCTGGACCGAACGCTTGGGTCTGCCTCCCCTGTTCGGCGCGCGGTCACGGCGGCACGCCCCTGGGCGGGGAGGAGACGGAAGGGGGAACAGCCGTGGGCGTCCTCGACCGCGTTGACTCGCCCGCCGATCTGGTCTCCCTGACGGGGCCGGAGCTCGACGCCCTGGCGCGGGAGATCCGGTCGAAGATCGTCGAGACGTGCGCCCGCAACGGGGGGCACGTGGGGGCGAGCCTGGGCGCGGTCGAGCTCGTCCTCGCCCTGCACCGCGTGTTCCACGACCCGGCCGACGTCCTCGTGTTCGACGTCGGCCACCAGGCGTATGCCCACAAGCTGGTGACGGGGCGGCGGGAGGCCTTTGCCACGTTGCGCCAGCGCGGCGGGCTGTCGGGTTTCCCCCGGCGCGAGGAGTCGCCGTACGACGCCTACGGCACCGCCCACGCCTCCACGGGCATCGCCGCCGCCCTGGGGTTCGCCAAGGCGCGCGACCTGTCGGGCGGCCGGGGCGCGGTGGCGGTGCTCGTGGGGGACGGCGCCCTCACGGGCGGGCTGGCGTTCGAGGCTCTCAACAACGCCGGCACGCTGGGCACGGACATCGTCGTCCTCCTCAACGACAACTCCATGTCCATCTCCCCCAACGTAGGGGCGCTCTCCACCTACCTGACGCGCATCCGCAGCGCCCCCACCTACCAGCAGATGAAGCATGACCTGGAGGCCACGCTCAGGGCCATCCCCGTGGTCGGCCCGCGCACGGCCCGCGCTGCCGAGCGGCTCAAGGAGAGCCTGCGCCATCTCGTGGTGCCGGGGGCGTTCTTCGAGGCGCTCGGCTTCCGTTACCTAGGGCCCATCGACGGCCACGACCGCGCCCTGGTGGAGGATATCCTGGAGCGGGCGCGGGCCATGGGCGGGCCGGTGGTGGTGCACGCGGTGACCGAGAAGGGCCGCGGGTACGCCCCCGCGGCCAGCGCCCGCGACCGCTTCCACGGCGGCGGGCCGTTCGACCCCGCCACCGGCCGCCCCCTGGGCGGAAAGGGGGGGAGGCCCTCCTGGAGCCAGGCGTTCGGCGAGATCGCCGTCCGCCTGGCGCGGGGTGACCCGCGCGTGGTGGCCATCACCGCCGCGATGGAGGACGGCACCGGGCTGGGGGCGTTCCACGCCGCCTACCCCGACCGCTTCTTCGACGTCGGCATCGCGGAAAACCATGCCGTCACCTTCGCCGCCGGCCTGGCCGCGGGGGGCATGCGCCCCATCGTCGCCATCTACTCCACCTTCCTGCAGCGGGCGTACGACATCGTCATCCATGACGTCGCCCTCCAGCGCCTTCCCGTCCTGTTCTGCCTCGACCGCGCCGGGATCGCAGGCGAGGACGGGCCGACACACCACGGCGCCTTCGACCTCGCCTACCTCCGGGCGGTGCCCGACCTCGTGCTGGCGGCGCCGCGCGACGCCGCCATGCTGCGCGACCTCATGGCCGCCGCCCTGGCGAGCCAGGGCCCTTGGGCGCTGCGCTACCCCAAGGGGAGCGTGCCCGACGTCGCTTACGACGGGCCCCCCCGCCCCGTACAGGTGGGGCGGGGCGAGGTGTTGCGGACCGGGCGCGACGTCGCCATCCTGGCCGTCGGCAGCATGGTGGCGGTGGCGCAGGGGGCGGCGGAGATCCTCGCGCGCCAGGGCGTCGAGGCGATGGTGGCGGACGCCGTCTTCGTCAAGCCCCTGGACGAGGGCTTGGCGCAGCGGGCGGCGCGATCGGCGCGGGCGGTGGTGACCCTAGAGGAGGGGACCGTGGCGGGCGGGTTCGGCGACGCCGTGCGCGCCTGCCTGGACGCGGCCGGGCTGGGCGCGGTGCCCTTCCTCCGCCTGGGGCTGCCGGACGCCTTCGTCCCCCACGGGGAGCGGGGGGCCCTCTTGTCCGAGCTCGGCCTCGACAGCGCCGGCGTGGCCGAGCGCGTCCACGCCTTCCTCACCGCCCTGCCCGCCGCCACCCCTCTCGGGGCGGCGGGCCGCGGCCGGGTACGGGTGGCGGGTGAGCGGCGGGGGGGCGGGGGCTAGGGTGGCGGCCGAGGGTCGGGGGGAGCGCCTCGACCAGCACCTGGTGCGGCGCGGCCTGTTCGCCACCCGATCGCAGGCGGCCGCGGCCCTGTTGGCGGGCGAGGTGGAGGTCGAGGGCGCGGAGCGCCCCCGGCCTGGCGACCGCGTGCGGGGCGAGCCGGCCGTGCGCCTGCGTTCCGGCCCCCGCTACGCCTCGCGCGGCGGTAGGAAGCTGGAGGCGGCCTTGGAGCGCTGGCCGGTGCCGGTCGCCGGCGCCGTCTGCGCCGACCTGGGGTCCTCCACGGGCGGCTTCACCGACTGCCTTCTCGCCCACGGCGCGCGGCGCGTCTACGCCGTGGACGTCGGGCGCGGGCTCTTGGCCTGGCGCCTCAGGCAGGATGCGCGGGTGGTGGTGCGCGAGGGCACGAATGCGCGCCACCTGCGGGCGGACGACCTGCCGGAGAGGGTGGAGGTGGTCACGGCCGACCTCGCCTTCATCTCCCTCACGAAGGTGGCGCCGGCGATCGGCGACCTCTTGCGCGCCGGCGGCCACGCCGTCTGCCTCGTCAAGCCCCAGTTCGAGGCGGGGCCGGCGCGGGTGGGGCGGCGGGGGGTGGTCGCCGACCCCGCCGACTGGCGGCGGGCGGTGACGGCCGTCGCCGCCTCCCTGGCGGCCGTCGGCGTGGGGGCGCGGGCGGTCATGGCCTCGCCCATCCTCGGGCCGGAGGGGAACGCCGAGTTTTTGCTCTGGGCGGAGGCGGGGGCGGGGCATGGCCTGGCGACGGCGGAGCTGGAGGAGGCGGTGGCCGCCGCCCTGGCCCTTCGAGCGGCGCGGGCGGGCGGTTCGACGTGACGGCGCCCGGAGGCGGGGAAGGCGTAGCGGAACGCGCCCTCGCCCTGCTCGGCGAGCTTCCGGGCGAGGTGTACCTGCGCCTGGAGGCGGGCGGCCTGCGCCTGCGCAACCTGCCGGTGCGTCTGGCCCGCGGCGAGGCGGGGACGGCGGGGGGCGAAGACGCCCTCAAGCTGGTCTTCGTGGGGGAGGCGATGCTCGCCCTGTCGCGCCTTCGCTCGGCCGAGCGCGATGCCGACGGACGCGTCGTGCTCGCCAGCGCCGACGGGGTGCGGGTCCTCTTCGGACCCCGCCCCTGGTGAGGGCGGGATCGACCCCGTTCGACCGGCTTCGCCCCGGGGAGAGGAGTTCGGCTCGCGCAGGCGAAGGCGTATACCCTAGCGGTGCGGCGCGGTCCGCACCCCGCCCGCCAGGACGACCCGCCCGACGTAGGGAGGGAGGGTGGCCCCATGTCCGGTCGCCGTCGCCCGTCCGAGGCCGCGCCCCCCGCCCGTAGGCGGCGGGTGCGCCGGCCGGTCGTCGCCGCCGCCGTGGCCATCGCATTGGGAGCGGCGGCGGCGGTGGCCGCCAGCAGGCACGCCGCCCCGGTCGGACGTTCGCTCGCCCGCGCCGCCGCCTCCCTGCTCGCCGGCGGCCGAAGCGAGAACATCCTCCTCATCGGCAACAACGCGCGGGACGCCGCGACGCCCACCGCGCCGGGCATGGCCGACCTCCTGTACGTCGTCCACACCGACCCGGCGCGGCGGGAGGTGGTGGTCATCTCGGTGCCGCGCGACACGATGGTGGCTTTCCCGGGCTGGAACGACCCGATCCCCAAGATCAAGTCCGCCCTCCTCATGGGGGGGCCGCAACTGGAGATGCAGGCGGTGTCGCGCCTCATCGGCATGCCCATCCAGGGGTACGTGGAGGCGGACTTTGCCGGCTTCGCGGCCGCCATCGACGACGTGGGCGGGGTGTGGATCCGGGTGCCCGCCCGCCTGTACGACCCCACCTACAGCCACGCCGACTTCGCGCCCGGCTACCAGCACATGGACGGGGCCCAGGCCCTGGCCTACGTGCGCATCCGCCAGAACGAGGCGGGCAACGGCTACCGCGTCAACGCCTTCCAGCGGCAGAGCGCCGGGCTGCAGGTGATGGAGGCCCTCAAGAACCAGGTCCTGCGCCACGCCACGCCGTCGCGCCTCATGCGCCTGGCGGGGGTCCTGCGCACCGACTTCGCCACCGACCTCTCCACGGGTCAGCTCGTGTCGCTCCTCGCCCTGGCGGACGAGGCGCATATCCGTTCCGTGAGCCTCGGGCACCTGGCCGACACGATGGTGATCGACTCCACCGCCCTGCCGGGTGTCAACGCGGAGGGGCGGATCATCGGCGCCTACTACGACATCCTCACCCCCCAGGGCATCGAGGCGGCGCTACGGCCCTACGGCGCGCGCCACCCGCAGACCGGCCTACCCCCCCTGCCGCCGCCCGGCGAGGTGACCGCCGCGGTGTCAGACACCCCCGAGGGGCAGGCGTACGCCGCCCGCCTGCGGGCCCAGGGCCTGCGGGTGACGATGGGGGGGGCGCCCGCGAGCGCAGGCGGTCTCCTGGTGCTCTACCCGCCCGGGGAGCTGCCCGCGGCGGAAGTGGTGGGGCGGGCCCTGGGCAACACGAACGAGGTGTTGCGCGAGGCGCCCGTGCCGGGGATCGAGGTGGAGGCGCCCTGAGGTTCAAGCTGTGGCCTCGGCCACAGCCCCGGGCGGCAGCGCCTCCCCCCGCAACAGGGCGAGGAGGGCGCGTGCCGCCGTCTCCGCCATGGCGGCCCGGGTGGCGCGCGTGTTGCTCCCCAGGTGGGGAAGGGCGACGACGCGCTCAAAGCCGAGCACCGGATGGTCGGGGGGCAGTGGTTCCCGCGGGTAGACGTCCAGGCCCACGCCCGTAAACCGCCCCTGGCGCAGAAGGTCGACCAGGGCGTCGAGGTCGAGCGTGTCGCCTCTGCCGGCGTTCACGAGCACGGCGTCGGTGCGCATGCGCATGAGGGCGGCGCGGTCGAGGAGGTGGCGCGTCTCGGGCGTGGACGGCAGGAGGGAGACGAGATGGTCGCTCTCCGCCAGGAGGTCCTCCAAGGAACGATATTCCGCCCCCTCCGCCTGTTCGGGCGGCAGGGGGCGGCGGTTGTGGTACAGGACGCGCATGCCGAACCCGCGCCCCCGTCGGGCGAGGGCACGGCCGATCCTCCCCATGCCGAGGATGCCTAGGGTCGCGCCGTGCACCTCGAGGCCCGTGAGGTACCCGGGCGCCCAGCCCCGCCAGGTTCCCGCCCGCACCGCCCGTTCACCCTCGCCCAGGCGGCGGGCGGCCATGAGCACGAGGGCGAAGGCCAGGTCGGCCGTGGCCTCGGACAAGACGGGGCCGATCGTGGCCAGCGGGATGCCGCGGGCCCCGAGGGCCCGGAGGTCGACGTGGTCGACCCCGGCCGACATGCTGGCCACCGCGCGCAAGGCGGACGACTGGGCGACAAGGACCCCGTCCAGGCGCTCACCCACGCACAGGAGGACGCCCTCCGCCCGGCGCACGGCCTCGGCCCAGCGCTCGGGCGGGGGCGCACCGTCGTCGGGGGAGGCGAGCTCCACCTCGCACGCCTCCGACAGGATCTCCAGCGTGCGCCCAGGAAGGGCGCGGCATACGGCGACGCGGGGCTTGCCCGTGGCCATCCCTCCCGTCCGGGGCGACCTAGCGTCCGGCGAGTGGGACGTGCAGGCCGCACTCCGTCTTGTCGAACCCCGACCACCGCCCCGCCCTCGGGTCCTCGCCGGGAGCCACCGGGCGGGTGCAATGGGTGCAGCCGATGCTCGGGTAGCCGGCGTCGTGCAGGGGGTTGTAGGGGACGTCGTTCGCCCGGATGTAGTCCCATACCTCCTGCGACCGCCAGGGTGCCAGGGGGTTGAACTTGTACAGGCCGTGGGCGCCGTCCCACTCCAGGCGCCGGGCGGTGCGGCGCTGGGGCGTCTGGTCGCGCCGGATGCCGGTGATCCAGGCCTCGAGGCCGGAAAGCGCCCGCCCGAGCGGCTCCACCTTGCGCAGGGCGCAGCACCGGTCGGGTTCCCGTGCCCACAGGGCGTCTCCGTACTGGCGCGCCTGCTCGTCCAGGGTGAGGAGGGGGCGCACGCGCTCGGGGCGCACGCCGTAGCGTTCGACGACGCGCTCGACCAGGGCGTACGTCTCAGGGAAGAGGACGTCGGTGTCGAGGTAGAAGAGGCGGAAGGGGCGGCCGAGGCGGGCCAGCATGTCGATGAGGACCATGTCCTCGGCACCGAAGGCGCTGGCCAGGGCGATGCGCTCGCCGTGGCGGTCGACGGCCCAGGCGAGGACCGCCTGCGGCGTCATGGGCTCCAGCACCGCGTTGGCGCCGTCCAGCCAGGCGGGAAGCGGGGCGTTCGTGTCAGGCACAGACATCCCTCCTGTGATGTTCTCCTAGCGGGAAGCGGGGGCGGCGAGCGCGTCGGCCAGCGCCGCCGCCACCTCGGGGCGGGTGAACTCGGGCGGCAGCGCCTCGCCCGCGCGCAGGCGCCGGCGCACCTCCGTCCCGGAGAGGGCGAGGTGGTCGCCGGTAGGGTGGGGGCAGGTGCGCTCCGTGGCCATCTGGCCGCAGCGCCGGCAGTAGAAGGCGGGCGAGAAGGCGAGGACCGTAATGCCCAGGCGGTCGGCGTGGGCGGCCACGAGGCGCTGGGCCGCGTCGGGGGCGTAGTAGCCTCCCACCCCGGCGTGATCGCGGCCGACGATGAAGTGCGTGCACCCGTAGTTGCGCCGGGCGCGGGCGTGGAGGAGGGCCTCGCGCGGGCCGGCGTAGCGCATGGCCGCCGGGTAGGCGGCGAGCAGGACCCGGTCCGGGGGGTAGTAATGGTCGAGGAGGGCGCGGTAGGCGCGCATGCGGGCGCCGTCCGGCAGGTCCTCCTCCCGCGTCTCTCCCACGAGCGGGTGGAGGAGCAGGCCGTCCACGAGCTCGAGCGCCACCTTCTGGATGTACTCATGGGCGCGGTGGACGGGGTTGCGGGTCTGGAAGGCGACGACGGTGCGCCAGCCGCGCTCGCCCGCCAGGCGGCGCACCTCGGCCGGATCGAGCACGTGCCGGCGCTGGGGCAGAGGGGGGCGGCGCAAAAGCGTGACGCGACCGGAGAGCCGGACCGGCCCTTGGGAGAGGAAGCGGGCCACGCCGGGGTGGGCGGGGTCGGCGGTGCCGTACAGGGCGGCGGCGGTGGGCGCGGGCGCGATGGTGTACGCCTCCACCTCGTCCAACCGACCGTACACCCGACCGTCCTGCCCCACGAGGGCGCAGGCCCCCCGCCGGGAGGCGGCCGACGCCTCCGCCGGGGAGGCGGCAAGGGCGATCGGCAGGCCGAAGGGGCTTCCGTCGGCCAGGCAGGCCGTCTCCACCACAGCCGCGTGGTCGACGGCGGAGACGAAGCCGCGCAGGGGGAAGTAGGCGCCCACGGCGAGAAGTTCCACATCGGAGAGGGCGGCGGCGCCGAGGCGGACAGCCGGCAGACCGGCGACCAGGGCCTCGGGCGGATCGTCGGCGACGGGAAGGCTGGCGACGGGGCCGGTTTCCCGGGGCTCCATGTCCATACCCCCTAATCATCATCGGTATACACATTATTCGGCGCGGCGGCAAGGGTGCGCGCCGCGGGGAGGGCGCAAGATGCGGGTGGGATTCCTCGGCGCCGGCGTCATGGGCGCGGGCATGGTGACGAACCTCCTGAAGGCGGGTCACGAGGTGCGCGTGTACAATCGGACGCCCGCCCGGTTGGAGCCGCTGGTGCGCTCCGGCGCGCGGGCCGCCGCCACCCCGGCCGAGGCGGCGCAGGGTGCGGAGGTGGTGGCCTCGTGCGTGACGGACACCGCCGCCGTGCGCGCCGTTTGGCTGGGCGAGGCGGGGGCGCTCGCCGCGGCGCCGCCCGGCGCCGTAGCCGTCGACCTGTCCACCGTCGGCCCTGCGGCGGCGCGGGAGATCGCGCAGGCCTGCGCCGACCGGCAGATCGCCTTCCTCGACGCGCCGGTCACGGGGGGAGAGGCGGGGGCGCGGGAGGGGAGCCTGACGGTGTTCGTGGGCGGCGAGGGCGCGGCCCTGGAGCGGGCGCGGCCGTTCTTCGACGCCATCGCCCGCGTCGTCCACGCCGTGGGGCCGGTGGGGGCCGGGCAGGCCGTGAAGCTCATCCAGAACCTCGTGGGGGGGCTCAACCTGGCCGCCGCCGCCGAGGGGTACGCCCTCGCCCTCGCCCTCGGCTTGGACGGCGAGCGGGTGCTGGAGATGCTCGGCGCCACCACCTCCCAGTCGCGCTCGGCGGAGATCCTCCTCGACCGGGTGCGGAGCGGCCGCACCGAGCCGGGCTTCTCGCTCGCCAACCGCCTCAAGGACTTCGTCCTCGCCCTCGACATGGCGCACGCCGCCGCCTGCCCCCTTCCCCTGACGGCGGCGGGGAGCGAGATGTTCTGGCAGGCGGCGGCGCAAGGCATGGGGGAGCTCGACCAGACGGTGGTGCGCGCGGTGGCCGGCCGGGGGGAGAGGGCGCAGGCCGCGCGCCGTTGACCCGGCGGCCTCCCTCTGGTATGGTCCGGTACGTCGACAAGCAACGAAGCACACCGCAGACGGGGACGCGACGGGTGTGATGCGGGCCAAGCGAACCGGGTCGGGTGCGAGCCGGTGTCCGCCCCCCCGAAGCCATCGCCCCCGAGGGCGCGGGCGAGGGGCCGACGCCCCCAGACCGCGACGGCACCCCGCCGTTACCGGGCAGAGGACCAAGAATGGTGGTACCGCGGAGCGCGCGCTCTCGCCCCTTCGGCGAGGGCGCGCGTCGCGTCCGCGGCAGCGAGGAGGAGCCCGCATGGCCGAGCGCAGCCCCTACAGCGACACGATGAACCTGCCTCGCACCGACTTCCCCATGCGCGCCTCGCTGCCGGAGCGCGAGCCGTTGCGCTTGGCGGCGTGGCAGGAGGAGGACCTGTACGGGCGGCTGAGGCGCGCCCGCGCCGGCCGGCGACGGTGGGTGCTGCACGACGGCCCCCCGTACGCCAACGGCGAGATCCACGTGGGGACGGCGATGAACAAGATCCTCAAAGACATCGCCAACCGGGCCCACTGGCTCATGGGCGAGGACGTGGTGTTCGTGCCGGGATGGGACACCCACGGCCTGCCCATCGAGCACAAGGCGTTGGCGGAGCTCGAGCTCGACCGCCACGCCCTCGACCCGGTGGAGGTGCGGCGCGTGTCGCGCACCTTCGCCCTGCGCCACATCGAGGCCATGACGGAGCAGTTCCGGCGCCTGGGTGTGCTGGGCGACTGGGAGCACCCCTATGCCACCCTGCAGCCCGCCTACGAGGCGGCCGAGACGCGCGTCTTCGGCCGCCTGTACGAGCGCGGCCTCATCGTGCGCGGCCTGCGCGCGGTGATGTGGTGCCCGGTGTGCGAGACCGCCCTGGCCGACGCGGAGATCGAGTACGGGCCCGAGACCTCCCCGTCGCTGTACGTCGCCTTCCCCCTCGTGGATGCAGGGGGCCTGCCGGCCGACACGAGCGCCGTCATCTGGACCACTACCGCCTGGACGCTCCCGGCCGACCGGGCCGTGGCCGTCCACCCCGACCTGGAGTACGAGGCGGTGCCGACCGACCGCGGCCATCTCCTCCTGGCCGTGGCGCGGGCCGAGGCCGCCCTGGCGGCCATGGGCCTCGTGCGCCGGGGCGAGGGGCCGCGTCGCCGGGGGAGGGAGCTGGAGGGGCTCTCGGCCCGCCCGCCCTTCTCTTCCGCCCCCGTCCCCCTCGTGCTGGCCGAGTACGTGACGTCCGAGGACGGCACGGGCCTCGTGCACACGGCCCCCGGTCACGGCGCCGAGGACTTCCTCACGGGTCGGCGTTACGGCCTCGAGGTCATGGTGGGCGTGGACGAGCGCGGGCGCCTGACGCCCGAGACCGGCCCGTTCGCCGGCCTGGACTGGCTCGGGGCGGAAGGGGCGATCGTGGAGGCCCTGCGGGAGAAGGGGGTGCTCCTGGCCTACGACCGCATCGTGCACGAGTACCCGCACTGCTGGCGATCGAAGACGCCCGTGCTCTTCCGCGCCACCGAGCAGTGGTTCTGCACCCTCGACCCCCTGCGGGACGCGCTTCGGGCGGCGGTGGCCACGGTGCGTTGGCATCCCGCCTGGGGCGAGGAGCGCATGGCGCGCATGCTCGCCGAACGCGAGTCGTGGTGCATCTCCCGCCAGCGCGTGTGGGGCCTTCCCATCCCGGTCCTTTGGTGCCGGTCCTGCCGCGCCCCCGCCGTCACCCCCGCCACGATCGACCACATCGCCGCCATCTTCGAGCGCGAGGGCGCCGACAGCTGGTGGACCTCGCCCCCCGAGCGCTTCGTCCCCCTGGGCTTCACCTGCCCCGCCTGCGGGCACGACGCCTTCGACCTGGAGCGGGACACGCTCGACGTGTGGTTCGACGCCGGCTCATCCCATCAGGCCGTGCTGGCGCGCGACCCGGACCTGGCGTTCCCCGCCGACCTGTACCTCGAGGGAACCGACCAGTTCCGGGGTTGGTTCAACTCGGCCATGATCACGGCGGTGGCCGCCCAGGGCGAGGCGCCGTTCCGCCACTGCCTGTGCCACGGCTTCGTGGTGGACGGCGAGGGGCGGAAGATGTCGAAGTCGCTCGGCAACGGCATCGACGCCATGGAGGCGGTGGCGCGGCGGGGCGCCGACGTCCTCAGGCTCTGGGTGGTTTCCGCCGACTTCACGGCCGACAGCCGCATGTCCGAGGCGATCCTCGACCAGGTGGGCGACGCCTACCGCAAGCTGCGCAACACGGTGCGCTTCCTCCTCGCGAATCTGGGCGACTTCACGCCCGGCGCGGGGGCATGGCCGCTCTCGCCCCTGGACATGGACGCCCGCGCCCGCCTGGCCGAGGTGGTGTCGGCCTGCCTGGACGACTACGCCGCCTTCCGGTTCCACGCCGTCTACCAGCGCCTGTACGCCTACGCCGTGACCGACCTGTCCGCCCAGTACCTCGACATGGTGAAGGACCGCCTGTACGCGGAGGCGCCCGACGCCCCGCCACGCCGCGCCACCCAGTCGGTGCTGTGGGAGATCGCGCGCTGGCTCATCCTGCTCCTGGCGCCCGTCCTCCCCTTCACGGCGGAGGAGGCGTGGGAGCACCTGCCGCGCCCGGCCGGCGCCCCCGACCGCGCCATCCTGGCCGAGTGGGGACCGCCCCCCGTCGTGGGGGAAGCGGAGCGCCGTGTGCGGGCGGCGGTAGAACGACTCGCCGGGGTGCGGGAGCGCGCCCTGGCGGCGCTCGAGCGGGCGCGCGCCGAAGGGCGCATCCGGGCCAATCTGGAAGCCCGCCTGACGCTCGGCCTGGACACGGGCGAACGCGAGGCCTTGGCCGCGCTGGGCGAGGACGCGCCGGCATGGTTCGGCGTGAGCTCGCTCGCCGTAGCCGGCGAGGCGGGGGAGGTGGGCGCGGCGCCCGCGCCCGGCGCGCGCTGCGCCCGGTGCTGGCGGGTGGTCGAGGACCTGGTGGAGGGTCCTCGCGGGCCGGTGTGCCGCCGCTGCCGGGAGGCGCTGGAGGCGCGGGAGGCGAGTGCGCGGACGGCGGGCGAGGCAGGCTAGGCGGCGGGGGGTTGGCACGGGCGAGGACGGGCGGGGCGTTCGGCGGGTAGGGCGCGGGGCAGAGGCGATCCTCGGCCAGATCGCCGCCCGCCTGGAGGAGGCCAACCTGGGGGCCTACGTCGACCTCTACCGCCGGCCTTGGCGCATGCTCTGGCTCAACTTCGCGGCCGGCGCGGCGCGCGGCCTGGGCATGGCGGTGGGCTTCACGCTCCTGGGGGCGCTGGTCATCCTCCTCCTGCGCAACGCCTTCCTCGCCCACCTGCCCGGCATCGGCCACGTGGTGGCCGAGGTGGTGCGCATCGTCCAGCGCGAGACGGCGCCCGCCCCCACGCCCATGCGGGTGGGGTGAGCGAAGCCAAGCGGGGGAGGCGAGGGCGTGGACCAGGACGAGGCGGCTCGGCGTCTTCGGCGCGCCGAGGAGGAGGCGCGACAGCGCGTCCAGAACCTGGTGGAGGCGGGCCTGGACCGACCGCTCTCCGTGTCCGTGGGCGGAGACCCGACGGCAGACAACGAGGGCGCGGACCTGGGGAGCGAGACCTTCGAGCGGGAGAAGGACATGGGCCTCTACCTGGCGGCGCGGGCGCGCCTGGAGGCGGTCGAGGCGGCGCGCAGGCGACTGGCCGACGGCCGCTTCGGGCGGTGCGAGCGGTGCGGCGGGCCGATCGGGGACGCACGCCTCCGCGCCCTCCCCTGGGCGGCCCTCTGCCTTCCCTGCCAGGAGGAGGTGGAGGCGGCTTCGCGCGCTGTCCGCACGGCCCGTACGCTGGGCGAGGAGATCGTCCCCATGCCCTACGGCGGGGGGCGCGAGACGCCCGGCGTCGACGGCGAGGATGTGTGGCGGGCGCTGGCTGCGCACGGGACGGCCAACGGCCCGCAGGACGAGGCCGCGCCCGAAGCGGCGGGCGAGGGGGGCGACGACGGCGTGGTCGAGGCGGTGGACGCCCTCGCCGACCCGCGTGCCGACACCCCGGGACAGGCCTTCCCGGAGCTCGCCCGGCGGCCCGGCGGGCGCGCCTACGAACCGGAGGAAGGCGAGGGCGCCGGGCGGGGAGGGCGCGGCGCCTAAGGGGCGGGGGGTAGGGCATGGCGGGGGAGAGCGGCGGGCGGGCGCGCCTGCGCGGACGCGCGGTGGCCGCCGCCCTGGCAGTCGTGGCCGCCGACCAGGCCACGAAGGCGCTGGCGCTCACCCGCCTCCCGGAAGGCGGCCTCACCCTCTTGGTGCCGTGGCTTCGCCTCGTTTTGGTGCATAACACGGGGGCGGCGTTCGGCCTGTTCGGCGGCGGCGATCGCCCCCTGGCGGCGGTGGGCGCGCTAGCGGCGGCAGGCCTGTGGTGGGTGAGCGGACGGGCGGCGCGGCCTGCCGTGGCGTGGGCGTTAGGCCTCGTGCTGGGGGGAGCTGTGGGCAACCTCCTCGACCGCCTGGTCCGCCATGCGGTCGTGGACTTCGTCAGCGTCGGCCCGTGGCCGGTGTTCAATCTTGCCGACGCCGCCGTCACCGTCGGGGTGGTGTGGCTGGCGTGGGAGCTCGTGCGCATGCCCGCTTGGGACGGGAGGGAGGGCGGCTGAACGGGGAGGGGGGCGCCGGCGGAACGGAGGTGGCGGTGCCGCCCGAGGCCGACGGCTGGCGCGCCGACCGCGCCCTCGCCCATGCCCTGGGACTGTCGCGGGCGCGGGCCGCCGCCCTGTTCGCCGCCGGCGAGGTGACGCGGGGCGGCCGCCCCCTGGCGGCCGACGCGCGGGTGGCGGCGGGCGACCGCCTGGCGGTGGCGCGGACGCCGGCCTCCGCCGCCGTCCCCGAAGGGGCGCCTACGCCCGAGCGCCTGCCGCTGCGCGTGGTGTACGAGGACGACGACCTCCTGGTGGTGGACAAGCCGGCAGGCATGGTGGTGCACCCTGCCGCGGGCCACCGCGAGGGGACGCTGGTCAACGCGCTCCTGGGCCGGGGGGGTCCCCTGGCGTCCCAGGACCCGCAGCGCCCCGGCATCGTCCACCGCCTCGACAAAGACACGAGCGGCCTTCTCGTCGTGGCGAAGGAGGAGCGCGTGCGGCGCGCCCTGTCGGACCTCATCGCCCGGCACGAGGTGGAACGCACCTACGTGGCGGTCGTACGCGGGCACCTGCCGGCGGCGCGCGGCCGGGTGGAGGCGCCTCTGGGCCGCCATCCGCGCGACCGCCTGCGCCAGGCGGTGCGGGGGGACGGCAGGCCTGCGGTGACGCACTTCGCCGTCCTGGAGCAGCACGCCCGAGGGGCGGTGGTCGAGTGCCGCCTGGAGACCGGCCGCACGCACCAGATCCGGGTCCACCTGGCGTCGCTGGGCTGCCCGGTGGCCGGCGACCCCCTGTACGGCACGGCAGCCGACCGGCGGTCGGGGGAGGGCCAGCTCTTGCACGCCGCGCGCCTCGCCTTCCCCCACCCGCGCGACGGCCGCCCGGTAGTGTGCGAGTCGCCCTGGCCGGAGCGCATCCTCGCGGCGCGCGACCGGCTGCGCCGGGGGCTCGACCCCCTTGCCCCGGGCGGGGCGGACGCGGGGGCGAGAGGCTCAGGGGCGTAGGGCCCACAGGGCGAGCGCCACCGCCGCCAGGCCGAGGAGGTCGCGCGCCCAGGGCGCGCCGGCGCCCAGCACGGCGGCGGCGACGCCCGCCCCGGCCGCCACCAGGGCGGCGGCGGTACGTCGCTCCCCCGGGGCGGGAGGGGTGGGCGGGGGGGCGAGGACCAGCTCTCCCCGCGCCAGGCGGCGGGCGAGGCGCCACAGGGCGACGCCCTCGCGCACCACGTCGCGCCAGGCGGGCCAGAGGCGCTCGATGGCGGCGGCGAAGGCCTCCTGGTCGCCCCGCGCCCAGGCGAGTGCGGCCCGCAGGGCCGAGCGCACGTCCCACCCCGACGGGGTGCGGCGGCGGGAGCGCGCCATCTCCGCCCGGGCGGCGCGGGCGAGGGCGGGGAGGAACGGGCGGTCGGGGGCGAGGGCGGCGGTGAGGCCGGCCAGCATGCCCAGGGCCCTCCCCAGGAAGGCGTAGCGGGCGGGGATCTGGAAGGGGTGGGTGTGGAGGAAGGCGCGCATCTCCGTCAGGATCGCCTCCACCTCCGCCGTCTCCCGCGCCGCCATGGCGGCGCCGGCGGGGTCGAACAGGCGGCCCAGGAGGTAGGCGAGGGCGCGCTCCAGAGGACGGCGGTCCACCCCCGGCCGCAAGAACCCCAGGGCGTCGAGGGCGTCGGCCGTGCCCTCGGCGTCGCGCCCCACCAGCGACAGCACGAGGTCGCGCAGGTGGGCGCGGTCCTCCGGCCCGATCTCCGCCATCATGCCGAAGTCGACGTAGGTGACGGCGCCGTCCGCCTGCACGAACAGGTTGCCGGCGTGGGGGTCGGCGTGGAAGAGGCCCTCGCTGAGCCACTGGCGCATGTAGCTCTCGAGCAGGAGGTCGGCGACGGCCACGGGATCGATCCCGGCGGCCTGGAGGGCCTCCGCCTGGGGCGGGAGCCCTCCCACCTCCTCGAGCACGAGGACGCCGGGGCGGGTGAGGTCGCGCAGCGCCGCGGGGGCGCGCACGCGGGGGTCGTCGGCGAACATGGCGCGGAAGCGCTCCGCGCGCACGCCCTCGCCGGGCATGTCGAGCTCCTGGCGCGTGACGGCCGCGAACTCCCGCGCGATCGCCCCCAGGTCGTAGCGCCGCCCCCACGCCGTGTGGCGGCCCGCCCAGGCGAGGATGCGGCTCACTGTGGCCAGGTCGGTCTCGACCAGGGCCTCGATGCCCGGGCGCAGCACCTTGAGCACCACGGGTCGCCCGTCGCGCAGGGATGCCCGGTGCACCTGGGCGAGGGAGGCGGCGGCGAGGGGGCGGTCGTCGACGGCGGCGAAGGGCCAGCCGTCAGGCGGGCCGTACGCCTCCTCCAAGCGGGCGCGCACCTCGGGCCAAGGGGCAGCAGGCACCACGTCCCGCAGGCCGGCCAGGGGTACGGTGAACGCCTCGGGGAAGAGGTCCACCCGGGTGGAGAGGAACTGCCCCACCTTGATGAGGAGCCCTCCCAAACGCGTGGCGGCGGCGGCCAGGCGCCGGCCGGCGTCCGCCCATACGCGTTCCTCGGCTGCCTGTCGCGCCTCGGCGCCCCGCCCGCGCGCCAGGCGGGTGGCAAGCCAGGCGCGTAGGGCGATGGCCGCCGCCAGGCGCACCACCACCGCCGCCCGCGCCGCCCGCACCGGCCAGGGGGCGGGGGGCGCGGGCGGGGGCGGCC